>SOIH01000155.1 GCA_004376895.1 Anaerolineales bacterium | reverse complement strand
AAGAGCGGCGTGATCTTCTAAACGCCATCGCACAACAAGTGAGTGTCGCCTTGCACAATGCCCGTCTTTACGAGAGTCTCGAGACCGAGAAGAAGCGCATCAGCGAATTAGAAGAAGAAGCCCAGAAGAAACTCGCCCGAGACCTTCACGACGGTCCGATACAGACTATTGCCGCGATTACGATGCGGGTGAACTTTGCCAGACGGTTGATAGAGCGTGATCCAAAAGAGGCTGCCGAGGAGTTGAAGCGCGTCGAGGACATGTCCCGCCAGACAACCCGCGAGATTCGTCACATGCTCTTCACCATCCGACCCTTGATTTTAGAGAGAAGCGGGTTGATCGCTGCGCTCTATCAATTAGCCGATAAAGAGAACGAGATCCACCATCAAAATGTCCTCATCGAGACCGATTCCGAGCTGCCTCATGAACTCGATCTCGGGAAACAAGGCGCTTTCTTCTACATCGCCGAGGAGGCGGTGAAAAACGCTCGCAAGCACGCCGAATCTGCGCATATCTGGGTGCGGCTACGCCGCGAAGATGATCGATTCATCCTCGAAGTGGAAGATGATGGAGTAGGCTTCAACGTCGGCGGCGTAGATGCCAGTTACGAACAGCGCGGCAGCTTGGGATTCGTGAACATGCGCGAGCGCGCCGATCTCGTCGATGGAATCCTACACATCGAATCGGCTGAGGGGGAAGGCACACAGATCACGCTTTCGGTTTTACTCGAACCATCCCAAATTACACAGAATGTAGCGGAGCATTCCTGACCAAAGTTGTACGATATCTGTCCGGCTTAACAGACCAGACAATTGGGTGATAGAAGGAGTAAATATTAGGATGCCCTGGGAAGCAGCAGTTTGGTCTCTCGCACTAATCGTCTCCCCTATCGTCGTTAGCTGGGTCTGGCCGCGGTTACGAGATAAATATGGCGCCTGGCGAGAGCCGCTGGAGACCGCAGCCCCCTGGGTATACAGTCTTCTTCTGCCTTACCTTGCACTGCTCACTGGGGCGATCATCGGCCGCGATGCAGGATTGTACGGTCATTCGCTGTCGGGCTGGGTGAGTGTTTCCGTCGCCTGCGGATTGGGACTTGCCGCTGCCGCTTTTTTTCTACGTACACGCCCGATCAAATTGCCCTGGTCTCACACGCTCTCTAAGACGCTTCGCGAAGAACCTCGTTGGGCAATGTATCGTGCCTCAGCTGCCTTATGGGCAGTTTCTTTCCCCGTAAGCGTTGCGATCGGTACGGCCCTTGCCCTTGCAGAGACGGCGGTCTGGGTTCTTCAGGCGGAAAAGACAGACCGATTCAAGCTCGCGAACGGCGCGAGGTTATTGCGGGCACTTTTCTCCGGTTTGGTCTTCGGATTGACACGGAATTTCTGGCTCACTGCGGCCACGCAAGCGGCACTTGTGACACTGTTCAACATGCCTCGGACTAAAGAAACCAATAATCTCTAAACCAATTCATGACCGTCATCGACGTAATATCCACAACACCTATGCGCATCTATAGATCAGTACTAATAGCTGCCGGTGCTGGACTCGTTTCCAGAATTCTCTTGCGGTTGTGGGGGTGTGTGCTGTCATAAACCTTTATCCATTGCCCGGCGTAAAGGGTTGGCTTACAATGACGGCATGCTCCAAGAGGCGTGAAAGCTGCGCAAAACGTATGAGCTTGAATTTTATTTCGTCCATACCGCTTTATCCTTGGTGCTCCCGATAATCCCTGCCGGCAATCGCCTATGGACTCCAAAGGAAGGCTGCGCTACATCATCAAGGAACTGACAATAAGCCTCCGTGATCACTAATCCCATCCTGAATTATTACTTGTGAGGATCGTATGCAGAAAGAAAAAGTCATTATTATCGGATCAGGCCCTGCGGGCCTAACAGCCGCACTCTACATAGCACGCGCCAACCTGAAACCTCTGGTAATCTCCGGGAATCAGCTCGGGGGACAAATTTCGATCACCAATGAGGTTGAGAACTACCCTGGCTTCCCAGAGGGCACAAGCGGGCCTGAGTTGTCCGAATTAATGCAGAAACAGGCCGAACGCTTTGGTGCCCGCATCCTTGTTGACGAGGTCACCGAAGTGGATTTCAGCAAGGGTTCCCCATTCCACATCAAAACCCATGGGGATGAATTTGAAGCGGAGGCTGTGATCGTAACCGTCGGCGCTTCTCCGAATCGTCTCGGGATCCCCGGCGAAGAGGAGTTCATCGGCCGCGGCGTCTCGTTCTGTGCCACATGCGACGGTTTCTTCTTCCGCGACAAGGACGTGCTTGTTGTCGGCGGCGGAGACAGTGCGATCGAGGAGGCGCTCTTCCTGACACGGTTTGTCAATCGCGTACGGGTTATCCATCGCCGGGACGAACTACGCGCCGGCGAGGCGCTCAAGCGGCGCGCCTTTGAAAACGAGAAAATCGAGTTCGTATGGGATTCTGTCCTTGAAGAGATTCGTGGAGATGGCAAGGTGGAGTCGGCACTCGCGCGCAATGTCAAAAAAGATGAGACCTTTGCATTGGACACCGATGGGGTCTTTATCTTCATTGGTCACCTTCCAAACTCCAGCTTTTTCGAGGGACAATTAGAGTTGGACGAGAGCGGTTATCTGATTACGGATGACCGCATGATGACCAGCGTGCCTGGCGTTTTCGCTGCCGGCGAGATCCAGGATTCCGTATTCCGCCAGATCACAACATCTGTCGGCCAGGGCGCTGCAGCGGGGATGATGACCGAGCGCTGGTTAGAGGAACAGGAATAGATGGCAGGTGCCATACACTTCAGTAAACACGGCGGAGATCTGCATGCCGGATCTCCGCCACTTATCTTAATCCACGGCTCGGGCGGAAGCCGGCTTCATTGGCCGCCACAACTGCGCCGTCTACCGAATTATCGCGTTTTCGGCCTAGACCTCCCGGGACATGGTGAATCACCCGGTGAGGGAGAGACGACCATCGCTGGTTATGTAAGGCGGGTTGTGGAGTGGCTAGATGAACAGGGTATCGAACGCGCGGTGCTGGCCGGGCACTCGATGGGCGGCGCCATCGCCATGACAGCTGCGTTAGATGAACCGGACCGCGTTGCCGGGCTGGTATTGGTGGGCACTGGCGGGCGTTTGCGCGTTACCGAGGAGATCCTCCAAGCTGCCGCCGATCCAATCCGGTTTGAAGAAACGGTGGAAGTGATCACCACCTGGTCTTACGGCGATCAAACACCTGAGAAAATCGTGGCGCTGGCCAAGATGCGCATGTATGAGATTCGGCCTGAGATTATCCATGGTGATTACACAGCCTGCAACCAGTTTGACATCCTCGACCGCCTCTCGGAGATTCGGATCCCATCGCTCATTCTTTGCGGCGAACAGGATCGACTGACTCCCCTGAAGTATGCCCGTCATTTGGACGAGCATATTCCTGAAACTACTCTAGTCCTCATAGAGGGCGCCGGCCATATGGTTATGCTTGAGCGGCCTCTGGAAGTTGCCGCTGCGGTTGAAAATTTCTTGGCAAGTTTGTAGTGGCGCCCTTGAGCGCCCCAGTTGTAAATCGAAGTTCGCTAGACACCTAATCGCATTTTTAAGGTGGGGAACAAAGCCTGTACGGCTCGCGCCCGGTGGCTTATTAGATTTTTTTCCTCCGGGCTGATCTCTGCCATCGTCCGCTCCATTCCCTTGACCAAGAAAATTGGATCGTAGCCGAATCCGCCATCGCCGCGCTCGTCTGGGATAATCTCTCCCTCACACTCACCCTCAGCCAGGTCGATTCCCCCCTCCTGTCCGGCGAGAGCGACGACACATCGGAAGCGTGCCGTCCACGGGCGCGGATGCGATCCAAGCAGGGAGAGCAAGGTTTTTCGGCGGTCGACGTCCGAACCGCCAGGACCAGCCAGACGAGCCGAGTACAATCCTGGCGCGCCTTCGAGCACATCGACCTCGAGGCCTGTGTCGTCACCGATTGTCCAGATCCGAAAGTGCTCGGCGAATACCCTCGCTTTCAGGCTTGCGTTCTCCGCATAGGTCTTCCCGATCTCGTCAACCCGCATCTCGGTCTCCAACTCAATTACATCGATGATTTCTACACCAAGCGGCTGTAGCAAAACACGCATTTCGCGGCATTTTCCCGGGTTTCGAGATGCTAGAAGAAGCTGCGTCATATGACCCTCCTCATTTGACTATTCGCACAGTACCCTATCGCCACTCGTGGCACCATCTCGTGTGTAACCCCCTAGATATTGGGTTATTTTAACCCGGATCAGTAAATTATGTTACGTACAAACGCGTTTTCTTGCTTTCGACTGCTTACTATGCTATAATGCGAACGCTTTTTTAGGAACCTAATTGCCAGGCGGTGCAAACCTGACTAAGTGTCACCTGTTGCGGCTTAATGTCGGATTCTTGCTTAACAAGGATGTCGGATACAGCCGCAACTTTAACTTTGAGGAGTCCTCTCTCCTCATTGGAGACGATTTATTAATTTCTGACCTGCGTGGTTCAGCCCGATTGTCGCGAACCGGCCAGGGCATCTACATCAAAGGTCGCCTACAGGGAAATATCGATCTCGATTGCGTCCGCTGCCTCTCGGATTTTAAGCAAATCCTGAGCGCAGAACTCGACGAACACTTCGACTACCCGTCTGCGAGAGATAGCGACCCCCATCTCACCATCTCCGATGATGCAATTCTAGACCTCAGTCCGATCCTGCGGGAGATCTTTCTCCTCGACGTGCCAATTCAACCCATCTGCCGAGTCGAATGTACGGGTTTATGCCAAGTGTGCGGTGAAATAATTACTGAAGAACACCAAAGCCACCCAGAGGAGGAGATTGATCCACGGCTTGCGGTGTTAAAGACATTGCTCTCGTAATCTTGAGGGGGATGACGACGAATCAGTTCCGCGTTCCGACCGCTTTAAGACCGCGTATCGCGGGGTCATCAGGAGAGTGTGAATGAGCGTTTCGAAGAATCGTTGGGATAAACGGGAAGCCTTTGCCGCCCTGATTGAAAAGGGGGACTTCCAAGGTTACATAATCACAGACGATATCGTTACCGTGTTTCCGGAGGTTGAAGATTCGGAAGACCGGCTAGAGCGCTTGCAAACCTTCTTTCGCACCACGGGCATCGAGGTCTATGAAGACATCGCTCAGGTCCCCGCACATCTGCTTCAGGAGATCGAAGCGGATGACGTACAGCAGCCCTTCGATCTAAGCGCTATCTCCAGCGATGACACCGTTGGGCTCTACCTGAAGGAAATGGCGCGCGTTCCTCTGCTCACAACAGAGCAGGAGGTCGATCTCGCGCAACGCATCGAGCGTGGCAATTTCTCCGAAGACGAATTAGTGAACCCCAACGGAAAACTGACCGCCCAGAAGCGCGCTGAACTCAATGGCTATATCCAGGACGCTCGCGCGGCGCGCGATCACCTTATCAAGGCCAATACCCGTTTGGTGGTGAGTATTGCCAAAAGATACATGGGGCGCGGCGTGCCCTTCCTTGATCTGATCCAGGAGGGCAACTTGGGACTGATGAAGGCGGTGGAAAAATTTGACTACCACCGCGGCTACCGTTTCAGCACCTACGCGACCTGGTGGATCCGCCAGACTATCACACGTGCGATCGCAGACCAGGGCCGCACAATCCGCGTTCCGGTTCATATGTCTGACCGAATCCGCCGTCTATATAAGATCGCCAGACAACTTGAACAGAACATCGGCCACAAACCCACACCGGAAGAAATCGCCGAGGCTATGGAAATCGACGCGCGCAAGGTTCAATGGATGATGCGGGTATCCTGGCGTCCGCTCTCACTCGAAACACCCGTCGGAGAGGATGAGGACACCGAGCTGGGATCCTTTGTCGAAGATGATTCTGCCCCAACACCGACTCAAACGGCCTATCAAAACCTGCTGCGCGACAAGATCGAAGAGGTCCTGGCAACCTTGAGTCCGCGCGAAGCGCGCATTCTACGGCTGCGCTTCGGCTTGCACAGCGGTCGCCCTTGCACCCTGGAGGAGGTCGGCCAGAAATTCGGCCTTACCCGGGAACGCATCCGCCAGATTGAAGGCAAGGCTCTGCGCCGTTTACGCCACCCGCGTCGAGCCCGTCAATTGCGGGATTACTTGAATTAGGTAAGCAAAGTTTAAAGAGTCGCCAGGCACCCCTGATGAGGTGCCCAGTTTGTTTTCTAAATCTTCAATTTGCAAAAGACTACTGCGAATCTTAAAACCCTTTGCTTACACAGCCATTCGCTTACGCCGAAATTCCGCGGGGCTGCGCCCCATGCACCAACTCCCGTCTTCTTCGCTGTAGGCGATCTCAAACACTTGCTCTCCATAGGTCATAACCAGGAAGTGGCGCGACTGCCCCTCCTGCCACTGCCGTCCCAGCGTAAGAACAGTGAAGCGGCGCTCCTCCCAAACGAACACTAAAGGAAGAATCTCGCCATCTTCTCCGAAGCGTGCCTCGACATGGATTACTTCACTCAATATTCATCTCCAGTACCTTGAGCAGCAGAGCCAGAGCCCCGACGGCGGAGGCCGATTTGTTGCCCTCCCGGTCGCCATCCCACACATTGCGCTCCGCCCAATCACCTTCGCGCGCGCTCACAACGGCCCAGGTTAGCCCTACCGGTTTATCCGGCATCCCTCCCCCGGGTCCAGCGATTCCTGTGACCGACAGTCCAATATCTGCGCTCAGCGCGCGGCGCGCCCCGCGCGCCATCTCCCGCGCTGTTTGCTCACTGACCGCGCCGAACTCGTAGAGCGTTTTGTGCCGAACTCCCAGCAACCGCTCCTTCGCTCCGTAGGCGTAAGCCACGATCCCACCGCGAAAGTACTCCGATGAGCCGGACACATTCGTGATCAGGTGTCCGACCAACCCGCCGGTGCAGGATTCGGCCACTGCAAGGGTCAGCCCTTTCTCGTGCAGCAATTTCCCTACTTTCACCTCGATCTGCTCTTCCATTACTCCAATGCTCCCATCTCTTTCAATATAGACATCATTACCGCAGTCTACGGTTACATCGCTTTGCGATACCGGCATTATACCTTCCCGGTTGACAGAGGGTTCTGGCTGGCGTATGCTTCGTCGCGCCATGGAGACGCTCGCGAATCTCTTCTCCTCACGCCCGATTTGGACCGTCGGCGATCTGACGCGCTACATCAGGCAAGTGCTGGAAAGCGATTATCGATTGCAGGATATGTGGGTCACCGGGGAGGTCTCCAACGTCTCCCGACCATCCTCCGGTCATCTATATTTCACCCTCAGAGATGATAATGCTTCGCTTCGCTGCGTGATGTGGCGGCCACGAGTTGCCCATCAAACGCACTTCCCGCGAGACGGTGAAATGCTTGATGTCCTTGGGCACATCAGCGTCTATGAGGCTGGTGGCCAGTATCAACTTTACGCCGAAAGCCTGCGCCCAGCCGGTGAGGGTGCCCGCTTTGCTGAATTTCTAGAGTTAAAGGCTCGCCTCGAGGCGGAGGGTTTATTCAATCCGGAGCGAAAGCAGCCGCTCCCAGAGTGGCCAAAAACCATAGGCGTGGTCACATCTCCCACCGGTGCGGCATTGCGTGACGTCGTGAATGTGCTGCGCCGCCGCTTCCCACTCGTAACCCTTCTCTTATCGCCTGCTCAGGTGCAAGGGGACGACGCTCCTGCTGGTATCGTTAATGCATTGGCATCACTCAATCAAGATGGCGGCTCCGACGTGATATTGCTCATACGCGGCGGTGGTTCCATGGAGGATCTTTGGACATTCAACCACGAGGATGTGGTGCGTGCCGTTGCCCAATCCATAGTTCCCGTTGTCACCGGGATTGGTCACGAGACGGATGTCATCCTGGCCGATTTCGCCGCTGACTCGCGTGCACCGACACCTTCTGCCGCCGCGGAGGTCGCCACACCGGATCGAGCGATTTTGAGTGAGGACCTCGCTTTCCAACGCTCCGATCTCAATCAGCTGTTCCGCGAGCACCTTCACTTGCTTCGTCAGTCGCTCGAAATGTGGTCCACCCGCCTGAAGTTGGCCTCCCCGCGCGCTCACATCGCCAGCAAACAGCAAAGACTCGATGAGTTCACATCCCGCGCTAGAATTGCAGTCCAACACAGAATGGATCTCTCTCAGGCTGCGATCACGGGTTTAGAGAAAACCCTACACGCCGTTGGTCCGAGCACCGTGCTTGCCCGGGGCTACGCCGTTGTTACGCTAGCAGAAAACGGCCAGGTAATCCGTTCCGTCACACAGGTCAGCTCCGGCGACCCATTGCAGATCCAAGTGCAAGACGGGGCCTTCAACGCCGAAGCCCAAGACCAACTTGGTGAATAAATTCTAGATACTAAAGAGGGACCACTTATTCCATAACGCTGCCGGATCGAGCCCTACAAGAGCCATACCCGCCATCCATATGGCGAGGAGGGAAAATGCCAAAGAAAAAAACGATTGGGAAGATGAGTTACGAAGAAGCCTTTAAGGAGCTGCGGTCAGTCGTTGAGAAAATGGAGGGCGGTGAATTGCCGCTAAAGGATTCCCTGGCTCTTTTCGAGCGAGGTCAGGCTCTGAGCGCTCGCTGCAGCGAGCTCTTGGAGGAAGCCCAGTTAAGGCTGCGGCAGCTCACAGAGAATGAATCCGGCGAACTCGTCGAGACCGACCTAGACCTCGGTGACCTGTAGTTGAATCCACTGGTGGTCTTTCAGAATCAAGTATTAATCGGCGCACTGCTAGCATGGAGCGGGGCACAGGTTCTCAAGCTGCCGATCGAGTACGCACGCACTCGTTCTTGGAACTGGTCTCTACTGCTGCGCGCCGGAGGTATGCCCTCATCACACTCCGCGCTCGTTACTGCAGCCGCGCACGGCATCGGGCTCACCAGCGGTTTTGATACACCCCTCTTTGCCATGTCAGTCGCCCTGGCGATGATCGTGATTTACGACGCAACCGGCATCCGGCGTCAGGCTGGCCAGCACGCTAAAATCATCAACACCATCATTAAAGATTTTCTTGAAGGGCATCCTGCACGCAGCCAGGAGAAGCTCCGGGAGGTCTTGGGCCATTCGCCCCTGGAGGCTTTTATTGGCACAGTGCTGGGGATAGCAGTCGCTCAGATTGTGTATGGGTTATGGGCGCATCCGTGATTCAATACCAACGGCTTAAAACCATCCGCGGTAGCTGGCGCGCCTCTGGCACACCCAGAGCGAAGGCTAGCGTCCAGTACACGCCCAGCCCCAGAAACACCCCGCCTACTCCGCTCAGCCACACACTTGCTCCAGCAGTGATCCCGGTCCAGAGCCATAGCCCTCCGGCCATTACCAACGAAGCAGCGACGGAACCAATGAGCCCCCGCTGAAGTCGCCTCAAACCAAGTCCGCCTAAACGTTTCCGTATGAGCAGCACTAGAGCGACTACCTCAATCGCCGTTGCTAAAGAATTCGCCAGTGCAAGGCCACCGTGAGGAGGTAAACCGAGGCGTGAAAAAGCCGCCGCGAGAACTATACTTAAACCCACATTCAACGACATCGCTATCACGCCAACAGTAACAGGAGTCCGTGTATCGTACATGGCATAAAACGCGCGCACGACCACTTCGAGGATTGCGTGCCCCACCAGGCCGGTCGCATACCAAAGCAATGCCCACGCGACCAACTCCGTCGATTCCGCTGTAAAGAAGCCGCGCTCAAAAAGCAGCGCCACGATCGGCCGCCGCAACAAGATCAAACCGATGCTGGCCGGCAACGAAAGGAACACTACCCCTCGCAAAGTGCGTCCAAAGGTATTCTTTAGCGCCTCCATTTCGCCGCGCGCGACCTGGGCCGAGAATGTAGGCAGAGAAGCGACACCGACCGCCTTGGCAATGATTGTTTGCGGCATAAGCATGAGTGTGAACGCGAAGGCGATCGCCGCCAAGCTGCCCTCGGGCATTCCTGAGGCGAGGATGGTGCTGACGAGAAAATTGACCTGAACCACGGCTTGTCCCAACAATCGCGGGGCCATCAATCGCCCAACCTGACGAACTTCAGGGTCGCCCAGACCAAAGCCACGGAAGAAACGCCCGCCGAGGGAGAGCAGCCCGGGGAGTTGGACGACTAAATGCAGGCTAGCGCCCAAGACCACTCCCCAGGCCAGACCGAAGATTCCCATCCGCGGGCTCAAAAACAGCACACCAATAATCAATCCCAGACGGTAGCTACCCGAGGCGATGGCGGGTAGGAAGAACCGTTGATAGCCATTCAGAATGCCCATCAACAGACCACTCAGGCTGAAGATCACGGGAGAGATCAACATCACACGCAACAGTGAGACGGTCAGCGTCTGCTGCGGACCATCAAACCATGGTGCAAGAATATTTTGGACCAACCACGGCGCCGTGAGCCAGGCTAAAGCGCAAACGAATCCAAGACCGACAAAAAGCCACGAGGCGATTGAGGAAACCAACCGCCAGGCTTTTTGCGTCTGATTACGGGTGATAAAGGTGGTAAACGTGGGTACAAAGGCGGAGGCAAGCGCCCCGCCAGCCATGAGATTAAATATGATTTCTGTTATTCGGTTGCCAGCGGTAAAAGCATCGATCTCTGCACTCGTGCCGAAGGCGCGGGTTATCAGCACCTGGCTAATTAACCCCAGCAGGCTTGAGAGAATGAAGCCCACCATGACCACGCCACTAGCGCGTGCGATCTGACGGCTGGCTGAGGATTCAGATTCGTTCACGAGATGCGATTATACAGTGGTTTGGGTAAATAACGGATACCTTGGTAAATCAGCACATCGCGAGAGTCTCACGCTGGCACTTCAACAAGATCGGGGTAAACTGTTGCAAAGCATCCACCGCATCAGGGATGCCATGTCTCATACACCCGCCTGATCGCCGGGAGTCTTGCATGTGGAATAATAAATGAAAGATGAAACTGAAAGCTTCCTTGGTGAACTCCGTCTGAGCCGACATTTACAAAGCATAGCCCAGGTTTCAGCGCTTGGACTGGCCATCGCTCTGGGTTTATCTTTCATCATCCCCGCTCATGTCATCATCGAAGGCGGTATTCTCTCCACGACGCCTGCCCTACTCGCCATTCTCATCCTGGGATTGACGCTCCTAAATATCCTTGAACTTCTTGGGGGAAGCGGCGAGCGCGGCGGCATCCACGCACTTATCCACGAATCCTTAGGGAAGTCTATGGGCTTTATCGCCGCCTGGTCTTCCTTTGCCGCAAATTTGCTGCTCTGTGCTGCGCTCTTAAATTCCGCGTCTAGATCCCTTGCCGTTTTACTCCCCGAAATTGGAGCCTACGCTACGTTGGCCGCTGTGGGTGCGCTCATCATATTGGTGCTTATAAATCTCTTCCATCTTCTCCCTCGCCGAGGGATGCTCACGTCGGTTTTGTTGGTACTCCTCGTGGCCTTTGTGGCCCTTCTGGTAAGCGCTATCCCCTCGTGGGAACCCTCTTCATATTCCGCTTTATCCGACTCCTCGGCAAAAAATTACCTTCTTGCCGTCGCATCTTCCATAACGCTTTTCGCGGGCTTAGAGGCAATCACATCTTCTAGGCGGCGCATTCTCATGCCCCAAATCCGACTGCCCCAGGGCTTGTGGGTGACACTCCTGGTGGGCGGTCTCCTGCTGATCGCCGTCCAGCTCTTTGTTCCAGCACTTCCATCCTTTTCCCTTCAGGATGAGCCAGCAGCTGTAGTCCGCTCACTCGCCGGTGCCGGGGTTTTTCGGACCTGGTTGACCACGGGTGTCGCTTTCTTCGCTCTCCTTCTCGCAGCAAGTGAGTGCATGCTCACCAGCGCACGCGTGCTCTATTCGCTCAGCCGCATGGGGGCACTACCACTCTTTTTCACTCGTATCCAACGTCCTTTCCGTCTGCCGCCCTACATCTTTAGCACATTGACCCTAATGGGCTCATTGCTGATTTTACTCATGCCGTTTGGATGGTTGATTGAGATCTCCGCCGGCCTCTTCCTCGTCCTGGTGATTCTTGTTAACTTCGCAGCGATCCGCAGCCGACAAGCCGAGCCTGAGCGGCGAAGGACAATCGTCATTCCCTTCTTCCCGCTTGTCCCAATCCTGGCTCTCATATTCAGCATCGTTCTCTTCTTTGGGTTAGTGCCCGTAGGTTTGCTGGGCGCTGCCGGGTGGATCGCCATTGGATCAGTACTCTTGCTATTGTACGCACGATCACGCCTTCTCGAGGCTCAACACGGGGTAACTGTTTTTGGCCAGGACCCCAAGACTGAAAGGCGAGAGGGTGCCTTTCGTGTCCTCGTTCCACTCGGCACCGGGGTGGAACGTCGATTCATCTTAGGGCTGGCAAACGCCCTCGCTCGCCAAACCAACGGAGATGTCGTCCCACTCCAAGTCATCCCTACCGCCGATCCTCTTGCCATACAGGAGGGGCGGAGGATAGCCGAGGAGCAAAATACGCTTTTCAAATGGTCTACACGCGAGAGTGCGAAAAACAACGTACCTACATATCCCATCACCCGCCTGGCGAGCAGTGTCGCCCAGGGTATAAAAGACACCGCGGTCGAGGAAAACTGCAGCCTGATTCTCATGTCATGGCCAATGGAGACTCCTGAGGAAGGCACGCGAACGGGAAGAATAATGGATCCTGTGGTGCACTCTGCCCCCTGTGACGTTGCTGTAGTCGCCTATCACCCCAAGCGATTATCATCGCTGCGAACAGATGTGGTAGAGGGACAAACTGACAGGGACATGGCGAGTCCGACCCTGCAAATCAATCGTATTTTGATTCCCACCGCTGGCGGTCCTCACGCTCCACTAGCGATGCGGCTTGCCCTTTTACTCGCCCGAGAGTTCGATGCAACAACACAGACAGTGTACGTCACCCGACCCGATGCTACCGAGAGTGAACTTGAAGGGGGCAGGCAGAGAATCGAAAGCACGATCGAGGCGCTGCGGGAACAACTCTCATCGCTTCCACAAGTCGATGCCTCATCCACCGAGGTGGACCAATTTCCCATCGAAAGCCATGTTGTGCGCGCACACACCGTCGTTGACGGAATTGTTCAGGCCGGATCCGAGAGCAATCTAGTGATCATGGGAGCCTCTGAAGAAAGCCTGATCGATCAGGTTCTTTTCGGCGCGCTTCCGGAGAAAACTGCCCGAGCATGTCCAACACCCGTTATTATTACTAAGAGCTTTCGCGGTTTACCTCGTTTTTGGCTCCGCCGGGTTTGGGACGGTTTTTACCAATCGATTCCCAAGCTCACGCGCAGAGAACAAGCCAAGGTTTATCGAGGTGTTTATCATGGCGCACAACCGGACACAGACTACTTCGTCATGATGGGCCTTGCGGCGATGATCGCCACATATGGCCTACTTCAGGGAAGTACCGCTGTCATCATCGGAGCAATGCTCGTGGCTCCTCTGTTTACCCCCATCCTCGCAATCAGTCTGGCTGTTGTTCGGGGAGATGTTCGTCTGCTGTGGATTGCCTTTGAATCTGCCCTAAAGGGGATTGCGCTCGCGATCGGCCTGGCGGTTTTGCTCGCTGCCCTTTCGCCGCTGCGCAGCGTAACACATGAAATTACAGCAAGGATTAATCCAAATCTATTTGATCTTGCTGTGGCGCTTGTCTCCGGAGTAGCCGGAGCCTACGCCGTCGCCCGCGAGGATGTCTCAACGGCACTCCCGGGTGTGGCCATCGCGGCTGCGCTTGTGCCTCCTCTGGGCGTCATTGGCATCGGTATCGCTATGTGGGACGCCAACATCGCCGGGGGCGCGAGCCTGCTCTTCATTACCAACCTTATCGCTATCGCGTTCGCGGGTGCCATTACTCTTCTCCTGCTTGGTTTTCGACCTACCCCGGGCGCGGAACAGAAGGCGAGATTACGCGTCGGGCTAATTACATCCTTGGTGATGCTGATCGCGATCATGATCCCGCTGGCGATTGTCTTTATTGACACCGCTCGCGAATCTCAAACTTACCAAGTTGTGGAAACGACTCTCCAGTATTATGAAGAGACAAATCCCGGTCTGGACTTGGTGCAATTGGACGTTAGCGAAAGTGACGGTGAGGTTAACGTAGATGTGACCTTCAATGCCATTATTGCGTTCTCGGAGGATACGGCTGAAAGTCTCCGCAATGATCTTGTGCAAGCACTCGATCGTCCAGTGACGCTCCACCTCGTCTCCATACCTGCCGAGGATATCATCATCCCGTCACCTGAATGAAAACCACTCGACAGCCCAATGGAATTAACAGCTTTTTTATTAACATAAAGATTAGGGAGATCGGCCAACGTATTGAATGGGCGCGGCCAGGTTGAAAACCAATAAGAATCGTGAGAGCCGGGGACGCCGACCCCGGCCCTCTCTTAAGGAGGAGAAGAAGAGATATTGCCCTTCTTCCTATACTATATATGAATCAACCCCGGAGACGCGTGGCTGATCCTACACGACTGCCCTACGGAATCCCTACGCCGTCTAGGACTAATTGGCTAATAATCATCAATTTCCACCCAAAACCAGCGTCCGGCGAGTTGAAAGCGAGGGAATCCACTCTGTCCCATTCGTTTATAGGGCTTGATAACCAATACCACCGACCTGCACAATCTCCGCTTACTTTCGATCCCTGTGCCCCATGCTATAATCGCCATCGCCTCTGAAACCAAACCCATGCTCATCGACTGGTTCCTCGCCCTACTCCCCATTCTAGTAATTATTCTTTTGATGGTCGGATTCCGCTGGGGGGCTGCCAAGGCAGGTCCTGCCGGGTGGTTTGTAGCCGTTCTTGTGGCACTCCTGCATTTCGGGGCTGACATCGACCTGGTCGCCCTTTCCCAGGTTAAGGCGCTGCTCTTGACCAGCGATGTTCTTCTCATCATATGGAGCGCATTTCTGTTATATCGGGTTGCAGATGAAGCGGGTGCGATCCAAATCCTAAGCCATGCCATCCCGGGACTGACAAGAGATCGCGGCCTTCAAGCCTTGCTCATCGGCTGGGCTTTCGCCTCATTTCTCCAGGGTGTGGGAGGGTTTGGTGTGCCAACGGCAGTCACCGCACCGCTTCTCGTCGGCCTCGGGTTTTCCCCCCTAGCTGCCGTATTGATCCCATCCATTGGTCATTCCTGGTCGGTTACCTTTGGCTCGCTAGCCACATCTTTTCAGGCACTCATTGCCTCCAGCGGATACGCTGGGGAGATTTTGGCGCCTCCCACGGCTGCATTCTTGGCGATCGCCTGCCTGATCTGTGGCTATCAAGTCGCACATATCTCCGGAGGCTGGGGAGCGGTACGCCGATTATTCTGGCCCATTCTGGTGCTGGGCATCGCCATGGGGATTGCGCAATTCTCGCTCTCAACGCACGGTTTATGGAACATTGCGGCACTCGGCGGCGGATCTGCCGGATTGGCCGTTGGGTTTCTCGTCGCAAGGTTCCGAGGCCGCCAAGCGGCCGAGCAGAACACTGCCAGAACGAAGGGGCGAATACTCCTGCTCGCTCTCTCTGGCTACATCGCACTCGTCGTCATCACGCTTGCAATCCAATTCATTCCACCGCTGCGTTCAGCTCTCGGCTTTTTCGTTATCCGGGTCCACTTCCCGGCAATCAGCACATCGCTTGGGTACACAACTCCAGCCGGCTACGGCCGCGAGATTCCTCTCTTCCGGCACGCCGGAGCGATCCTCGCATACAGCTCTCTTGTCGCTTACCTCCTCTACTCTCGCGCCGGACTTTACGCCCCTGGCGCTGGGTTGCGCGTCCTAAAGACCACCATCCGGCGCATGTTACCCTCCAGCCTGGGCATCGCCGCCATGGTCTCTATGGCCGTCGTCATGACACATACCGGCATGACGGAAACCCTGGCGCGTGGATTGTCAGAGGGAATGGGATCTCTCTTCCCCGCCATCTCTCCGTGGATCGGTGGTTTAGGCGCGTTTATGACTGGCTCGAACACGAATTCGAATGTCGTCTTCGCCAACCTCCAGCTTCGCACCGCTGAACTACTCGGTTTCAGCGTACCGATCATCCTGGCTGCACAAACAGCTGGCGGCGCCCTCGGCTCTATCATCGCTCCAACAAAAATCATCGTCGCGGCTAGCACGACTGGCGCAGCAGGAAAGGAGGGCTCAATCCTGCGAAACCTTCTCGTCTACATTTTCCCTCTCATCGGTCTCGTCAGCATATTAACTCTGCTCGCTCTCTGGATCATTTCCTCATGAACAATGGCGTCTCTTTTCGAAATCGATACCGTTTCACCTTCCAGGCCATCGCCTTCGCAATGATCACGATCCCGGCCATTGGGCTGTACCAATCCGCCTCGAATGGGCATACGGGGCTAACAGTTGTGTTGATGGGTGTTGTCACTGCGGGGATGGGCCTGGCTATCTGGGTCAACTAGAGGACTCAAGGGAATGCCCCCATCCGTTGACAAACGCAATGGCTATGTGTTGCTTGCTATTGCGGGACAGGATAAGGTCTTTGTGCGGAAAGCCGACCGGGGATTAGACTAAGTGTTTCTCCATCCTTCCTCGACCTGGATGTGCTTGTCTGCGATCCGAGAGTCAACCAGTAACCCCTGCCACCAAGGGAAATTCCAAGCGGTTTAGACTCCGAAGATGTGCGTCAGCACGGTGGATGCCGCGCCTCCAATGCTCTGCATCATCCCGATCTCTGCGTTCCGAACCTGGTTTTCACCTGCGCGCCCAGTCAGTTGCAAAACAATCTCGCACGCCTGGTATAGTCCCGTTGCGCCGATCGGATGCCCCCGCGCCTTAAGCCCTCCCATCGTTGTGATTGGGATCTGCCCTCGCAGACTAATCTCATCCTCGGCCGCCAACCGCCAACCCTGACCGGACTCGGCAAAACCAGCCGCTTCCAATTGCAGGCAAGCCATAATGCTGAAGGCGTCATGAACCTCGAATAGGTGGATATCCTCGCGGTTGATGTTCGCCTTTCGATAAGCATCATGAGATGACCGCTGGGCTGCCTCGAGTTGGAGTGGATCTTGTCGATCATCGATGCGAAAGCGATCCGTGACGACGCTGGATGCAAGTATCTGAACCGGATGCGGGTTGTAGGCGCGTGCCTGTTCACTTGGTGCCAGAATAACGGCTGCAGCCCCATCACAGATCGGCGAGCACTCGAACAAACGGAGCGGACCATGAATCACCCTCGAGTTTTGAACTTCAGTCGGGCTGACGGCCTTCTTAAAGAGCGCAAAGGGATTGGAACGTGCGTTATCATGAGCGACGACAGGGAAGTTAACCAGTCCATCCTCCGGGACATTGTAGCGGTCAAGGTACATACGCTTGAGCTCCGCGCTTTTACTGATCATCGTTGCGCCGTCGGGGACCTCTTTCTTTGCGTCGAGAGCCTTGGATAGCACTGGAGTAACGACGCCCTCGCTCATCTTCTCCGCGCCTACAGCAATCGCCACGTCGGCTTCGCCGCTCGCCACAGAAAGAAACGCCACGCGTATCGCTGCGGCACCACTGGCCATCGCCGCACGAACTTGCAGCGCCTCTATACCGAAGAGCTTTGCTTCCTCCGCGATAAGGGATGCAATGTGCTTTTGGCCCTGCATCTCATCAGCCAGCATATTGCTGGCAAAAAGAGCATCGACCCGGTCGACGCCCGCATCTTCTATCGCCCGCCGGACAGCCTTCCCCCCAAGTTGACGCAGGCTGAGTTCGGATGCCTTCTCAACCGGTAATTGCCCGACACCAACGACGCTTACAGATCTCACCTGCGCCTCCTCGGCCTACAATGGTGCTTACCCTCATATCTTTTCATCAGCGATTCCGCATCCCCGGCTGCGGACCCTAATCCAAAAAGGTCTCTGCGAACACTCGCGTTGCTTGTAAATGCTCATCCAGCCCATTAAGCTGGCTCCGCATTGTATTCATCGAGATGTGTGTGGCGCCAGCCTTCTCCCACGCCTTCATCTCGCCCGCAAGCACATCCAAATTTCCCTCCGAAAAGCGCACGCGCGCTTCTAGCCCAAATTCATCCCAAGAACGTCCCTCTGCATCCAAATATTCTCCGAGTTTCTCCAGGGAGGGCCTTGTGTCCTCAACGCTGCTGTATGTGGGCAGCCAGCCGTCCCCGAGTCGCGCTGCTCGGCGCAGCACGACATCCGCATGCCCTCCAAACCAGATTGGAATTGGCTGCTGGATTGGAAGGGGTCTTAATCCCATCTGTGGAATGCTATGCCAGTGGCCGTTGAACATCACACAAGACTCAGTCCACAATGTTCGCAAAACTTGGACCTGTTCTTCACACCTGCGGCCGCGCGTATGGAAATTCGCATCCAAGGCGATGTATTCAGCTTCGTTCCAACCAACACCAATCCCGAGGCGCAGACGCCCACCACAAAGCCGATCAAGCGTCGCTGCCTGCTTCGCGACCAATGCCGTTTGCCGTTGAGGGAGGACCAAGATCCCCGTCGTGAATTCCACCCGCTCTGTCACTGCCGCCATAAAGCTGAAGAGCGTAAAAGGCTCCATGAAGGAATCCTCTATCGAATATATACCTTGCCACCCGCCCGAGCGATTCGGGTAAGCCCCTAGTACATGCTCATACGCTAGAATATGCGTGAAACCGAGGTCCTCCACGGTTTGCGCGAAGTCCCTGACCGCAATTGGATCTGGATCGAGTTCCGTTTGTGGATATACAACGCCTATCTTCATCCTAACTCCCATCGCTTCCATGGCTTGGCCAAAATGGCTTTTGAACCAGAGTATTGACCAAGCACACCGTGTATGTTCGTCTGGTTTGGCTTAAATGCTCGTGGCTGCGCTTTGTGTTAATCCAGGGTCCCCCCACCCTGCTCTGCTTGGCCCATGGCGTACTCCCCAGTCTGATGTAAAATGAGCTTATGAGCGAATCAGATATCCATCTTCTTTTAACTGTACCATTCCCTCCTGCGCTTATAGAGCGCCTGCAAGCCGTCTCTCCGCGCTTGAAGATAACATCTCACCCAACCAGCGACGCGGAAGACCTTCCGGAGGATCTGTTGCAGGAGATCGAAATCCTCTATACGCTAAGCGCACTTCCTGACGCAGATCTCGTTCCTAATCTACGTTGGCTCCAAATCCACTATAGTGGCGTGGACCATATCATAGGTCATCCGCTTCTCAGCTCGGATTTGACGATCACTACGATGAGTGGTGCTTCGGCCCCCCAGTTAGCCGAGTTGACATTGATGTTCGTCCTCACCTTGGCTCACCGTATGCTGAAGATCATTCATAGCACTCCCGAGGAGCGTTGGGCGCCGGGACGTCTTAAGCGGTACCAGCCACAGGAACTTCGCGGAAGCACGGTCGGGGTTGTCGGTTATGGGAGCGTTGGCCGCGAAATCGCACGTTTGTGTCAAACGTTCGGTGCGAGCGTATTGGCAACCAAGCGAGACTTGAAGCATCTTTCTGATGACGGTTACTCGCTCGAAGGGCTCGGTGATCCTGAGTCGGAAATACCCGATCGCATCTATCCGCCCCAAGCTCTGCGCTCAATGGTTTCTCTGTGTGATTTTGTGATCGTCACCCTTCCGCTCACCCAGGAAACCCAGGGCATCTATGATGAAGCCATCTTTGAAGCTATGAAACCGAGCGCCTATCTGATCGACATCTCCCGTGGCGGCATCGTGGACCATGGCGCATTGGTTGAGGCGCTGAATTTGGACCGTTTAGCTGGTGCTGCGCTAGATGTCTATCCCATCGAACCACTCCCTGAAAGCAGCCCACTATGGGAGATGGAAAATGTCATTCTTACACCCCACATCGGTGGATCATCTCCCCAATACCTCGAACGGGCGATTCGGTTGTTCTCCGTGAACATCCAGCATTATCTATCCGAGATGCCGCTGTTAAATCTCTATGATCCATCACGCGAGTATTGATTTCACATGAAAAAGGCGATTCGTGGGGCTATCTTTGATCTCGGCTCGACGCTAATTCGTTTCGATGGCGATTGGCCTATTCTCTTGCAAGATAGCCTGGATCTCATGATTGATCAGCTCCAAGAAGATGGTTTGAACTTCGATCGAAGCGGTTTCCGCTCGGCATTCGAGCGTGCACTGGAAGCATATGACCTTCAGCGCCAATCCAGCCAACTTGAGCGTTCCACTACATCCCTACTGCAAGAGACATTGAATACCTTCGGGCATGAAGGAATCTCGCCCGATATCCTGGGGCGCGGTCTGAAGCGTTTTTACAGCGTGAGCGAAATTCATTGGCGGCCTATGCCAGCACTTCACACGGTGCTTGGCGAACTGCACGAGGAAGGTCGAAAGCTCGGCCTGGTCTCAAACGCCGGAGACGTAGAGAATGTGCAGCGGCTGATCGATAAAGTTGAAATTCGCGGCTACTTCGATCCGATCATCATCTCGGCCGCAATCGGGATACGGAAACCAGATCCCCGACCCTTCGAGCTGGTGCTCGACCAATGGCAGGTGAACCCTGAATCTGTTGTTATGATCGGCGACAGACTTGAAGCGGATATTCTCGGCGCACAAGGCGCCGGGATTCACCAGATATGGCTCAAGCCTGAGGCTGAGACGCCAACCGTGACGCAAATAATCCCTGAGAAGATCGCTGAGAAGCTAGTGGATGTTCCCGGTTTGATCCGAGAATTCGAAACGAAAGGACAATGACATTGGGCTTTCAACAGGTCAGTAACAGCATATGGCGTTTGGAAATCAAGTACAAAGTCCTCGGTCTACTCTCGTCGCCGGTGTCGATCTGGTTGGTGCGCACCGGTGCGGATTGGACTCTGATCGACTCGGGTCCTCCCGAGACCGGAGATCAGGTCGTAGCTGCTATCGCCCGGCTAACGGTAAGTCAAGGCCCACGGCAGATCCTCCTGACGCACGCGCATGCCGACCACAGCGGCGGCTTGAGCGCGGTTCGGGCGGCATGGGGCACACCTATCATCTGCCATAAAGCGGAAGCTCCCTTTATCAACGGCGAATCTGATTATCGCTTCCTCCCATCGAAGAATCCGCTCTTTTTGGTTGCCCGTAATTTCATGCAAACCGCTTGGGGAATACCCGTTTCTAAAACCATCGAAAGCGGGGAATCTGCGGCCGGGATGGCCGTGATCCATCTCCCCGGTCACTCGCCAGGACAGATTGGCTTCCTGCATCCGCATGATCAAGCGATGATTTGTGGAGACGCGGTCATGAATCTGAAGGGTCGACTCTCCCCACCCTTCGCAGCATTCTCTCAAGACCCAAACCTGGCCGACGCCTCGATGCGCCGCCTTAGCGAACTAGACTATATTCATCTGCTGCCATCGCATGGTGATCCTATCTTGGAACGAGGACGTGAGGCGATGCTGTCTTTTCTAGGCTATCCTGCGCAAGACAAACCCATGGGTCGCTGGTAACCTCGCCCATAAACAACCATTCAATTCGCAGACCCTGCACCCTTATTGCTTACGATCCATTTACTTCTTTAAACACCTGCTCTATGAAGCGGCACATGCGTTCGTAGTGTGACCCCTGCCAGTAGACCTGTCCGCAGCTTCGGCAGTGACGGAATTGGACATGCCGTTCTTTAACCTTTGGCGGGAGCTGGTCAAGGACCATCTCTTTGGACACATCTTCAAGCATGCCGTTGCAGCGGATGCACAGCTTGAAGGGAGCCGCCAAACGAGTCAAGGTAAACCGGCGCATAACCTCAATCAATTGCTCATAAGGCTGACTAGCCCGTAAATAATAACCATGGGTAACTTCGCTGCGCTTGAGCAATCCTCGATCCCGTGTCAGCAAGATGCGCCCCTCATTGTGCGCCACGCTGGCAAGCTCATTATCTGCATAATCGTTCCGATACAGGCTGTCGAATCCCATCATGCGCAAATAGGACGTCAGACGCCCTAGGTGGATATCGAGGACAAATTGCACTTCTTGCAATGGCTCGGGGCGAACTTTCAGAATGGGCGTGATGTCGATTGACCTAAACTCCGGAAACACACTCGCTCTGTCGCCATCTTGGAGCAGATACCTGAAATCAACGCTCTCGCCGTTCACAAGAATAAGATCCACCTCGGTATGAGGTACCCCCAAAGCCTCCAGCGAGTCTTTAATGGCCGGGGTCCCCACGAAAAGGTGAGATACCGTGACTGACCGCGATCCTGCTGGGAGAAAATCGTTTAGTTCAGAATAAAACCTAAATAGCGCCTGTCTCATAACCAACTCGATCACAATGGGTTATACGAGGAACCTCGCCTATTCTACATGAAACTCGGTATGTCTCCTTATTTTAGGGCGGAAATTTGTTAGCTATTCGCAAAGTCGGTTCCAGACCTATCTGTGTCAGAATAGTAGCGTACGGCCGTCTAATAGGAGTAGGTGAAATTATGTATCCGGATACGAGTATTGAGTCTTCGCTTCAAACCGTTGATCCGCGCGTCCAGGCTCTGACTGACGCTCTTGCCCGTCTCGACAACCCAGACGTCGATTTTCGCTGGGCGATAATTGTCGACTACGATGGGTTGATGTTATCTAGCTATCCCGAGGAGCTTGATTCGGGTTTTGACGAGGCTATCGCCTCAACAGCACACATCATGCGCCTGGGCGAGAGTGCACAGAAGGAAGTCGAATTTGGAAAATGGCGATTCACAATGATCACTGGCTCAGAGATGCAGCAGCTGGTGATGCATATCAACAATGAAGTCGCCCTCACGGTTGGCATGGGTTCGAAAACACCGCTGCATAAGGTTTTCGCCACCGTCCGCGATATCGTTCCAGACATGGTACGTGCCCTGGATCTGACCTCGCGTAGATTCACCCAACCCAATACACTATTGATGAAAACAGATGAAATGGAGAGATTGCTAAAGCATTAACTATCTGAGCGTTGGTTGCCCGTCCTCTCAAAAGCATGCACCTCAAATTAACCTTCGAAGTACTTTGCGGCGGGTAAATCCCGCCGCTGGTACATCTTCTCTATAGTGATCGATAATCTGCATGGATCATAATTCATTCAAGCCTTCCAGAATATCTACAACTGATGGGCTCTCCCGCGGTTGCCAGCCGGTGTGCAGATGGACGGAAGCGGTGGAGACCTCATGCACTTTTGTTGGAAGAAACGCCCTAGAAAAATGAAGCCGCGGCGCAACCAAGCGCCTGGTTTGCTGTTGCTCGCCGCTGTGCTTGCACTGGCTCTCGCTGGGCTTAGCTGCAACGCACCTCCTGCTCTCCTATCAGAGTTCAATCTCAACGGATTTGCCCAAGAGTCTATCGCAGAAGTACAAGCCGCCCTGCCAGACGACGTCGTTGGGAACGAATCCCCTCAGAGCTTGGACCTGATCCTCCCCTCCGACAATAGCGCTTCGGATGCGCCGTCACCAACACCTTTCCAGCCAGCGGAATCCACGACACTAGCGTCACTACCCGCGGAGACAGCCACAGTATCTCCAGCGCCCACCGGCTCAACAACGCCATCCGGGACTCCGGGGACATCAACCGCAAGCCCCTCACCAACCACGACCACGATGGGTACTACCGGTGCAACCTGGACCACCACCCCATCGCCTACGATCACATGGACATCCCCGCCGACAACTCCCCCGCCAACTTCGCAGATCGCCACTGCCAGTAACACCCCTGTCCCACCACCGACGTCCACCAACCAACCACCGCCTCCCTCGTCAACCTCCCCGCCGCCGACTTCTACTCCGACCCATACTGCTCTCCCGCCGACTCCGACCTCTGGCATATGCAATCCTTCCGGCAATGGCAGTCTGGAGAGCTCCCTGATCCAGCTCATTAACCAAGAACGCCAGAGCAGAGACATCGGGACGCTCAGCCAGCAGAGTCAATTGACTGCGGCAGCGCGGGTTCACAGCGAGGACATGGCTTGCAACGATTTCGTGGATCACAGGGGTTCTGATGGCTTGTGGCCGTGGGACCGAGCGCGCGACCAGGGCTATACCTACTCGGCCATCGCCGAGAACATCTTCGCCGGCAGCAGTTCGGCGCAGTCAATCTTTAACGGTTGGATGAACAGCCCCGGTCACAGGGATAACATGCTCAATCCAACGTACACAGAAATTGGTGTCGGGTACCAGTACTGGACCGACAGCACGTATAAAGCTTATACAACCGCTGTCTTCGCCAAACCGCGGTAAAGTTTTTTCAAACCACAGGGACTTCCTTGCCCTTATCGTCCTGACCAATACCCAGTTCGAAATAATTACTTGTTTGATATCCTCCAAATGTGGGGGGTTTTTTTCTTTATAAGAGGTACGAAAAACAGCAGGACAAACTCGCATAGTACTTTCAAGCGGCGGCACCCATGCCACCCCTGGAGTAAGTTGTTTTGATTCGTCACTGCTCAAGCATTTCGCCTTAGCCTCTCAAATCTCAGGAGTATAAAGAGGACGCGGTTAACCGCGTCCTCCATTCTTCTACCCAGTGGTCGTTACTTCCCTGTCGCTCACACCGATCTGGCGAAATCCGCCTTTACCGCGCTGGTAACTCGCAGTAGATCGGATGGGGCGAGGAGAATCTCAAGACCTTTCGCACCGCCGGAGATGCCCACAAGATCCCAGAGCTCGACGGTCTCATCGATGAACACGGGATAAATACGCTGCATTCCCAGCGGTGTAACCGCGCCGCGCTTGTAACCTGTCAGCGCCCGAACCTCGCGTAGAGGGACCATCTCCACTCGCTTATCTCCCGAGGCTTCAGCCAACGCACGGACATTGACCTCCGTTCCGGCGGGCGTTAATGCGATCATCGGTCCACTGCGGTCACCTCGCAGAATGAGTGTTTTAAAGATCCGCTCTGGCTTAAAACCCAGGACTTCGGCGACGCGCTCGGCAGTCAGGACTCCATCACCCAGGTCATACTCGCGGAGTTCATACGAGATGTCTGCCTTTTCAAGAATGCGGATTGCGTTGGTTTTATTCATAAGCTGTTTTCCCTTTTTGTATCGAATGCATACATGAGGTAGGATGTATATGAATAACCCTTCTTTACGCTGCTGGTATAACAAAATTGCCGAATAGAGTCGTTAACCTTCCTGCCGGTGGTAAGATTATGTCCTCAGTAATTCATTCAGCTTACAATTCTTAAAAGGAGATTGTCAATGGACGGACTGTTACAAACCTTGATCCCGCTGCTCGCCGGCGATACCCTATCCGGGATCAGCGAGCAGCTTGGGGTGGACAAGAACAAGACTCAACAAGCGATCACGCTGGCTCTGCCTCTGTTGATTGGTGCGCTCAACCGTAATGCATCAACCTCAGATGGTGCTCAGGCGCTAACCGGGGCACTTCAGCGCGACCACAACGGCAGCATCCTTGAAGACCTGTTGGGTAACCTATCCAAGAAGAAGACGGTGGATAACGGCTCTGCCATCCTTGGTCATATCTTCGGCGATAAGCGCAGCGGCTTCGAGCAGAACATCAGCCGCACCAGCGGTCTCGATCTCGAAACAACCGTGCAATTGCTGAGTATGCTTGCCCCAGTCGTTCTAGGTGTTCTGGGTCAAATTAAACACAAGCAATCCATGGATCCACAAGGCGTCACCAGTTTGCTCCAGATTGAGCGGCAAACAGCCGAATCTGCGGTCCCTGGTTTGGCTAAATTCCTTGATATGGACGGCGACGGGGACATCACCGAAGAGGTCATTTCCCTCGGGGCGAACTTGCTAAGTAGTTTTCTCTCAAAGAAGTAGGCTTCTGCCGTTTTACCACACGAATCGCTCCGACGAATTCATTGGGTTTAAAATAAAAAGCGCCTCTTGCAAGGCGTTTTTTCGTGAGTGCCCCAGGTGCGATTCG
>SOIH01000009.1 GCA_004376895.1 Anaerolineales bacterium | reverse complement strand
TGGTAACGCTTGCTGGCTAAGAAATTCCAGTTGGAATGGATCCACTGACCGCTCTCGTTGAGCAGTCGATGCACCTGCAGGGCGAGGCGTTTCCTGAGTGCAGCGTCCGGCAGATGGTGCAGCACGGAGAAGGAAAGGACCCGATCGATGCGGTCTCTGAGCGGGATTGCAAGTTCCGTCTCAAGCACTTCCGACCATGCGGGATCAGAGAGGTCCAAAACGTGGAAGGAAAATCGTGGATCCTGTACCTTTCCCCGGGCGATTTCCAACAGGAGGGGGCTCGCATCAATCCCGATATAACGTCCCGCAGGATCACGGCTGAGCCATTCGAGCGCAAGCTCGCCGTTACCGCAACCGAGATCCAGGACCCAGGCTTCCGACGGAAGGTTCTCTAGCGCTTGGAGAACGCCGGGCTGTAAGCGTTCTCGCGTCTGAGAGAAGTGATCAGCAAAGGTTTGGTAGAATGCACTATTGAGCTGAAGGAGTCTGGTGATAATTTCATCTCGCATACCTTGGATTATACGCTGATGGACCCCCAAAAGGCGTGGCAGGATGCCCGCAACTACACATCCGAACAGGTCGAACTCGCCAGGAGAATCCTGGAGGAGATGCGCGCCGGCGCTTCGGTTAAGGATGCGGTCCGCCATCACCCCTTATCGGGCGGGGGTTACATCGGGAAACATGTGATCATTCACACATATCGGAAACTGACGGACTCCGGCGAGTGGCTGTTCGAGCAGGAGATGATCCAGCGTCTACGCATGAAACCTATGCGGACGTTATCTGGCGTCACTACCGTAACGGTTCTCACGAAACCCTATCCGTGTCCAGGAAACTGCATCTTCTGCCCAACAGAAGAGCGCATGCCAAAATCCTATCTTTCGGATGAACCCGGCGCGATGCGCGCTCTCCATCATGCCTTCGAGCCCTACGAACAAACGATCGCTAGAATCGAGGCGCTGGAAGCGATAGGTCACCCAACAGAGAAAATTGAACTCCTGATCCTCGGCGCGACCTGGAGTGCGTATCGATTTGACTATCAGAAGTGGTTCATCCAGCGCTGCCTGGATGCCATGAATGGCTCCGACTCCCTAGATCTGCTTGAGGCGCAGCAAGCCAATGAAGGAGCAGTCCACAAGAACGTCGGTCTGGTGGTTGAAACCCGTCCAGACCTTATCAACCATCGAGAGATCGCCCGCCTGCGTGAGCTCGGAGTGACCAAGGTGCAGATGGGGGTCCAAAGCCTCGATGATCAAATATTGACGCTGAACGAACGCGGGCATACGGTTGCTCAATCCCGAGAGGCTGTGGGGCTATTGCGAGCCGCGGGTTTCAAAATCGTGCTGCACTGGATGCCCAACCTGCTGGGTGCGACGCTTGCATCAGATCGCCGTGATTTTACGCGCTTATGGGAGGATCCGGATTTACGACCTGATGAAATCAAGATCTATCCCTGCCAGTTGTTAGAGAACACTGAACTCCATGAATTCTGGGAGCGTGGGGAATACAAGCCTTATACGACCGAGGAATTGATTGAACTCATTGCAGATCTGAAACCCGGCATCCCCCGTTACTGCCGCGTCAATCGCATCATTCGCGACATCCCCTCGACGCATATTGTCGCGGGGAATAAACGAACCAGCCTGCGCCAGGATGTCCAGCAGGAGTTGAAGCGACGCGATTCTCACTGTTCGTGCATCCGTTGCTGCGAGGTACGAGGTAAGGTAATTGATCCTGCCAACCTTGATTTTTCTCAATCGACATACCAGGCTGGCGGTGCGCAGGACCATTTTCTCTCATTTTCAACGTCAGAGGATGAGCTAGCTGGCTATCTACGCCTTTCCCTTCCTGGACCCGAGTCACCGGATACAGGGCTGGACGATCTAGAGGGTGCGGCGATCGTTCGCGAAGTGCACGTATACGGGCAATCACTGGAAGTGGGCACCACGAAGAAAGGTGCAGCCCAGCACGCTGGTTTGGGCTCGGATCTCATGAAGGAAGCGGAAGCCATTGCCGCTCAGGCTGGTTATCAACGGGTCGCGGTGATCGCTGCCCTGGGAACCCGCGGTTACTACCGGAAGCTGGGGTATACCCTTGGCGAGACGTATATGCTAAAGGAAGTTTGAATTTACTCGTTCAACCTCGTCACCGTAACCGTGGTGCCGTCCTCAATGCTGCTCAGCTGTTCAAATCCTTCTTCAATCTGCCCAAAGGGGTTCACGTCTGAATAAGCGCGCGGTTCCTCACCTAAGCTGACCGGAGTGGGACCGAAGAAGATGCAAAAAGCATGGCCCTGGGGCCAATAAGCCAACTCTCCCACCACCATCTCCTGCCGGGCGTCTGAGGCGGCGGCAAGTTCCACAGGGATCTCAAAATAGATTTCATCGCCCCAGCGGGTCCCGTTGACCTCGAAAGGAAGTGCTTCCCAGATTAGATCCGCGGTTTCCGTCCCGTTCAACCTGGCGGTGAGAACGATTTCACCGACCTGAATATTAATCCTGCGAGTTCCCATTGCCTTCTCCTTCCGACTTAACTGATTGATATCACACCTATGAAGTTCCCTCGCAAAGAAGGAGCGATCCTACTTCTAGCTTAAGTCTCTCCCGCCCCTCACCTAGCGCTGATGTTGTGCGGAAAGCGACCAGGTGCCCATCGCAATTGCAATCAGAGCTGCCGAAGCCGAGGGGAAAAAGCATGCCGGCTTTGCCGAGGATTTCAGACCAAGAACACTCCTGGCGATCATCCCCGACCCCCCACCAGATTTCAATGAGCGTGCTCTTCCTGAGCAGGTAATCGATGTGCCAGTGCAGTTTGGA
>SOIH01000021.1 GCA_004376895.1 Anaerolineales bacterium | reverse complement strand
ATGGGTTTCCTTTTATCTAGAATTAGTTTGCATGGCCAATCGCTGTCGGCGACCGCACTTTCAATGTGCTTCCTTACAGAATTCTGCGCGATAGCGAGATGCGCTTGGCGAAACGGGGGACTGCGCCCCCCCAAACCCCTCTCCGCTTCGCTTCGGGGGCGCTTGGCGGAACGGGGGGCTTCGCAGCTCGAGGTCGTTAGACCTCAACCTAAGACTTCGAGGAACCTGGGGGGAACATTCAATTCTTGGACATATTGAGTGATTGATCAAGTCGGTGAACCAAGAGCCTCCAAGGCACATTAATCGGGACTTGAAACGTCTTGAGAGGGCAAAGGGATAAATCAAAGTTGGAGGGTGATTGACATGAGTTATCTTACGTTATTGATTGGCGGCCCTTGTCTAATGTTTGTTGGCTTACTTTACATATTAAACCGTAGGCGCAACAATGTCACAGGCGTTCTATTGATGGGCATCGGAACAATCATGTTGATGTTCGCACTATTCGGATGAGCTTAACAAAAGCTGACCCGTACTAGTTCCCCTTAGAAGATTGCCACGCTCGCGAACCGATGGGTGTCCCCTTCGCCTAACATAAACTTTGAACGGCGGGCTAGCGGACTTGATCATTATTAGGGCTTTTCTTTATCACATTTGGCGGCATGAATTCTGTCAAACTAATTTGATTTATGGATTGACTCGCTGGAAGCGACTGCACCCTTCGGGTATCCGCTCCGCCTTCGGCTTCGGGACGCTTCGCGGTGCTTCGCGAGGGACGTAAAGCGGAACGTGGGGTTCGCTCCCCTAAGCCATCTCCGCTTCGCTCCGCCCCCTGCGAGGTTGCTTCGCGAAGCTCGAAACTGTTTGGCGGAAAAAACCCTGAGGAGATAAATGGATGACTACTTTTGAGATCAAGCAGATGCGACCTGCTGAAACTGAAGAAGCAGCTGAAGTTCTCAGCCATGCAATGCTTCGTAATCCGATCAATGTGGCCGTTTATCAAGGTGAAAGTGAAAATGAGCGTCAACAAATCGAAAATGCGTTCTTAGCCTTGCTCAGAGATCGTCCTGAAGATTTGATCATGGCAAAGCAAGGAAGTCAGATCGTTGGGGTCTGCAGGTCTTATATCTGCCGTGGTGATCGGTTCATATCGCAAGAGGTCCAGGAACTGCTTGACACTAGAAATCCAAAGTTATCTTCATTCAAGGATCGCCACAATTACTGGGTAGGGTGCTGGGCAAGATACGACCCGTCAATAGTACATCGTCATCTTGGCCCGATTGGTGTCCTACCGGAATATCAAAATCTCGGTGTTGGAACACTATTAATGGAGCGCTATTGCAGGTTGGTTGACGAACACAAATTACCGGCATATCTAGAAACAGATACATTGACCAATGTATCTTTCTATAGAAAGTTCGGTTTCAATATCATTGACGAAGTCGAAATACTTGAGGCTATGAATTACTTCATGTGGCGTGAAATTCAAGAGTAATGGGCAATGTAGCCGCATAACATCTTCCATGAGAAAGCCCAGGTGTAGAGGGTCGACGCACGTGAATACGTAATCTTGACTTCAAATATCCGCCAAGTATAATTTCATTTCGGGCACGTGCTCTTGAGTAGAGAAGGGGCGAGCCCTTTTTTGTGGAGGTGTGGATGACGGACGAGCTTAATAATCCTGGAGTCGATATCCCCCCAGAGCTTCAGGGACAAGTCACGGTTACAACGCTGGATAAAATTTACAACTGGGGACGGCGAAATTCCCTCTGGCCAATGTTTTTTGGGCTGGCGTGTTGCGCGATCGAGATGATCTGCGTCGCAGCTAGCCGTTATGATTTCTCTCGTTTCGGCATGGAAGTGATGCGCGCCACCCCTCGCCAAGCAGACATGATTATCGTTTCCGGCACGGTGACGAAGAAAATGCTCCCGCAGATCGTACGGCTTTACAACCAGATACCGGAACCAAAATACGTCATTGCAATGGGGGCGTGTGCTTCAGGCGGTGGTCCTTTCAAAGAGGGTTACAGTGTTGTCTCTGGTATCGACAAATTCCTGCCCGTCGATATATATATTCCCGGCTGCCCGCCAACCCCTCAGGCCTTGCTAAACGGCTTGATCAAGCTCCAGGAGAAGATTGACAAGCAATCCATTCGTTCCGTCAGTTGGTATCAGAAGGAAGCGTCGGAAGCGATTCCCATTCCCATCCTCGGGCCGGATCTTATCGACCCTCGCGATATCCCGAACTTCAAGGAACTGCAGGCTCAGGCAGTTTCACAAGAGCCGGATACTACGCAGGATGCGTAGCCGCCAATTTCGACATAGGTCAGAGATAAGATGACAGAGCAAGAAAAGGTGCAACTCCAGGATACATTAGAAGAGCGATTCCCAGGAGCCATTACGCGTGATGAGCGCAATGGATATGATGGGTACGTTGTAGAAGCTGCTAAACTCGTTGAAATTACGAAGAGTTTGCGCGACGACATGGGCTACGATTACCTTTCCTCGATTACCGGGGTCGATTATCTCCCAGATGACAAGATGGAAGTTGTTTATCATCTTTATAGAAGCGCCGGAGGTCCAGCACTTACCCTTAGAATTCAGACGCCGCGAGACGACAGCGTTGTGCCCTCCTTAGTCTCGATCTACCCCGGCGCAGATTTCCAGGAACGCGAAGCATGGGATCTCCTGGGAATTCGCTTTGAGGGGCATCCGGATCTCAGACGCATTCTTTTATGGGACGGATTCCACGGTCATCCCTTGCGCAAGGATTGGAAGGAACCATTCTTCGAGGTGGAGGGAAAGCCATTCAAGAGCCGATGGCCTCAAGGGGAGGTGCATCGGGTCGAGGACACAAATCCATTCGGTAAAAATGTTCACTATCCCTCAGAATTCACTCCGGAGGGTTGGGTTCCAGAGGGGGAAGCCGCACTCTATTCGAGTTTAGGTAAAATCGATCATGGCAATGGTAACAACGATCGAGGTTTTAAGACCGATCATATCGTTGTTAACCTCGGTCCGCAACACCCATCAACACACGGTGTCTTCCGCATGGTTGTAACACTTGATGGGGAGGAGATTATTGGGCTGAAGCCTGTGATGGGGTATCTGCACAGGAACCATGAGAAGATCGGGGAACGCAATACTTACTTGATGAACATGCCGTTCACCGACCGTCTGGATTATCTTTGCTCAATGAGCAATAATTTCGGATACGCTTTAGCAGTTGAAAAGCTCATGGGTATCGAACCCCCGGAGCGAGCAGAATATATTCGCGTCATCATGGCTGAATTGACGCGTGTGGTTAACCACATCTGGGCAATCGGCTTCTTACTCAACGATCTTGGTGCGTTTTTCACGCCAATGATTTATGTAATCAATGAGCGGGAGTTAATCCTGGATATATTTGAAGCGGTCTCCGGCTCGCGGATGATGTGCAATTACTTCCGCTTCGGTGGTGTTGCCCGGGATCTGCCCGAGGATGCTCTAGAGACGATCAAGATCCTGGTGAATGAGAGGCTGCCCCGAAAAGTCGATGAGCTTGATCTCTACCTTACCGGTAACGAGATCGTGCGGGCACGCGCGATAGGGGTAGGCGTACTGACGGCAGAGCAGGCACTGGCAAATTCAGCCGCGGGTCCCGTATTGCGGGCCTCTGGAATCCCTTATGATATCAGGCGGGCTGATCCCTATTCAATCTATGACCGGTTTGATTTCGACGTTGCCGTGCGTTACAACGGTGATGTCTATGATCGCTATCTGGTTCGGTTGGATGAGATACGACAGAGTCTGCGAATTCTAAAGCAAGCCGTCGAAGCCATCCCGGCGGGCGAGATCCAGACAGGCAAGTCTCAGTATCAGGTCCGGGTACCTGCAGGGGAAGCGTATGGGCGGGTGGAAGCCCCGAAGGGTGAGCTTGGATTTTATGTTGTATCAAACGGAAAACCGAATCCATGGCGGTATCATGTGCGTGCGCCATCCTTCATCAACCTCACACCATTAGAAGAGATGTGCAAGGGGCACAAAATCGCCGATGTCGTAGCCATCCTTGGTTCGATTGACATTGTTCTAGGTGAAACGGATAGATAGTTAAACATATTGAGAATTTTGATTCGTTGACACGGAGAGCCTATGTACGGGAGCGGATTGATTAAGGGACTGGGGGTAACACTAAAACACTTCGTGGAGACGTATGTAGACGATCTCCGCTGGATTGGGCGCGGCCGGTATTACAACGAAGATGCTCTGAAAATTCGCCAGGGTACAGAAGCGCGAGGGATTTTTACAGTCCAATATCCAGAGGAAAAATTATCTGTTCCGGAAGAATTCCGGTATATCCCCTTCCTGGTTTATGAGGAAAATCCAGACGGAACCCGGAAAGATCGATGTACCTCTTGCGGAATCTGCACCAAAGTCTGCCCGCCACAGTGTATCTGGATTGTGCGATCAAATGATCCGGTAACCGGAAAACCAATACCAGCTCCAGCTGAGTTCTTCATCGACATTGATATCTGCATGAACTGTGGACTATGTGCAGAATACTGCCCCTTCGATGCGATAAAAATGGACCATGTTTATGAACTCGCTTCCTACGATCGTTCATCGGCTCATATTTTCAATAAAGAGCGCTTAAGCAAACCGGCATCGTACTACGCTGAGATTCGCCCGAAAAATTACGCCCGGGAAGAGGCAGCTCGGGCAGAGAAAGAGGCTTTGAAGGCCGCAAAGATGAGAAAGGATTGAACCACGGACAAATCATATAAGGTTTTCAAGTTACATGTATCATCGTGAGACTGAAATTCTATTCCCGATGCGAGTCGCCTCCGCGCTGAGAGAGATGCGCGCGGATATTTGGCGAGATCTTGTCGATCGAGCATGCAAAGCGGAAGCAGCGTCCACAGATCGGCTCGCATTCAATCTGCTTATCATCCGTCTATGCAACTGTCTATCCTGCCAAACGCATTCCTATCGGGCTTTGCACGGGTGTGAACAATGTGCAAAGCACTCGGTACGTCGATTCCGAGGCGAAGACGCCGAGCTTGTTCAGATGTTTGAGGATGCAGCCGTGGATATTGACATTCATTTTAACAATCAGGTCAACCAGCGATACCCTATTTTGGATAAAGGTTAAACTACAAATGACAGATCAATCAACTAGCAAAAACATTCAGAAGAATCAGATAGGCAACTCCATCGCTATCGCATCCGGCAAAGGTGGTGTAGGGAAATCTACCCTTGCTGTAAATGTAGCAGTGGCACTGGCGAAGAAGGGGTTGAAAGTCGGGCTGCTTGATGCCGATATCTATGGACCCAACGTGCCGACAATGATGGGCATAAACGCGATGCCGCCTCAGGAAGGTCCCAAACTGAAACCCGCAGAAGCCCATGGTGTCCAAGTGATGTCGATCGGCTTCTTGGTTCCCGAGGGACAGCCGCTAATCTGGCGCGGTCCAATGCTGCACAGCGCGATACAGCAATTTGTTAACGATGTTGATTGGGGGCATCTCGATTATCTCGTAGTCGACTTACCGCCAGGAACGGGAGATGTGCAACTCAGCCTGGCACAGACACTCCCGCTTTCCGGCGGAGTGATCGTCACGCTGCCGCAAAAAGTATCCATCGAAGATGCAAAGCGTGGGCTTGAAATGTTCCGCACTATGGAAGTCCCATTGCTGGGTGTTGTTGAGAATATGAGCTTTCTTGAACTACCCGATGGCACGCAGCTCGATATTTTCGGGCAGGGGGGCGGAAAAACAATGGCGCAAGATGCCGGTGTACCTTTCTTAGGTACAATTCCTATCGACCCAGCAGTTCGGGAAGGGGGAGATCAGGGCACGCCTATTGTCATCTCGCATCCGGATACACCTGTTGCAGATGCATTTAACGGGATTACGGAGGCGATCCTCACTCGATTTGATGCTGGAGATTTGAAAGGTACAGAAGATATCGAGATCGAGATCACCGATTAAGACGATCTCCGGATGATGAAATTAATGCCGTCTCGAGGGGCTGATTGAAAGTCGGCCCCTTTTACCTGTCAAGTGTGCGTAGTATGATTGGCTTCTAACGCGGTTGCATTCGAGGGTATTTTCTATGGCAAGTTTAGAAAGAACAGTCGCATCTATTCGCTTCCATCCAGTTGGCAAGCTTTATCATTTTGATGCAACCAAGGTCGATAATCTCAAGACCGGTGATTATGTTATCGTGTCGACTTCGCGCGGGCGTGAGCTGGGTGAAGTTGCTGGTTTGCTAAGCGGCAAGAATCTGCCAAAGGGATCGCACAAGCCTGTTGAGCGCCGCGCCACTCCACGTGAACTTGTTATGGGACGGATGTGGCAGAGTCGTGAACTGGAAGTGATGATTGATTGCCGTGAGAAAGCACATGAACTTGGAGTGGCCGGCATCAAGATTGTCAGGGCTGAATATTGTTATGATGGTTCACGCTTAACATTCATCATCAGCAGCGAGGGGGATGAGACTATTGACCTCACTCCTTTAAAACGGGCGATGCGGCGTTCGATAAGAAAAACAAGTATCGAATTCCGGAAAGTGGGTCCAAGAGATGTGGCCAAGATCATTTGCGGCATGGGCGCCTGTGGACTTGAAGAGCGCTGCTGCTCCCGTTTTCTATCGGAATTCAGCCCCATCTCGATCAAGATGGCTAAAGCGCAAGGGATCTCCCTGAACCCCCAGGAGATAACTGGTATGTGTGGTCGTCTTCGCTGCTGCCTTAAGTACGAGTACGAGTTATACGCAGAAGCTCGAAAGCATCTCCCGAAGAGGAAGAAAAAAGTGGTTACACCAAGAGGGGTTGGAAAAGTTATCGACGTACTCCCTCTTAAAAATTCGGTGGTCGTTAAGCTGGAAGACGATCGCAGGGTTGAGTTCCACAAGGATGAGATCCAGCCCTATGACGAACTTAAAGCCTTACAGCAGAAGGCTGAGAACCCCTGCGAAATCCATGCAAACGGCGAATGTGATTGTGGCAAAAAAGCAACCTAGGGTTTCACGAGGGTAGATATCTTATGACTACATCCGATCGAGTTCTCGTAGTTCTAGCTCATCCGGATGACCCCGAATTCTTTTGCGGTGGCACGATTGCCCGTTGGGCAGCTTCAGGGAGGGAAATCACCTATTGTTTGTTGACTCGCGGAGATAAGGGTTCCGACGACGATAATTTGTCCACTAAGGAATTGGCGGAGATCCGTGAAGTTGAACAACGGGCTGCTGCGAAAGTTCTGGGTGTGCATGAGGTGATGTTTCTGAAGGAGTTGGATGGGTACGTTCTACCGACCCTGGATCTGCGACGTGATATCGTGCGCGTTATTCGTCAGGTCAAGCCGAAAGTCGTAATCACATGCGATCCAACGAATTTCTTCCCGAGTAATTACTATATCAACCATGCTGATCACCGGGCGGCTGGTCAGGTAACTTTGGATGCGGTTTATCCAGCAGCCCGTTCTGCGCTCTACTTTCCTGAACTGAGTCAAGAGGAGGGATTGCAGCCGTATAAAGTCCGTGAAGTCTACGTCGCTGGGGCACAGCACCCAAACATAACCGTAGACATCACCCAATTCTTCAATCAGAAGGTAGCTGCTTTAAGCGAACATCGAAGCCAGATCAAAGATATCACCGCTCTTGAGGAGCGGATGCGGAAACGCATGCTCGATCCCGAAAGCCCCCCGGATGATCCCCGTTACATCGAGAGATTTCGACGGATAGAATTGCGATAATAATTAGAAATCAGATGATGAATACCTACCTGAACCAGGCGCAGTCGAATCGTGATCAGCTAATTGCCTGGCGGCGGGATTTCCATCAGCACCCTGAGCTGGCTTTCGCTGAGAATCGCAGCGCGAAAATCATCGCCGAAACCCTGGGAGAGATGGGGTTACACGTCCAGACTGCCGTCGCTGAAACAGGCGTAGTCGGCACGCTCAAAGGCGGACAACCTGGACCGACCCTGCTCATCCGCTTCGATATGGATGCTCTACCGATCCAGGAGGAAACTGGCGCTGCTTATGCATCCAAGCAGGATGGAGTAATGCACGCATGTGGTCACGATGGCCATATGGCGATTGGTTTAGGCGTCGCTAAGATTCTTAGCTCACACTCTCAAAAACTTCCCGGGACGATCGTATTCATCTTCCAGCCTGCTGAGGAAGGGCAGGGTGGGGCTGAGCGCATGATCGCTGAGGGTCTCCTCGAAGGCTTGGGCGCTTCCAGATCACTTGGTTTGCATATCTGGAACGAGAAACCACTCCATTGGCTCGGCATTACGCCCGGAGCGGTCATGGCTGGATCAGAGCGGTTTGAGATCGTAATCCGCGGGCGCGGCGGACATGGCGCCTCGCCCCACCTGGCGCGGGATCCCATTCTGGCCGCTTCGCAGCTCATTACAGCCTGCCAGTCGATCGCATCAAGGTCTCTGGACCCGCTGGAACCAGGTGTGGTGAGCTTCACAGTTATTCAAGCAGGCGAAACCTGGAACGTGATCCCAGCCTCAGTCCGACTAGAGGGCACGATTCGCACTTTTTCTGAATCTTCGCGGATGACGGTACTCGAACGTATGAAAGAGATATCCAACGGTGTCTGTTCTGCAGCAGGATGCCAGGTAGAGCTTGAGTTTGAACGAATTACTCCGCCTCTCGTCAATCACGCCGAGACCGCGGCTCTTGCTGCGGAGGTCGCGCATCAACTTTTCCCTGAGTTCGAAATCGATCGCGAGCATCGCGTGATGGGCTCAGAGGATATGGCATTTTTTATGCAGGAAGTCCCTGGCTGCTACTTATTCATTGGCTCGGCTAATTCGGCGCGCAACCTTGATGCACCGCACCATAATTCACTGTTCGATTTCGATGAGAACGTCCTCCCGATTGCCGCAGGGCTTCTTGCGGCTTGTGCGTGGCGTCTTCAGGAGAAGGATTCGTGACTGCGATTTCCCGGATCTTCGAGCGTCGCGGTTCTCGGGGCTGGGTGATCCTCGCGGGCGAATCGCCATTTGATCGCGGCTCGGAGACATCGGTATTGGACTCAATTAAAAGCGTAATGGGTCCTGAAGGAGCACTGGTCGTTCTCGCTCCTGGAGGGGAAATTCCATCTTCAATCCAACCCTTCGTCAACGATTTTGAGGAGCGGCTTGGTGGCAACTTGAAAATGACCGACCCTTTGGAAGTGGACCAGACGCTCATTCAGACAACCTGCCAAAAGGCGCAGCTGGTGTTGGCAATGGGCGGTGATCGGGAGGGCTGGGCCGCAATCTTTACGGAAGAACGAATGCCTGCTGATCCGGACTTAATTGTCGCCGAAAATTCGGTGTTTATTGCGATCGGGAGCCTGGTTTCCGTCCTCGGAGAATGGACCTATGATCCGGATCGCGATCAGATTTCCGAGGGAATCGGGTGGTTTCCTAACGCGATCTTCCTGCCAAGTTCAGAAGCTCCTGCGTCTAAAATGGGAGTCCGGCAGAAAATTGAAGCGCAGATGAAGAGCTATGCTATCGGCATCGCGCCAGATACGATCATTGGTATCGGGCCTCAAGGGAAGGTTGAGATCTGGAGCGAAGCGGCTCCTGAGATCCTGCTTGGGCAGGGGTGGGTATAAGATGAGCGATGGGAACGGGCACAACCCTCACTTAATGTCTATGAATCCACCAAAACGTGTCGTAAGCCTGGTGCCCTCCATCAGCGAGAGCCTCATCGAGCTTGGCATAGGCGATCGTCTCGTTGGGATCACTGATTTCTGCCCTGACCCAACCGGGGAATCAGGACTCACCGCTGCAGTGGGTGGAACCCGATCAGCGGATATTGAAGCTATCTCGGCTCTAAAACCTGAACTTGTGCTTGCCAATCAGGAGGAAAACAGCCTTGAAACCATTGAAGAACTCGAGAGGCTGGGAATCCCGGTTTGGGTTACCTTTCCGAAAAATGTTGATGAAGCAATTCAAATCCTCTGGGCGATCGCCCGTATCTTCAAAATAGAAAACGAGGCGGCGCCGAGGCTCACTCACCTCGAACGAATGTTGGATTGGACCAGGCGAGCATCTTTGATGTCCTCTTCCATGAAGGTGTTTTGCCCGATATGGCAGGAAGAGGATGAGCAGGCGGGCTTGTGGTGGATGACGATCAACCAGGAAACATATGTTGACAGTGTACTCTCAATTTCGGGCGGGGAGAATATATTCAAAAGAAGGGACCGCCGCTACCCGTTTGAAGCGGATTTAGGGTTGGCAGAACCGGAAAAACCTGGCGAACGCGATACTCGCTATCCACGAGTTACAGTTGAAGAAGTCAAAACCCTTTCTCCGCAGGTGGTTCTCCTCCCGAGTGAACCCTTCCCCTTCGGAGCGATAGAGCGAGAACAAGTGATTACCGCCCTCGAAGGCACTCCAGCCGTACAGGAAGGCAGGGTATTTCTGCTGGACGGGCGCTTATTGATTTGGCATGGCACGCGTCTGGCGCATGCACTCACCGAAGTACCAAATTACCTTAACTTCGATTAATCCATCTCTCCACTTTCATGATGGTGTCTGCCGATTGAGTGGTGTTTAACAAGCTCGGATTGAGAATAATGATCGAGACCGCATGGTTCTCGCTGCAGTTTTCCTGATGCTACGCTTTTTGCTCGAAGTGGAGATAACGAATTTTGCGGGCAGGTGCGTGAGATTCCAAAGAGTGAATGCTACGCTCACATTGCTATCTACGACAGTGCTGGCGGGTTAGAATGAAAAGATCAGCGCGGCTGGCATCCCTCTTCTGGCTATGACACGTTTGAATGTGGTGTTGATTGACGTAGTCTATAGTTCAAGACATCAGCAGTGTTTGTTGTAAGCGGATACTAAGCGGGAGGGAATAAACATGGACACGCACAAGCTTCTCTATCTCTCAAGAGCAGATGTTGAGAGCGTTGATTTGGACGTGAGTACAATTATCGACCTGCTTGAGAAGGCTTTCCGCGAGAAGGGTGAGGGGAAAGTCGAAATGCCACCGAAACCTGGAATCCACACCCAGCCGGATGCCTTCATACATGCCATGCCGGCATACATCCCCGCGCTCAAGTCGGCCGGGATAAAATGGGTGAGCGGGTATCCGCAAAATCAAGAACGTGGATTGCCCTACATTACCGGCCTCTTGGTTTTAAACGATGTTGAGACGGGTATCCCCTATGCCGTGATGGATTGCGTGTGGATAACAGCTTATCGCACCGGAGCGGCTACTGCCCTCGCGGCGAAGTATCTGGCGCGGCCGGAGAGCGATGTTGCCGGGATTCTGGCATGCGGTGTTCAAGGGCGAACCAACCTTGAAGCTCTGGCTGCGCTTTTCGATATTAAGCTTGTATATGTCTATGATATCAACCGCGAGGTGCAGGATCATTACGTGCAGGAGATGTCTGCTAAGCTTGGAATCGAAATTGTGGGTGTGAATAAGCCCGAAGAAGCCGTCGTAGATGCAGATCTCGTTGTCACATCCGGGCCGATTCTCGAGCATCCAAGCCCGACGATTATGAGAGGTTGGTTGAAACCGGGTAGTTTCGGGAGCGCCGTGGATTTCGATAGTTATTGGTATCCTGAAGCGATGGCCGAGATGGACAAGATAAGCACAGACGACCATTCGCAGTTCGAGTATTACGCATCTGTCGGGTACTTCAAACAGACTCCCCAACCCTATGCTGACCTTGGCGAAATCGTTGTCGGGAAAAAAGTGGGGCGTGAAAATGAACTTGAGCGGGTCCTGGCGATCAACCTTGGACTTGCGATCGATGATATGGCTGTCGCGCCGGAGATTTACCGCAGAGCGATCGATCGGGGAATCGGTACCCAGCTCGATCTCTGATATTGAACAAAAGATAATCCATTTTTACCTGATGATCGGATCGGATAAGATGCTAAGTATAAGGAGAGAAGGATGATGCGAACATGTGGTCGATTTATTGCTGGGGTCTTCGCATTCCTCTTCATCGTCAGCGCTACGTTAACGCTGCTTCTGTACAATCTGGATGCGACTTTGCTGAATTCAGAGACCTACAAGATGGCGCTTATCGAAGAAGACATTTATGCGCGCCTGCCGGGTTTTGTGGGACAGCAGATACAGCATGGAATGACGTACGACCCCTGTTTAGAATCCCCTGACCAATGTGAGGATGATCCAGGGCCGGAAGATCCAGAAGCAGGACCGCCTGCTTATTTCCGCATTCTGTCGGATGATGATTGGGAGCACTTGATTGCGACTTTGCTTGAGCCTGAATGGTTACAAACGACGGTTGAGAGCGTCCTGGATCAGGTATTCGAAAATCTGAATTCAGATGCTCCTCCGGAACCAATCTCCGTCTCGCTCGCCGAGCTAAAAACGAAACTCACAGGAGAAGTCGGTTACCAAACATTGCTAGCCTTATTGGAAAAGCAGCCTGAATGTACGCCCGAGCAAATCCTGCAACTATCAGAGGCTCAACTTTTTGGGGGCGAAATGGACGATTTTCTGCTCTGCAATCCCCCTGAAATCCTCATGGATGTCGTCGATCCTCTTATGCGGGAAGCAATTCAATCCGCCGCATCTGGTATCCCGGAGGAGATGACGTTCGAGCTCCCATTCTTGGATATATCAGGTTCAACAAACATACAAGAATTTGGAGGAGATCCGATACAGTCAGTCTTTGCGGCCCGGCATTTGCTGCGTTTCGCTTTACTAATCCCGATCACGTTTTTGCTTCTTGTGACGATCTTCGGCGTTCGCTCTATTCGCGATTGGCTGCTGTGGTGGGGTGTGCCACTGATGTTTACGGGGCTAATAAGCTTGGTCTTCAGCACGCTATCGCTGCCGATACTCGGGTGGGTGGTTCCGCGGCTTATAGGTGAAACAGCACCAGCGGGGGTGACGCCGGAACTGTTCTCCATCGGGGTGGACCTCGGAAACGCTGTTTTTAGCCAGGTGACACGAAAGATCATGGTTCAAGCGGGGGTCATGGCGGCTATCGGATTTGGTTTCACGATTTCAGCTTTCTTTGTGAAGCCAGCTAATAAAAGGTTCGGTGATACACTGCCTGAAAACTCAGTGCACCAGGAATAAGTATTTTAGTTGGGTTCTTACGAGTGCTTAGAATTTGTAAAAATCGGATCCTTTCAGGAGCGAATTAGTGGATGAGAATGCTGGACGCCCTCGAAGTGTCTCAGGTCGTCAAATTCGATTGACGAGCCTATCTTCGTGCGCGGGTTGAGCGTCGAAATTAGGCGCTGAAGCGCTGGCGCAGGTTCTGCGCCCTCTGCAGGATATTTTTCAGCCGGATGATTTTCCAGATCTTCTGGTGGGTTTAAGTTCCCCTGACGATGCGGCTGTCTGGCGGTTGGACGATACGCGTTCACTGGTGGTGACGATCGATTTCTTCACGCCTGTCGTCGATGATCCGTACGATTACGGTGAGATTGCTGCGGCAAACGCGCTATCCGATTTATATGCCATGGGCGCACACCCGATTCTAACTTTGAACGTGGCCGCTATGCCTGGATCCCTGCCGGCTGATATCGTATCGGAAATTTTCCGTGGGGGAGCGACTAAGGTGCGTGAAGCAGGTGCCGTAGTCGCAGGAGGGCATACGATCCAGGATGATGAGCCGAAATATGGTCTCGTTGCGGTCGGATTGATTGAGACGGAAAAACTGCTCACCAAGGCAGGGGCGTTGGCGGGGGATGTCCTGGTCCTGACGAAGCCGTTAGGGACGGGTGTAACGACGACTGCGCTAAAGAACGGTACAGCTCAGGAGGAGGATATTACCCAAGCTGTTGCGTGGATGAAGCGCCTGAATGACGGAGCATTAACCCTGGCGCTTACGGCTGGCGTAAAATCGGCTACTGATGTCACAGGTTTCAGCCTGTTGGGCCATGCAATGGAAATGGCGGATGCTTCAGGCGTAGGACTGCGTTTATATCTCCCTTCCATCCCATTCTTGGGGGGTGCGAGGAGGTATGCTGAAGCTGGCAACTTCCCCGGTGGCAGCGTAGAAAATAAGATGTATCTCCGCGATCGAGTGCAGTTTGAGGAAACGATCGATGAATACAACCAACTGCTCTTATTCGATGCGCAAACCTCTGGAGGTTTATTGATCGCAGTGCCGGAGAAGAACCTGGGGACGTTTCTCGAGCAGGCGGTCTCCAACGAAACTCCGGTATGGTTGATTGGAAGCGTCGAAGAGGGGCAAGGAATCCGTGTGAAAGACCGTCCCTTCGAAGGCGAGACGCCCGAGTTCGAGGATCTGGGGAAGCTCTGGTTTTCATCATGATCTAGATGTTGAAAGGTCACAATTCCCCCAGCAAACTGCGTGTAGCCATATAACTCACACATAGATGCTGGGTGAACCCCGTTTAAGTTACAAATGAGGAAAAATGGTATTGTCTAAACCATAAAATTCGATAGATCCCTCATTAAATTAATTCGTAGGGGCCGACCCATGTGTCGGCCCATTCTTCAATTAAATTAATGGTTATCTTACCTAGGAAGGGCAAATCGGTGACATACTTCTCAGTGTAAGTATCCTCAAGGTGAAGCGAAATTCGGGCGCACACATAGGTGCACCCCTACATAAGAAAAACGTATGGAGCTGGCCTATAAGGCTCAGCCCCATCCTTGTAACCACGATTGATATTGGGGGTGGATTGGATTTATGGAGTTGGGGTTGATCCGGGAGCAGCACCGGACCAAGTAAACACGCGCTTCATACTGGCTACGCCTCCAGAAGTGTAGCTTGGTTCTCCGGCTGCAGTTACACCTGTTTGTCGGGCGACCTCAACCCACCAACGCATGATGTGTGGCGTGGGTTCGTTGGGACGGAAAGACGTTGGAACGATGTACTTCGTGTCCTTGACGTAATCGATGATCATTCGTGTGCCTGTACCTTCAGTGATGTCCTCCACATTGATTCGGTAATACTCGTTTTCCCGTAATTCACCTACGGATGCCCACTGTAGAGTGATCGTGTCTTGTGCTAATGAAAAGGGTGATCCATCCTGCGGCAAGAGCAGATTGGGCGCGGGATAAGGTGGTGGAGGCGTCGGTGTGGGGGTAGGACCTGGAGTGGGATTTCGCTCGCAAAGTGGAATGATAAGGATCTGACCAAGGAAAACGGTCTCGCTCGCCATATCGTTAAATTCCATGATCGCCAAAAGGTTCACATTGTAATTGGCAGCGATGGCACCGAGCGTGTCGTTGGCTTCCACGGTGTAGATAACGGTCTCACAGGCAGCGATTGTCGCTGCCGCTGGCGGCAGGGTTGCCGTCGGCTCGGGTGATGGTGTCGGTGTCGGTTGGGGGATACTCAATCGTTGGCCAACAGTTAAGATGCTCTCACTATTCAAGCCCGGGTTGAGTCGAAGGATCGATTGAATGGATACATCGTAGCGAACCGCAATCGCAAGTAATGAATCGCCTACATCAACGATATGATCAATTGGGGGCAGCGGGGTGGGAGTGTAAACCTGTGTGTTGGTCGGTGTGGGCTCGGACGTAGCGGTCTCGGTCGGAGTTACTGTGGGAGTCGCCTCGACAACTTCGGGAGTCCCCACTCCAAGGCCACGCACTGCCAGATAGGTTAATCCGACTGCGAGGATAGTGAAGACGAGCAGGATGCCTAATGCAGCCGGGAGAGATAGTGTGACCTGAGAAGCCTGTCTCCGGCGCCCTCGTGCGGGAGGGTTCTTCACAGCGGTGCCGCAGATTTCACATCGGGAAACGCCTGCTGCGAGTTTAGATCCGCATACAGGGCAAACGCTAGGGGTAGCTACGGTCTTATTTTTGGTGTCGCTCATTTTAGAGTTTGCACCCTTTCATCCAAGCCGAGCCATTATACCAGTATGGACGGCAGCGCCCAAACAAGCTGCACGGGGTAGCATTTTGATATCCGGATTGAACTATTTTACTGTTTATATCACTCCATCGCCCGGAGTCTATTCAAGCTATGGATGTTTCCTATCTGGTGGAAGATTGTACTCTGACCTTCAACTGCGGAGATACCATTATAGGGTCTAACAGATCATCCTCGAAACCGGCGCAGCGATTAGGTCAGGAAGCTTGCGTTCGATCCCTAAGATAGGGTTATCAAGCGCTGCTTCATAGGGATTTCTCGCTTCGCTCGAAATGACAACGGTGTTAAAGCCCTCGACTCAAATGCCATTTCGAACCCCTGGAAGGGGCGAGAAATCCATGAGGCGATTCTATCCAAGATTCAAGGATCATTGGCAGTGAATCCTGATTTGGATTCCATAGATGGGGCTGTCAAGCGCTGCTTCATAGGGATTTCTCGCTTCGCTTGAAATGACAACGGTGTTAAAGCCCTCGATTCAAATGCCATTTCGAACCCCTGGAAGGGGTGAGAAATCCCTGAAGCGATTCTATCAAAGATTCAAGGATCTATGGTGGGGGTCAAACCAAATCAGTCGATGGGAGCTTGTAATCCACTCAGGTCGATTTCCTCCGCGATTCGCTGCATGGAACGGAGCACATGGTCGACGTGGCTCCAAAGCTCCACACCTAGCTCTTCAGCGGCCCTCTCAATTTCATCACGGTCCACTGCTGCCGCGAATCGTTTATCTTTCCATTTTTTCTTGATCGATTTCACTTTTAAATCAAGGATGGATTTCGAGGGACGAACCAGGGCAGCAGCGGTGATCAAACCGGTGATTTCGTCGCAGGCATATAAGGATTTTGCCATCAAGGTGTCGCGCGGGACGCCTGTGTAATCGACATGACTGAGGATGCACTGGATGATCTCCTCAGGAACGCCGTGCGCACGTAGGATTGGGACACCGTCTAGTGCATGCGCTTCAAGAGAAGGATGGATCTCCCAATCGAAATCGTGCAACAACCCCACTACACCCCACAGGTCAGGATCTTCGCCGAAATCGAGAGCGTAATCGCGCATCGCAGCCTCGACTGCATACATATGCCGTTTTAGATTTTCATTCTGGATGAATTCGTCCAGAATGGCCAGGGCTTCCTCTCGGCTGGTCATCTTATGAGCCACTCCCTTTCAACATTTGGTCCCAAATTACCGCGGTTTTCACTCTTCCCGCTTCCCAGAGGGCGCGGAAAGTGGCGCCGATCTCGCGCGCGGACCAGATTACTTGGGCGGAATAAGGTCGGAGGTCAGCAGCGATGCCTTCAGACTCGATTGAAAGCGCATCACAGAGAATCAACGCTCTCGGCAGATGGTAGCGCTGTGTAACCAGAAGTGCACGCTCCACGCCATAGATATTCTTGGCGCGGGCGCAGGTGAGGTAGGTCCGGTCACCTTCAGAGTCAACAAGGACGGCCTCCTGAGGGACTCCGAGCTGTTCGGCAAGTTCAAGCATCGCGACAGCCTCATCATATCCAGATGCATTTGATGAGCCGCTCATTAGCAGCGTTTTCACTTTGCCCTGCTGGTAGAGCGAAACCGCGGTTGAAACTCGATCTGCCAGAACCGTAGTGGGTCGGCCGTCGCGGCGAAGACCTGCGCCGAAAACGATTGCAGTGGGCATGCTTCGCGCATCATCCGGAGAATGGATCCGATCAGCGTAGCGCGTGCTGAGAATCCAGCGGGGAAGGCCGAGGAGAAAGACGGTAATAAACCCCCAGAGTAAGATCTTGAATACGATTATCATGGTTCGCGATAGCACCGAATGATTGTACCAAATGGATCCTAAGACTCCGAATTAGATCAAAACACATCACCGCTGCGGTTTTGGGATAACTTTCTGTAAATTGCGCCAGGTCTTGAGATAGATTTTAGGAAACTGATCTGTGTGCAGAGAACGCCAGGGAAGGCATCTGTGGTTCCTCAGGATGTGTTGCCGTGTTTATTTGTTGACCATGCCTGGCCAGGGTGGTAAACTCCACTCTTGTTGTGTAGATCGCATGAATTCGGCGAATTCGATCTTGTCGGCAGAGTCCCATGAAGCTCAACCTTGGCCCGGAATTCCTGAAAGACCTCGCTGCCCATGCTTCCGAATCCGGAAAGCATCCTCCAACACTTGAAAAGCTCGCAGAGGAACTTGATCGTGATGCCTGTTAACTGCGGAAGCAACATGAATCCGCATATGCAGCGGGATTTGTTGAGATTCGACGTGGGAAGCAGATACGAATGTTGTAATGTTGCGTAAATAAGGGTTGGATTATACTGACCGAAAGGTTGAACCGATCATGTGGGACATTCTCCAGCGTAACGGAGAATTGAGGAGAAATTAATAAAATATGAATAAGAAAGCGGCCAAAAATGAGGTGCAAGCTATCGACACTGCACAGGAGAAAAGCGTCAATGATTTCTCCATGGTCATTGCCACGGTCAATGGCTCCGGCAGCCAGACCGCAAACCTGGCGCTGATCCGGGCTCTATTCCGCATGGGGATACCTGTCAGTGGAAAAAACCTGTTTCCATCGAACATCAAGGGTATGCCGACGTACTTTACAGTGCGCGCTAATAAAGATGGATTTACCGCGCGACGCGAAAAGATGGAAATACTCATTGGGATGAACCCAGAAACCTTCGACGAAGATCTGAACGACCTAATAGAGGGGGGCGTGTGCTTCTACCCTGACCAATTTAAAGTTCCCGTAACCCGGGATGACGTTGTCTTCTATCCCGTTCCGGTTAAGCAGATCATCAAGGAGCAGAATCCTCCGCGTAAACTCGTGAACTACATGCGCAATATGGTCTATGTTGGTGTGGTTTCGGAGATGCTGGGAATTGAGATCGGGGAGATTCGGGAAGCGTTAGAAACCCACTTTAAAGGTCGGGAGAAAGCTATCGAACTCAATATGCAAATCGTTGATGCTTCCGCCTTATGGGCGCGCGAGAATTTGGTCAAAGAGGATAAATACGTCGTGGAGCGGGATAACCAAACCGAGGGCATGATTATGCTCGATGGGAATACCGCCGGAGCTCTAGGGACGGTTTTCGGTGGGATCACCTTTATCGCTTGGTATCCAATTACTCCCGGTTCCAGCTTGGCCGAAGCACTTCAATCCAATCTGCCCAGACTGCGGAAAGATGAGGAAACGGGTAAGCAAACCTACGCCATTATTCAAGCAGAAGACGAAATAGCAGCGATCGGTATGATTGTTGGCGCTGGTTGGGCGGGGGCTAGAGCAATGACCACAACCTCTGGCCCGGGCCTCGCTCTCATGGCAGAATTAGCCGGCCTGGCCTATTACACGGAGATCCCAATCGTGATCTGGGATGTACAGCGAGTGGGTCCGAGCACAGGTTTGCCAACTCGCACATCGCAGGGGGACATTCTTTTTACTCGCTTCTTGGGGCATGGCGATACACAGCAAATCATGCTGATCCCTGGAAATATCGAGGAGTGTTTTGAGTTCGGCTGGAGTTCATTTGACATCGCTGAGCGGCTGCAGGCTCCGATTTTTGTGCTCAGTGATTTGGATTTGGGGATGAATCTATGGATGTCAAAACCCTTTGATTATCCTGACCAGCCCATGGATCGCGGGAAGGTTCTTACGGCTGAAGATCTGGATAAGATCAAGGAATTTGCTCGCTATCGCGATGTTGATGGGGATGGTATTCCCTATCGAACGCTGCCGGGAACGGATCATCCCAAGGCGGCTTATTTTCTGAGGGGATCGGGTCACAACGAGCAAGCTCTCTATAGTGAGCGACCGGAAGACTATGTAGCCAATCTGGAGAGACTCGCTCTAAAGTATGAAACTGCACGGGGGTACATGCCGAAACCAGTGATTGAAGAGACTGAAGGTGCAACTGTTGGCCTGATCGCCTACGGGTCGGTGGATCCGGCAGTAAATGAAGCGCTTTCACGTTTAGCAACGCTGGGGATGAAGATCGACTACCTCCGTATACGAGCCGTCCCTTTCACGGACGAAGTCTATGAATTCATCCGCAAATACGAGCGTATCTACGTTATTGAGATGAACACCAATGGGCAGATGCACATGCTGCTCAGTTTAGATGTTCCGGATCAGGCTACAAAATTGATTTCACTGACGCATAACAATGGTCTACCCATGAGCGCCCGTTGGGTTACGGAAACGGTTCTTGAGCTCGAGGGAGGGAATGATGGATAATAAAGCAGGGGACAAGCAAGTGAAACCCAAGCTCCCGAATGAAATCGGTCTGATCAAAGCCGACTATCGCGGAAGACCCTCAACGCTCTGTCAGGGTTGTGGACATAATTCAATCTCCAGTCAGATCGTTGCCGCCCTTTATGAACTATCAATCCCGCCAGAGCGGATAATCAAAATGTCAGGGATTGGCTGCTCTAGCAAGAGCCCAACATATATCCTCAGCAGGTCATTTGGATTTAACTCGCTCCATGGTCGTATGCCGACCGTCACGACCGGTGCGGTGATGGTCAACCATTCCTTGAAAGCGATCGGCATCTCTGGGGATGGGGACACCGCCAGCATCGGTTTCAGCCATTTCAAGAACGTCGTCAGGCGAAATGTGCCGATGGTTTACATTATTGAAAATAACGGGGTTTACGGACTGACAAAAGGGCAGTTCTCCGCAACTGCAGATAAGGGTTTGGAGTTGAAGGATGTCGGGGTCAATCCATTCATGCCGATTGACATTTGCATGGAAGCATTGATCTCGGGAGCGGGGTTCGTGGCCCGTTCTTTTGCCGGGGATCCCCATCAGGTTAAGGAGTTGTTGAAGGCGGCTATTCACTTCCAGGGCACAGCAGTCTTGGATATTGTTAGCCCATGTGTAACATTTGATAACCGTGAGGGGTCCTCGAAAAGTTATCGCTGGGGTAGGTCACGTAAAGAGCCGCTGCACGACATCACCTGGGTTCCGAGGCGTGAGGAGATCCAGGTCGAACTAGAACCCGGTGAAGTTCTTGATGTGGACATGCATGATGGTTCCCAGATTAGATTTAGGAAACTGGCGCACGACTACGATCCCACCGATCGAATGTCGGCTTTGAAATTGCTTGAAGATTCTTGCAACCGCGGAGTACTCGTCACCGGTTTGGTTTACATCAATGAAGAAACCCCGCCTCTTGACGAGACGGAGAATCTAGTCGATCTACCGTTAACACAGCTTTCTGAGGATGCTCTTCGCCCGTCGAAAGAAACGCTGGACACTTTCATCGAGAGATATCGTTAGGGTGCAGCACAGTTGACTGCAACGATTAAGAGTTAATCGTAGGGGCGCACCCGTGTGTACGCCCGTGGACAATCATTCATAAGCAGCCTGAACTGTGCAGGATTGAAGGAAGCGGCTCTGCGCTTACTACAATCTCCTCCCAATTTCCTGGAGATTGCTTCGTCGCTCCACTCCTCGCAAAGACAATGATGGGATAGCTACTGTCCAAATATCATTTCGAGCGAAGCGAGAAATCTCTATGGTGCAATTCTTGATAGCTCCATTTTTGGAAACAAATACAAGTTCCCTTCCGGATATCCTTGAATCTTAGATTACGTCGACTCAGGGATTTCTCACCCCTTCGGGGGTTCGAAATGACATTACCGTAAATGACTCGTACACGTAGGTCATTTCGAGCGAAGCGAGAAATCCCTATGATGTTTCATAGCAGTGGACATCGCCAGTACCTCATGCCGGGGCTCACCTTCTGGAATAGCCATATCTCGCCATTCTGGCGTCAAACCCACCAATTTGTATAATCTTGCTTGAGAGGGTATCCCATTGAGCGGTTTTGGCATTTTCGCAGGACTCGCTGCTGCGAGCATCTGGGGCGGGATGTACGTTGTCAGCAAAGTCGTGTTGGAAGTTATCCCACCTTTTACATTGCTCAGTCTGCGTCTCCTGCTTGGAATTGTGAGCTTAGCCGTCTTTCTTCCTCGTCAGGGAGGGCTTAAATGGCCTCTACAACGGCTTCTAGCGGCATTTCTGGCTGGATTCATAGGTTATGGCATCTCACTAGGTCTCCAGTTTGTAGGAACGCATCTGTCAACTGCAGCTAACGCTGCACTCGTAACCTCAGCTTCTCCGGCATTCATCCTAATCTTCGGTATCTGGCTTCTACGAGAAAAGGCTACGTGGAGCAGAGTTGTGGCATTGGTTCTTTCATCGGTAGGTGTCGTCGTCGTTATCGATCCAAGAAGCGTGCTCCTTGGCGGAGATCTGGTACTTGGAAATATCGCTTTGCTGGGCGCAGCGCTAACGTGGGGTTTATATTCCGTGCTGGTGAAAAAAGTCGGCTCCCAGATGACGACCGTCGCCGTCAGCTTTATCGCCTTCCTGGGCGGTTTACCCATGAGTTTACCGCTCGCGGTGTTTGAGATCAGGACTGTCGGCATTGGGCAGATAACCCCTGGAATCATATTGGGAGTGCTGTATTTGGGGGTAATATCAACTGGACTGGCAATGTTCCTTTGGAATAAATCCCTCGACTTATTAGATGCCGGGTTGGTCTCCCTTTTATTTTTCGCTCAACCGGTCGTAGGTGTGGGGCTTGGGGCGTCGCTGCTTGGCGAGGAACTCAATCTTGGTTTCTGGATCGGAGCTGTGCTCATTGGTGGAGGGCTGCTCGTCGCCGCTCGCGCAGAATCGAAAAGTTCAACCGTGGATACATTGGAAGATCAGCCTCTGAGGAGGGGTTAAATGGTGGGACGTAATGGGTGTTTAAACAAAGGAATGAAGGCACTGGGGATAGCTGTGGCGCTTGTGTTCATCCTTGTGCTGCCGCTGACGCTGCTGGGGCGCGATCTAGCAAAGGTGATATTTTCACCAGAGAATGTTTCCGGGATTCTCCGCAGCCGGCTGCTCGAATCGGGTTTTGTGAACAATATCGCTGCCGAGAACTTCCTGTCGGAGCGATGGTTCGACGAAATGGATGTTGGGGGTGGAGATCTGAAGCCGATGTTCCAATATCTATCACCGGCTGAGCGCGAGGAGATCCTTACGACTCTCATGCCGCCTGAGTGGGTAGATGCACAGCTGGATAATGTAATCCGTTCTTTCTTCACCTGGATAGACAGTGAGCAGTCTGAACCGCGCATCGCGATTGACCTCGTCCCTCTCAAGGAAGGTCTACTAAAGGGCGGTTTACGGCGCATAATCGATACCCTGATCGACTCATGGCCGAGCTGTACGACGGATGAGATCGAGATTATGAGCCAGGAATTAATGCGGACAGGTGAGATCCCGATCGAGATTTGCGAACCTCCCGAGCCGTACCGATCGCAAGTTCTTGATTATGCCGTTGCTCAATTGGGGAGTTTGATCCGTGGACAACCCGATAAACTTGCAATCCTCGATTCGCTGGATACTCCAAGATCAGAAGTAATCGAGCTCAAGGAACAGCTCCAATTCATGAGAGCTGTGATGATGTGGAGTTGGTTCTTGCCTGCTTCATTGCTGGGCGTGATCATGATCCTGATCATCCGTTCAATGCGGGAGATCGGCCAGTGGTGGGGGATTCCGCTGCTCATCGGTGGACTGCTGTCGCTCATGGTCATTGGGATTGTAAGCGCGGGGCGAGGTGATCTTATACGCGACATGCTTGCCGATTTCGCTCCGGTGGGGACGCTGTTCTACCGGGCGTTTGAAATTGTATTGCTGGAAATACTTGTTGCGGTTATTCGTCTAGCATTCTTCCATGCCCTTCTCATCACGGGCGCGGGTTTATCACTGTGGTTGGTCACACGCTACTTGAGCAAACGGGCGGAGCCGAAAATAATGCATAAGCCTGAGCAGGGGGACGATGCTCAAGATGAGCAGGTTTCCGGGTTACCTGCGCCGCCGCCTGTGCCTCCGCTCGGGAATGGACCAGAAGATGAAAAAGGTCCTCCCTCGGGCATATTCGGTTAATCAAACTCAAGGGAATGATGATCGCGGAGACGGAGTCTGTGTGGGATCGGTCAAGTCTTCCAGGCGATATTTAGCGGAGGACTATTCCAGGTTTTCCAGGCAGACAGACGCTTTATAGAATCAAGCTAGGTTGATGCGCATAGCCATGCAATTGTATGGTGGGGATGCTGGGAGAGCAGGCTTTGACCGAACCCCGGCGCCTCCCCAGCAAAGTGCGCGGGACTTCGCCCCCTAAATAACGCGGGACTTCGCAGCATAAAACCGTTGGGCGCTCATATCAATCTACATGTAACGGAGCAACAACATAGGATCTCCATACGCGAACCCAGCCCTACCAACCGCTTCCGGACTCTCTTGGCGCTCACTCCAGCCCGCAGATTTCGTGGCGATTAATGCGCTCGCGACCATGTGCCTGACCGCGGATGGGGGTCACCTACTGGGGGCCACGGACATTTACATCCAGCAGCACTATTTGCCCACGTGGCCGGGAACATCCATTGGTGGGTTCGAGATGGACGGGGGGCTGGTTGCTTGCGCGGCGATGCAGCCGACCCATGTGCCGGAGGAGTACCGGACCACAATTGTGGGGCAGGTTCACCCGGCCTACCGCAGGCGTGGGTTCGGAACCTTCTTGCTCAGATGGAGCATCGCCGAGGCTGGCAGGCTCCTCACCGCCTGTCCCCCAGATCGGCCTCGCGTTCTTCAAATCACCACCGAGACGCTCACCGAAGCGGCGGCGTACCTTTTCGAGAAGCACAGGTTTACGCAGCAGTTTGCAGAAGATGTAATGCGGCGTGATCTCCCCGACCCCCTCCCAGATGTTCTACTTCCGTCTGGTATCAGGTTCGCGACGTGGGCTCCTGCGTTGGCTGGCCAGTTCTTCGCTGTCTATCAAGCAGCTTTCCAAGAGAGACCTGGCTACCCGGACTGGAGCCAGGAGGAATGGGTGGACTGGTTGGCGACGGGTGACGACGATTTTCGCTCAGAGTTTTCCTTGCTGTGCCTTCATGATGACCTCCCGGTCGGGTTCATAGTCTTCGCCGACAGGTGGATTGTCCAGATGGGAGTCCGACCGGAGTGGCGTGAGCGGGGTATCGGAGCGGCGCTCGTGATGGAGGTGTTAGGGCGTTTCTGGGCAGCGGGCGGTGACCACGTGCTTCTCGACGTCAATGTAAACAACCCCCGCGCCGCACGCATGTATACGCAGCTAGGTTTTGAACGGGTCGGACGAAGAGCACGTTATTTACGGGTGCTGACGTGACGGCGCTCGCTCATAACGTATCGCGAAGCTGGCTGCCCAACCAGCGGTTGCCCGCGACTGGAATATCGCTCGTTAAAATCAAGGTTCCACGCGCATTGGGATTGATTATATGGTGAAGGCTCTCGCCCGCACCTGCCCGGCGTGTGAACCGCAGACCGATAGCGCATGGAGAACAGTGTGATACCAGACCAGAAGGAAATCGTACGAAGGGGCTACGACAAGCTCTCATACGCATACCGAAGTGATGAGACCCCGGACGATCACGCGGAGTATGCTAAGTGGGTGAGCATCCTCTCGAAACGTCTGCCAAAGGGCGCGCTAGTGCTTGATCTCGGCTGTGGCTGTGGGCTGCCGGGAACGAAGCTCATGTCGGCGGAATTCGATGTGACCGGCGTCGATTTCTCGGAAGTTCAGATTCAGCGCGCGAGGAAACTTGTTTCTTCTGCGCGTTTCATCTGCTCAGATATCTCAGACGTCGAGTTTCCGAGCGGGCACTTTGCTGCCGTGGTTTCATTCTACACAATTATCCACATGCCTCTCGGCGAGCACCGTGGGTTATTCAGGCGGATAGCGAGCTGGCTCCGTCCCCGAGGTTATCTACTCGCCATCGTTGGGCACAACGCCTGGACCGGAACAGCTGAGAGCTATTTGGGCGTTGAGGGTGGCAAAATGTGCTGGAGCCATGCAGATGAGGCCACCTACTTGAAATGGATATCAGAGTCAGGGCTCCATGTTCGCTGGAAATGTTTCATCCCTGAAGGGGAGAGTGGTCATACGCTGGTGTTCGCACAGAAACCACCTGTCGATGAGGGGCGCTAACAATTCGTTCGACCCGACGGCGAGGACGCCGCGGGTCATCTTGACGTTAGCCCGCCAAACTCCTTTGGCTCATGTCATCTTCAAGGTATGGGGCGCTAAACGCACCTGTTGGTAAGTATGTTCGGAGTGTCTTCGCCCCGAATTCGGTATAAGCCAACATCTCTATCAGCAGAATGTAAGACTGGAAGTGTAAAAATGAGTAAACTGC
>SOIH01000065.1 GCA_004376895.1 Anaerolineales bacterium | reverse complement strand
GGCGAAGCGACCTTCTATGGCCCCAAGATCGACTTGAAGCTTCGTGATGTCCTTAATCGGGAGTGGCAGTTGACCACGATCCAATTTGATTTCACCTTGCCAGAGCGCTTCGACCTCAGCTACGTTGGCCGGGATGGCCAAGAACATCGTCCCTATGTGATTCACCGGGCGTTGGTGGGATCGATGGAGCGCTTTATGGGTGTGCTGATCGAGCATTATGCTGGCGCCTTCCCGGTGTGGCTGGCGCCAGTGCAGGTGGTGCTCATCCCGATTGCCGACCGTCACGTCGAGTACGCCAACTCTGTGGCGGAGCGATTGAGGGAAGCAGACCTGCGGGTGGAAGTCGATATACGCAGTGAGCGGATGAACGCCAAGATTCGTGATGCTCAACTCCAGAAGGTGCCGTACATGTTGGTGGTTGGGGATCGGGAGGTGAAGGCGAACGCCGTCGCGGTACGATTGCGCTCGGAGGAAGACCTCGGTGATATGCCGGTGGAGAAATTCCTCGAGCGCGCCCAAGCTGACATCGAAGCTCGTTGCTAGCTGCGTTATGGCCTGGTCGTAAAGACCTCCGTGGCTTAACAAACCACGGAGGTCTCTGTTGTAGATTGCGGTGGAGCTTGACCCTGACTGATCTGTACAGTTTTTCTACTTTGATAATGTGCGCAAGATACTTGCTTAGCTACAATTCAGCCACCTATTCTAGAATGTAAAGTGGAATGAATACTGGCTGATGGCAGGTATATAAATGGAAAATCCATAGAATAAGGCTTCTTTGGACTTGTGTAATATCGCTGACAGAGTGGGATGGCATGACTATAATAAGAGGCCTATAGTGTTGTGGAAGGATAGATTGGGGAACGAATATGTTGAAAAGGTTTGGTGGGGTTGTCTTGGGTGTGCTGTTCCTTATAGCCGCAACCACACTAACTGAGGCTACAACCTCCAACATGCAATCGGGGATGATTTGTCCATCCAGGCTTCAGCTCCGGTACCCTCGGCGCTGCTCGAATGGTGGCGCGCGAGAAGAGCTGACTGAGATAGCGGTGCAGGGGCTGTACCCCAAAAGGCCATTGCCGACTGAAAGTATAGATCCTTCGCTTGGAATTGTGCCATTTACCTATCTAAGGTCTGGAAGTGAGGATGGCACACCTGTGTACAGCAGCTATCAGGATGCCCTGCGAGGGCAGAATCCGGTCTGGACGGTCGAACCAGGTTTTGTCTTCTTCTCCTGGATCGATCGCTTCGAGGAGGATCGCAAGGTCATCTACATGATCGCCCCAGGCATTTTCATCCGGAGCGGGGGACTTAGTCGCATCTCTCTGACCTATTTCCATGGCGTGGCTTTACGTCGCACTCCGCACCGGCCCTTTGCTTGGGTGCTGAATAGGGTACAAACCTCCACTGCCCCCGGCTTTGGCCAAACCCTGACCGGTCGTTGGGTAAATCGCTATGATACAGTTTGGATTTATGATGTTGTGCGGGTTGGTAATCTGGATTGGTATAAGGTGGGACCAAACGAGTGGATCGAGCAACGACTACTTGCGGTTGTAGAACCAGATCCAACGCGACCGGAAGGGGTTGAAGACGACCGATGGATATCGATCAACCTTTATGAGCAGACCCTTATGGTATATGAGGGGGGACAATTAGTCTATGCCACAATAGTATCAAGTGGATTAAAAGGTTGGTGGACCCAACCTGGTGTGTTTCAGGTGTACTCAAAATTAGAAGGTAATCGGATGATGGGCGCCTTTGAGGCTGACCGTTCGGATTTCTATTATCTAGAAGATGTGCCCTGGAACCTGTATTACGATAAAGCACGCGCTCTGCATGGCACCTACTGGCACAACGGCTTTGGCTACCCTCGCTCTCATGGTTGTGTGAATCTCGCTCTAATTGACGCGCATTGGCTCTACAATTGGACTGAGGAGGGTACCTGGGTGTACATCTTTGACCCAACAGGGGAGACACCGACCGATCCTTCGCAATTCAGTGTTGGTGGGGCGTGAGTTGGTTCTTTTGAAAGCAAATAGATTCTCGAAGCTCTGCTTGTGCCCTCGAAACCGTGGTCAATCCATGTTCCACTTCCTTGTAATATTCCTTCGGGTGTATTGAAGTACTATGCTTTGCACTCCAGAAGGTAAACGATTTTATGGGGATAATGCCACAGCGCGGTTGAATTGATCATCAAAACAGCTAAAAATACCCCGTAATATCTCCGAGGCGGTTCCCGCGTTATTAGGACCATAGTACTCTGCTCAGCGACTTCGGCCGAATCTACAATAAAGTCAGGTGAAGACCGGAACGTTCAAATATTAATGGAGAAGTGGTGTTATGTATGCTGACAATGAGCTACTCTTTCCTCCTTATGTAGTCCCGCGTCTATGCCACTCACGGGGCGAGGCATGGCAGAAGTTAGTTGATAGGGTCTCCCTACTGCCTCAGGACGATCCAGAAAGCCTAGCGTTTTCGTTGATGATGATCTATCTTGATGGTTGTCTTAGGTGCGAGACAGACTCTTACCGGGCGATGCGTGGTTGTACCGCCTGCTCCCGACAGACCTTGCGGCGCTTCAAGGGTTCAGACCAAGAATTAATGGAGCGCTATCGGGTTGCTCTCGAAGAAGTCCAAACTCATCTTAGGGCAGAGTCGGTCGAGCATATACTGGAGCGAGCTCCTTCCGCTAAGGCAGCTTAACCGAATTATTTTGGATAAACCTGTGAATAAAAATAGGGCGCAGGATGGCGCCCTATTTTATTTCTCTGCCCGATCACGACTCTCTTAATACATGTGTGACTCCACTGAAAAAAGGTCAACCGCGAGAAGGGAACCGGTATATGTGGGGGTGGGGGG
>SOIH01000233.1 GCA_004376895.1 Anaerolineales bacterium | reverse complement strand
GTGAATGTACCATACCCTCCCAAAACCAGATTGTCAAGTGCTGAGACTTGGCTAGCTTGTTGGGACTGCAAGAATCTCTTAACCATGATTCAGCTTTTCTTACCTGGTTTGACATTTCTTAGTTTCTAGTTTATGATTTTGCTGGTGAGGTAGAGTAATCTGGCTAGGCCCTCTGTTTCCAGTCCGAGACCAGTCTGACTGGTGTTAAGGATGCAGCGGAATGAAGCCAGAAACCAAGAAGATCCAATGCTTAAAAGGAGGCAATCGATGCTTAGGAAATTACTAATTATACTGGTGATGGCGCTTTTGTTAGTGGTGCCATCGGCAAGTTCAGCGGATGATGACCTACTCGATGTATTCTACAGCTGGTACTACCAACCCATGAAGGATCTTATCAGTTTTGTGCATGAGACTGAGGTAGTACATGAGTACTGGCGGACCCAGAAGCAGCTTCACGAATACTATGTAGTAGTTCTGGAAAACAGAATGGTGTTCGCAAAAGCAGCATTAGTTTCCGATCGTATAGTGGGGGTATTACTTTCCATGCCTCTTACCCCCGATCCAGGCAATTTCATCAAAGCGCTCAGTGTCATTGGAGTGGTATCGAACGTCAACGGTTTACTGGATGACCTGGGCATGGCCGAGATTCCTGAAGGAACCGAATGGTTCTATGAGAGGAGTTCCTGGGTCGCGTGGGGAGCACTCCTCTACGACACCGCGGGTTCTTTGAGCGTGATCAAAGAGATCAGTCAATACAAGAATATTCATGTCCTTGCCCAACCTAACCTTTCGCCAGTTAACCTGACAAAACTGTTGAACCTGCAGCTCTTTGCTGTTAGTGTGGCAGATTGGGCTCTGGACAAAACGCTTATGAGCCAGGTTCGCAGTACTTACCGGTTGGATCGGATTAAACTTTTTCTGGCAATAAACGAAATGCACATGGCTGCAGAGCTGGAAAGACTCTACAAAAAAGCTGAATCCAGGACGCTTACTTCTATGGAAGCCACGGCTGTGATGGGTATAGAGGCTAGTTACTACGCTTCTAGAGCGGACAGTTACGCTCAGGATATCCAGTACTGGGAAGAGGAACTTCATCCCACCACCGGTACCCTACCCTTCAGCAAAAAGACCCTTATGGATCTAATACCTGGCTATGATGATAGCAAGACTGAACGGGAAATGCTGGAATACTCACAAAGGATGTACAAGAACTACAAGTACCTGCACAGTCGGGCCCTATTGTTCATCGAAAATATGTGTGAGAGAGCTAGCGAAAAGGCAGAAGAGAAGGCAGTAGAGGACCAGCTTAGACAGGAAGCATGGCTAGAAAGGGCGGTTGGACCCTTTCTGGCTTCTGCGCGATCAGGCGATGCCCGAAAAGTCAAGATTCTGCTGGGTGAAGGTGTAGATGTGAACGCCACTGATGAGGACCGAAATACAGCCCTTATGTTAGCTGCGGCTTCCCGACGCGATGAGGTGGTTGAGATTCTGCTCTCCAGTGGAGCCGATGTTGACCAAAGGAATAATGCTGGCGAGACAGCACTAATGCGGGCTAACTCCGATGCGGTAGTGAGACAGCTTCTCCTGAACGGAGCCAATGTGGGAGCAAGGAATAAGGATGACAAAACCGCACTCTACCTCTTTGTGGAAAGGCATGGATGGACACTCTCTCCCGAGGTAATAAAAACAGCAAGAAGAATGGTCAATGCCGGCAGCGATATTAATGAATTAGACAATCAAGGTAGGACTCTCCTATTCTTTGCTGCAGGGCTAAACGACGGCTGGGATGGACGTCCCGATCTGGCCACTCTACTAATAGAGCTGGGTGTTGATGTGAATAGACCCGATGCATGGATCAGAACGCCACTGATGATTGCCTCAGGATTGGGAGAATCGGAAATCGTAGACTTGCTGCTTTCTGAAGGAGCCCAGGTAGACGCAAAAGATGGCGACGGTCGTACTGCGCTCATGTACGCTGCAGGGCATAATCAAGAATGGACCGAGAACACCGATGTAATTGAGAGACTTATCCGCCAAGGTGCCAATATTGAGACACAAGACGAAGCTGGGCTTACATCCCTGATGTATGCTGTTATGCGATGCAACCTGGATGAAGCCGAGCTTCTACTGAGCAAGGGAGCCGATCCGTTGCTGACCGATTCAGATGGCAGAACCATCTTTGAACTTGACATCCAATACCAAGCCAATCTCTTTGTGACCGACTGGTATGAACGCGATTCTCAGAAAAACTGTCGACAACTTGCAACTCTGCTTGCCGAAGTAAAGGCGACTCTGGCTCCGGAAGAGGTTAAGGGGAAACCCATAGAGGGTCAACCTGTCGTGACTCAGCATCTCGGTACTATTACCTACCAGGAGGCGCCGAAGACATGGACAATCAATGTGCCCGAAGATTTTGAAAAAGTAGAAGTGGCCATCTATGGATACGGCAAAGAGGATGAGGGGAATATGTATGGTGGCTGGGCAGCCTGGCTCGAGGTGAATGGAAACCGTGCCTGGAAGTTCATACGCTACGACTCGAAGCGTGGGGGAATTATCCAGGATTACCTTAAGGGAGAGGAGGTGCTCGAGACGAGTGGCAAGGACTCTTATAATGACATCACCTCCATGGTCAGCCCCGGTGAGAACACCATCACCTACTATCACTACACTGAGGGATCCGGTATCGGAGTGAAAGTGCGGATTCACCGGAAAGTATGAGTGAATGTAGCTACTAGTGAAATGACCCAGGGTTAAGACAAAGCGGGTTTATCTCCTATCAGGCTTTTGCTTTAAGGTCCTTCTTCCCTCACTTCACTTTATTCTTCAAATTCTTGCCAGGCACAAACTTAGGCACCTTCT
>SOIH01000288.1 GCA_004376895.1 Anaerolineales bacterium | reverse complement strand
CCTTCCGGTTCATGTGCCGTAATGATCCGTAAAGAATTTATTGAATTGTTTCGTGAAGATCCTCCCTGGCATCAACGCGCTCAGGCGCTTGCATCCCAAACCTTTGAACTCAGCGAGTTTCTCATCAGCGAATCCGGTCATACTGATTATCAGGCATCATTTAATGGGCGGATTGCCTACCATCCATCATGCCACCTCCAACGCGGTCTCGGCGTGCAGACTCAACCACTCGACCTGCTAAATCAAGTCGAGGGAGCCGATGTGATTTCTCTATCCCCAGATTGCTGCGGTTTCGGCGGCGTGTTCGCCATCGACCACGCTGAGATCTCAAGCGAGATGATGAAACGCAAACTCGATGCTATCGAGAGCTCGGGCGCCGATGTCGTCGTCTCTGCGGATGTGAGCTGCCTGATGCAGATAGAAGGTGGTCTTCGCCGGCGTGGATCTTCGATCCGCTGCGCACACATCGCCCAAATCATCGCCATGAAGGAGCCCGGACTCCGATGAGGAGGCAATTCCTTAAAAAGGCGCATAAAGCGCTCGCCAACCCCACTCTCCAAAAAGCGCTGGACCAGAACGCCGAGCGGCGTGAGTGTGAACGTGTGAGAGCGTTCTCGACGCTGCCAAACCCCGAACATACCCTCCGGGAAGCCGCTCAGATCCGTCGTCAGACAATCGACAATCTTCAGGAATACCTTGCTCAATTTATCAAACGCGCACAAGAAAATGGCATCCAAATCCACGGTCCATTCAGTGCACATGCAGCAGTTCTAACCGCGGCGGAGATCGCCAAAAAGCATAATGCCCGCCTGATTGTTAAATCCAAGTCAATGGTGAGCGAGGAGATCCAACTCAATCAAACGCTTGAAACTGCCGGCATGCGTGTTGTGGAGACGGACCTAGGCGAATTCATCGTCCAATTGCGCGGTGAAAGCCCAGGACACATCATCACTCCTGCAATTCACCTGCTCCGGGAAGACATCGCCAAGACTTTTGCGAGCGAGCTCAACGTCCCCCATTCCACCGATGTTAGCGAGATGACAGAAACAGCGCGCCGGGTCATGCGCAAGTTTTTCCTATCTGCAGAGGTCGGGATCTCCGGGGTGAATTTCGGGGTCGCCGAGACCGGGACAGTTTGCATTGTTACCAATGAGGGCAATGGACGAATGGTCTCCACCATTCCTCGCATCCACATCGCGCTCATGGGCGTCGAGCGACTCGCCCCTTCGCTGGAGGACCTGGCAGTCCTGCTGCAGGTGCTGCCTCGCTCGGCGACGGGTCAAAATCTGACGAGTTATGTATCCTTGATCCAGCGCCCGCGCACCGGCAACGAACCAGATGGTGCTGAGGAACGGCATCTCATCCTGGTCGATAACGGGCGCCTGGCGATGCATCGTTCGCAGCTCCAAGATGCACTTCTCTGCATTCGCTGCGGCGCGTGCTTAAACGCCTGTCCCGTATTCCGCGAGATCGGCGGTCACACTTATGGCAGCGCGTATCCAGGACCGATCGGCTCGCTTGTATCCACTGGCTTGTTCGGCATAGAGCAATATGGACACCTATCGAAAGCATCCACGCTTTGCGGCGCTTGCACCGAGGTTTGCCCAGCGGGGATCGACTTCACCAAGCTGCTCCTTCGCGCTCGAGGAGAATACGTAAGGTCTGCCCCACAACCTGCCTGGCTTCGCGCAGGAATGCCACTTTTTACCTGGATGATGGCTTCCCCGGGAAGGTATCACTGGGCTCAGCGCGTCGGTTCTCTTCTTACACGGCTCCTGCCCAACAGCGGTGGCTGGCTCTACCGTTTGCCACCCCCGTTTTCAGGTTGGACGAGGTCCAGGGACTTTCCACCCTTCGCGGCAGAACCCTTCCGTGAGCGCGTCCACCGGCTAAAGTCGGCCGGCAACGGTACATACAAAGTCGACAAAAAGCTTCGGGAAACACAGGTGCAAGAGGGTGAACCGCAACATGGCGATCTTATCGTTCGTTTCCAAGAGGAACTCGAGAGGATCGATGGGGAATTCGTGCACTGTTCAGCCGAGGAACTACCCAATAAGATCACTGATTTCCTCGCCTCGATCGAGGCCAATCGGATTCTCGGTTGGGGAGAGCGAAGCCTGGAATTAGACTCAATCGTGGATCATCTCAGAGAAAAAGGGATACAGATCCTGGAACCAGAGATTCCACGCTCCGAAGATGGAAATATTCGATACGAGATGTTAGCAGGGTTGGATCAAGCACCCGCGGGGCTCACAACCTGCCTGGCTGGCCTTGCGGATACCGGAACAGTCATCTTACCCTCGGGAGCGGGTCAATCCAGCCTTACTTCTCTGCTTCCGCGGACGCACCTGGTGCTCCTTCGAGCAAAGGACATTTATCCTACGTTTGATCACTGGATCCGCGCCGGAGGCAGAGAAGCGATCGCTTCCTCACCACAGCTCACATTGATTACCGGACCCTCAAGGACTGCCGATGTCGAGATGATCCTCACGCTTGGCGTTCATGGTCCGGAGCGGTTGATCGTATTCACACTAGATTGAACAATTCAATTTACTTCTTTAACCCTAACCCTTCGCTTCGAGTTGTCGAGTAAGTAGCGGCATCTGCTGGCTATCGAAGCGATGATGGACATCCAATTGAGGATTGGGAATACCAATCCCTTGCTCATTCAACGCCTTATAGATTGCACTATTCACCCGGTCGAACATCCGCCTGGTATCCACAAAAGACTCCAACCACCATCGTACCCGGAAGATCAGCGCCGAATCTCCAAATTCCAAGAATAACGCTTCCACAGACTTGTCAGGAAGGACCCCCTCAACCCCCTGCACAGCGGAGATGATCGTCTCACGTGCAAACTCAATCTCGGTCCCGTATTCCACACCGATGTGGATCTGGATTC
>SOIH01000248.1 GCA_004376895.1 Anaerolineales bacterium | reverse complement strand
CCAACGCAATGGCGTCGACCATGGCTTCATACTGATCAATCGTCCAGCCTTGAACATCTAATGCACGAGTGGGGCAAGCACCGACGCATACGCCACAGCCGACACAATTCGCAGGGGTGACGACGGCTCTCTGCACTTCTTTACCATCAATAGTCATCGTCTCCAGTGCGATTGCATCTTCGTATTGGCAGACCTCAACGCAGGTGCCAGTGCCATCGCAGCGATCGAGATTCACGCGGGCAACGAATGGCTCCAACTCAACCCGTCCCGAACTAAGAAGGACGGAAACCTTGGCCGCGGCGGCAGACGCAGCGGCCACACTCTCTTGTATATTCATCGGACCCTGGGCGGATCCAGCGAGCACAATGCCGGGGACAGCCGTCTCGACGGGACGTAACTTGGGATGAACCTCGAGCAGGAAGCGATCCGTGCCTGGCGATATCTTCAACATCTTGATCAAGTCATCGATCTGCCTGGGCATGATGCCAACGGCCAACACGACCAGATCCGCCGGGATTTCGAGTTCCTCTCCCCAGGTCAGGTAGTCCTTCACTTTGACGATGACCGGGTGGGCTTCGCCTTCCGGAGCGGCGACCACTTCTGGTAGCTCGTCGTCATGGAAACGTAGGAAGCGAACCTTGTTCGCTGAAGCCTCGGTGTAGTATTCCTCATGCCCGCGGCCATAAGTGCGGATGTCCTCGTAGACATCAAAGATATTGACGTCGGGCAGTCGCTCTTTCAGTTCATTCGCCGCGTGGAGTGTCGCTATGCAGCAGATGCGCGAACAGTAATTGTTAACATTCCCGTCCGGCTGGGGTTGATTGATCCCTTCAATTTGCCGGCTTCCGACGCAGTGGATCATGGCCACATTGGCGATTGGATGTCCGTTCCAAGAGAGTTCGTTATCGCCCTCATGGAGGGCAAGGAAACGAATGAATTGTGGAAGCGTCATCACTTCGGGAAGCTCGCCGTAACCGTATTCACCCTGATAAGGTTCATACAGATTGAATCCGGTAGCGACCACAACCGCACCGAAAGTGAGGTCGAACTCCTTGGGTTTATCCTCGAGTGTCATCTTGCGGCCGTCAATCTCTACTTCGAGGTGTCCGTCCGGGCAGTTTTCCCAGTCGACTGCTGGTGTCGATGGGTAGCAGCCAGGGTAGGCGCGATAGATGACCTTGCGTTTCGTAAGGTTATGGTTGTACGCGTCCGCCACTTCGGTCTGGCAAGCTTCCATCGCCGCCTCGGCGAGGTCATCGCTTACACCGCGTGAGTGTTGAACAATCCGCGCCTGGTAATTGCCGACATAGCCAAACATTCCAACCAATTCCGCCTGGGTGAAGATCGTTATCAGTGGGTGGGCTATAACCTCTTCGATGAGCTTATGCAGCGCGTCTCGGGCTGATTCGCCCGTGGGGAACATGGTCTCCAACTGTGCCATGCGACCACCCAAGAAAGGCGTCTTTTCGAGGAGTGTGACGCGAAGCCCTCGACGGGCAATGTCCCATGCTGCTCGTAAACCAGCTACACCGCCACCGATGACCAGGGCGTGTTTTTCTGCATCCAAGCAGATCGAATCGAGCGGTTCGAGGAGACGGGATTTTGCGACACCTGCAGAGAGAAGACGGATGGCCTTCTCTGTTGCGCCTTCAGGGTCATCGTGATGGACCCAGCTATCCTGTTCGCGAATTCCCACATGGTGATAGAGGTAGGGATTTAATCCCGCTCGTGTCACCGTTCCGCGAAAAGTTTGTTCATGGAGAGAGGGTGCGCATGCGCCGACGATCACACGGTTGAGGCCGTGTTCAGCGATGTCCTCTTCGATCATAGCTTGACCGGCGTCTGAGCACATCGACATATTTGTGCGTGTGACTACAACGTTTTCCTCACGACCTATTGCTTTGGCGACTTTCTCGCATTGAACGACGTCGCTGATATTGCCGCCGCAATAGCAGGTATAAACGCCAATCCTAATCTCATCATCGTTCCGAGTGATGTTGGAATTTTGATTATCTTCTTTATTTTTTGCTTCTGGCATAATTGAAATCCCTCGGTCTATCCCACAGGAACAGCTTCCTGGTGAGCCTCTTCTGCCTCTAAGTATGCAGCTGCTTCTGTAGCAGCAGCTCCAGCCAGAACGATGCTGTCCACGATGTCCATGGGTCCAGATGCCGTGCCGGTGACGAAGACACCTGGTCTTCCGGTTACGCTTGGTGCAAGGTTTGGTGATGCGATTGAGATGAAGCCGTCCTCGGCAACAGGGACGTCATACAGAGGCTGCGGATCGTAGTGGGGAATCATGCCGACAGAGAGCACAACCAGGTCGTGTTGGCGTTCCACGATCCGTGAACCCTCGTCGAGAATTTCAACCCGTACGATGGGATTGCCATCTTCATCCTCTGTAATTTTGCCAACCTTACCCTTGACGAACTCGATGCCCATGGCACGAGCGTTTTGGTAAAACTGCTCGTAGCCCTTTCCGAAAGTGCGAATATCCATGTAATAGACGGTGATATCCGCGATTGGAAGGGCGCCAGACAGCAGCATGGCCTGCTTTACGGCGTACATGCAGCACACGCGGGAGCAATATTCCACGCCGAGGCTCTGATCGCGGGATCCTGCACATTGCACATAGGCGATGGAATCCGGCTCTTTACCATCACCGGGTCGTAAGACGTGGCCATAGGGTCCCGTCGGAGCAAGCAGCCTCTCGATGACCATGGCACTGACAACATTGGGTAGGTGACCCGCGCCATATTCCGCCTTGGCATCCGTCGGCGTTGTGTCAAAACCGGTCGCCAGCAGGATCGCCTTAGCATTGATTTCCAACTCCTCAGGGGCCTGGTTGAAGTCGATCGCGTCAGTTGGGCACGCTTTCTCGCATTTCCCGCACAGGATGCAATTCTCCATGTCCAAAACAGCATATTGCGGCACTGCGGTTGAGAAAGGCACCCGGACCACACGATGTGCCCCCAGGTCGAGGTCAAAAGCCGACGTAAGATCAATGGGACAGGCGAATTCGCAAAGGCGACAGCCCGTGCAGAGTTCTTCGACAACGTAACGCGGTTTCTTTATCACCTGGACTGCAAACCCATGCCCGTTCTCGTTAACCGATTTCACCTCGGCATACGTGAGCATGTGGATGTTCTCGTGGTGAGCTACCGCTGACATCTTAGGTGTGGTGATGCAGCTGCAGCAGTCGAGGGTTGGGAAAACCTTGCTGAGGGCAATCATCTTGCCCCCGATGCTGGGGTCCTTTTCAACCAACGCTACTTGATAGCCCTGGTCGGCAAGGTCCAACGCCGACTGCATGCCGGCGATCCCTCCGCCGATGACGAGCGCGTCAACATTAAGTTTTGTTCGTTCCATAACTCGATCCCTGGGTTAATTCGGAGATGAAGAAGCGGCCGGAGCGCTCTGGAGTTCGTCGAGAACTGGACCGATGCCTTCCAGTAATTCGTTCATTCCCTGTACTTCCTTCAGGAATGGTTTGGTGCATACGGTACAGATCGCGACCAGGCGTAATCTGCGGACGTCGATTCCGCGCTCCTTCATCATTGGGTAGGTTTTATTGATAATCTCAGCTGTGCGCTCGGCGCCGCCCTTATAGGGGCAATCGGTGCCGCTGAACATCACCAGAATTGCGTCGATGCCGCGCTCGAAGGTCCGCAGATAGAAGTCCTCCGAGAACATCGCCGGGCAGACAACGGGAAGTACATACGTGTTCGTCTCGTAGTCGGTATGAAGCTGCCCGACGGAATCGGCACCGGCATAACCGCCGGAGAGCGTAGCCAGGATGAGAATCTTTGATTCCCTTGTTTGGGTATCCGTCGCCATTGTCCTGACCTTATTTCAAGCGTTTGAGGAAGATGCGGTCGTAACCACCCTCGGCAACGAGAGCACCCAGATACTCTTGTCCTACCTTGGCTGCCCAGCGAGGGATGTCCTCTTTCGTCCTCTCATCACCGGACCAGATCTCGAGGGTCTCACCGACTTGGATCGCGCCAATCCCTTTCTTCGCCTCCAGCAGTGGGCCGGGGCAGGCGCTGCCGCGAGCATCAACGACTTTTTCGGCTTGAATTTCTTCCAGATTTATCTCAGACATGGTTTTCTCCTCATCGACTTATGAGATCAGGTTACGAGCAAGCATGATTGATGCAATTCCCGCTGCATGGTCTCGAAGCCTGGTCCCGCGAATTCTGGACCGATCGTGAAGCGAAAGCTGCCGGTCCTGCATAAATATAGGGGGAGAAGCATGAAGGAGTTAGTGAATTGTGTCACAAGCTGTATGGGGCTTATCTATCGCGCACTATAGAAGATCTCGATTGATTTTCCCACGTTGCATTTGATGGTGAGAGGATAGTAAACTCTGCGTTTAATTTTTTTTTTAAAAGGAGGAAGAGGGGTGCTGACGTTATTACCCCTTGCAGTGGACCGGAAGATCGACGTAGTAATCTCCTTTCTTGCAGGGAGATTGATGCCGCGCTCGCGATGACACGGGGATGGAAATGGGAGATTATTTCGCCGGAGTGTCCTTTGTGCACATCGAAGGCGTGCGTATTCATATATTGAGAATAAATGGGTACGAAAAGGGCTGTCCAGATGTAACTTTTAGGACAGCCCCCATTTAAAATTCCCTGGGTTCGTGATCCCCCGATAGATATCTGGAGGAAGTCGTAATCGAGCTTGCTCAGCTCTTCAGGGTTTCCATTCCTCCCAAACTTTCCCGACCAAGCTTGGCCTTGGTGTTAGGGTTGGTTCACCTGGCGTCCAGCCCGATGGCGTTGCCTTTTTCCCGCCAGATGCACGGACATGTTGGAAAGCCTGCACCTGTCGTAGAAGCTCATCCGTGTTGCGACCGACAGGAGGCGTGAGTACTTCCATTGCCTGGATCACGCCATCGGGGTCTATGATGAAACGGCCTCGCAACTCTGTGCCTGAGTCCTCATCATACACACCATACAGTGTGCCAATTTGACCACCTTGATCGGAAAGCATCGGGAAGGGGATGCCCCCTTCAACCATCTTCTCGAGTTCGGTTTCGTCCCAAATTTTATGGCTGAATTTGCTATCTGTGCTAACAGAGAGGACATCAACGCCGAGCTTCTTGAGTTCAGGATACATGACGGCAACTGCCGCCAGCTCGGTCGGTCAAACAAAGGTGAAATCACCCGGGTAGAAGCAGAGAACAAGCCATTTTCCCCGGTAGTCGGAGAGCTTGACTTCTTTGAATCCCTTCCCGCGGACATATGCTGCGCTCTTGAAATCCGGGGCTTCCTTTCCTACGCGCGCTTCAGGCATTTTCAAATCCTCCTTAAAAATTATCTAATAGCCGGGGTTAACGAGCAGATCGCTTCACAATTCCAATAAGTGTACCAAAAAAGACGCGATTTACTATTCAGCTCATAAAAACACCACATCTAAGGGTACATTCACCTAGAGATATTATTTCTTTTGCCTAGCCGAAATACGTTAGAATAAGTCTTCAACCTCAGATCTCGATCCTCCGAAAGGAAGTAATTCGATGGGCTCAGACAATATGTATCATCCAGATTCTTTTCCCGAGCTTAAAAATCCGCCGCGCATTTTGCTAGGTCCCGGACCGAGCATGGTCCATCCCCGGGTGCTGCGAGCGATGGCCAGTCCGCTTGTCGGCCATCTCGATCCCTACTTCCTGGAGATTATGGAGCGCACCCAGGATCTGCTCCGCATGGTTTTTGAGACGCAGAATCGGTTAACCATCCCTATCTCTGGGACAGGCAGTGCATCGATGGAAGCCTCACTCGCCAATCTGATCGAACCCGGTGATGAGATCCTCATCTGCATCAATGGCTATTTCGGGCTCCGCCTTGTGGATATGGCTCAGCGGTACGGCGCCGAAATCCATACGATCGAGCGGCCCTGGGGTGAGATTTTCACGGCAGACGAAGTGCGAGATGCACTCGCCCAGAAGAGCGCCAAAATCGTGGCGATCGTGCACGCCGAAACATCGACGGGCGCCCTACAGCCACTTGGTGGCATCTCCCGTGTTGTGCATGAGAATGGCGGTCTTCTATTGGTCGACGCAGTGACGTCGTTAGGAGGAATTCCTGTTCAGGTAGATGAGATAGGGATCGATGTCTGCTACAGCGGAAGCCAGAAGTGCTTAAGCTGCCCTCCTGGTCTGGGACCGATCACGCTCTCACCGCGTGCCGAGCAGGTTCTTTCGGAACGTAAGAGTGAGGTCGCGAATTGGTACCTCGATTTAACAATGATCCAGAAGTATTGGGGGAGCGAAAGAACCTATCATCATACGGCTCCGATCAGCGCCAACTTCGCTCTCTACGAGGGGTTGCGCATCATTGCGGAGGAGGGGCTGGAAGTGCGTTGTGAGCGGCATCGCCGGAATGCGGAGGTCTTATGGCAGGGAATGGAAGACCTCGGACTGGAACTCCATGTCCCCCTCGAGAATCGCCTCCCATCTCTGACGACTGTACGCATCCCCGAAGGTGTCAACGGTGCCCAGATACAAAACCGACTGATGATGGATTACAACATCGAAATCGCGGGAGGGTTGGGGGAACTTAAAGGAAAGGTCTGGCGCATCGGGTTGATGGGGCATTCCTCTCGGCTGGAGAATGTGACCCTGCTGCTGGCTGCGCTGGGGGAGTATTTGCGCTCGTAGCCATCGTTCGTAGGAATAAATATCCAGTTGGACGACAGATTCATAACCTAGCCCAAGCAAGTATCGAATTTAGGAATGGAGAGATGATCATGACTGAAGAGAAGAAAGCAAAGGACGAAATTCGAATTGAGTTCGAGAAGCTCGGCGAGAACATCCGTCAGGCGGTTCACGGTGCGTGGGAGAGCGAAGAGAGGAAACGAATAAGCAAGGAAATTCATGATGGTCTGATTGAAATAGGCGCAGCCTTTACACGCTTAGGAGATGAGATTGCTGAAAGCCCGGGGGTACAGCGAGTGCGTGAAGAGGTGGACGATTTCGGCGAGAGGATCCAGAGCGGTGAGGTTGGGCAAAAGATTAACGATGAATTGGTGAGTCTCTTACAGACCATCAACCAGAAACTTGATACCCATATAAAGGGGGAGACGGAAGATAGTGCTCCATCCGAAAGTATTGATGAGGGGTGAACTAGGACATAGGCCCTTTCAATTATTGGCAGGGAGGAGAGCGACGAAGAATCTCGCCCCTGGCAAGGAGCACCTTTCTGAACGAAGAACGAGATGCTTCACTTCGTTCAGCGTGACAGGTTCCTGTATACGGTCATTCTGAGGAGCGGAGCGACGAAGAATCTCGATCCTGGCAAGGAGCACCCTTCTGAACGAAGAACGAGATGCTTCACTTCGTTCAGCATGACAGGTTCCTACATACTGTCACAACGACATCTTGAATAGTTAAAGAAGAAAAAAATTTTCTCTGCGGTTGAGGAGGGTGAGATGGTAAAACGTATCGGATACATCGGTTTGGGCTTTATGGGAAAACCGATCGCCAAGAACTTGATGAAGGCTGGTTACCCACTGATCGTGCATAACCGCAGCCAGGCTGCAGTCGAGGAGCTAGTAAATGAGGGTGCCGAACGCGCTGACTCACCCCGTGCAATCGCCGAGGCAAGTGATGTCGTCTTCACAAACCTCCCTGACACCCCAGACGTCGAGCAAGTTGTTTTCGGGGAGAAAGGGATCATCGAGGGCTGTCATAAGGAGATGATCTATATCGACAACAGCACGATCAAACCTGAGACGGCGCGCGAAATTGCTGCGGCGTTGGCGGAGCGGGGCGCGCGCGCGCTGGATGCGCCTGTTTCAGGCGGGGATGTCGGCGCGACGGCCGGGACACTGGCGATCATGGTCGGCGGATCCGAAGACGCGTTCAAGGAAGCCAAGCCGATCTTCAAAGCGATGGGAAAGACGATTACCTACGTAGGTGAGAGCGGCGCCGGACAAGTCGCGAAGGCATGCAACCAAATCATGGTCGCAGCCCAGATGGTCGCAATGGGAGAGCTTCTTTTACTAGCAGAGAAGACCGGCGTCAACCCAGAGCGTGTGATCGAGGCGATCAAGGGGGGCGCAGCGCAGTGCTGGACTCTGGACAACAAGCCGCCGCGTCTCTTTGCTGGGAATCGCTCACCAGGTTTCAAAGCTTACATGCAGCATAAAGATCTGGGGATCGTGCTGGATACGGCGCGGGCTTACGGAATGCCGCTCCCGGCGACGGCAGTGAATCAACAACTCTTTGAAGCGATGCTGCAGTTAGGGATGCGCGATCTCGATAACTCGGCTGTGATTGGTGCCCTGGAGGCAATGTCTGGAATTCAGCTCACAAGCCACTAAGCAGGGCAGGAGAGTCAATGCTTCCACGCAGGCTGAAAACCAAAGGGTAAAGAGATTAGTAACTTATCCATTTCAATGGTAGATCAAATTGAATATGCAGTAAGGTACGTCTTTCCGTAGAGCAAAGCTGGCGGGACTATCGCGGAACTTGGTTTAATCCGCTCCATAGGCCTATCAAGATAGGTCCAGGCAGATCCTGGAAGGAGGAATGAAGATGCAGTTCTTGAGCTTATCCGTAGAACAATGGAGTCAGATTGGTATCTCGGCGCTGATCGTCTTGGTTACCATATTTCTCGGCAGGTGGTTGGTCAAGTTTATATTACAGAGGGTTTTCCGAGCTTTAGTGAAACGAGCCGAAACGTCGCTCGATGATGCCATCATCCAGGCGCTCTTTCCACCGGCGTATGTGCTTGCGATCGTTATTGCATTGAACGTCGGAGTCGATCGCTTTGACTTCATCCCGGGTGTCTGGCAAGGAAGGCTTGGGGATATTTTCTACGTATCTTATTTCCTGCTTGTCTTCGTTGCCCTGTGGCGGATCATCGTTTTTGTCACAAAATGGTATAGCCGCGAGATCGCCCCGAAGACCGAGACAAAGCTCGATGAACAAATGATTCCGCTTTTCATCAGAGTCGCTCAGATCGTGTTGGTGCTCGTCGCGCTAATCATGCTCCTGGGACACTTTGACGTAGACGTCAGTGCGCTCGTCGCAACTTTGGGCGTGGGCTCGCTCGCGGTGGCTCTTGCTGCAAAGGAGACCCTCGAAGACACATTGGCAGGGTTTGTGATCATGATCGATCGTCCTTTTCGAATTGGAGATCGGATTGAGATCCAGGATTTAGACACTTGGGGTGATGTCATTGACATCGGGCTGCGCAGTTCGCGCATCCGTACAAGGGACAACCGGATGGTCATCGTCCCGAACTCCATCATCGGAAAAAGCTTAATCGTGAATTACTCCTATCCCGATACGCAATACCGAATCCAGATCCACATCGGTGTGGAATACGGGACCGAGATTGAGTTTGCACGTGA
>SOIH01000159.1 GCA_004376895.1 Anaerolineales bacterium | reverse complement strand
AAAGTTACAATGGTCAGTAACCGAGATGCGCAGGTCATGCAACGGCCTTCCGAGCTTATCAAATTGCGACAATGCCACCTCCAACGGAACGCGAGCTGCCGCCAACATCAACCAGTAACCGAATATTCGAAGATCTAATGATAGTCAGCCAACTGCAGATTTTCCATCCGGACTGATAATAAGCCATCCTGGACCTTGTGAAGCAGGAGCGTCATGTTATTTTATCATAACGATATGATTGCTACAATACATCTCTCTAGATCAGGTTCATGAGCAAGCTATCAGTGAGATGGAAGAGTTTCATATCAGCTATTAAAGGGTATTCTCTGAGGATGTCGATCCCCATTATGAACAGTCAGTGGGCTGGAGAAGTGTACCCTTATGTGGAGTCTGTAACCCTAGGGGTGATACGGGTTTTTCCCCCAACGGTTCAGAGTAATGAGGTTTATTGATTTGTGTTTCAACACTTTTCAACTGCATACTACTACATTGGCGACCTGCTTTCAGGCACCATATTATTATTGATACTGGTTTGTTCAATAATCGGAAACAAATTGGCCACACAGCACACCGATTTTTCCTGACCAGACCATCTATCCGAGAGGGGGCAACTGAATAACCTGCTTCCAATAATCGGAAGCTGTTTTAACTTATCAGAGTTCTTGAGATGGCTAAGATTTAAAACAGAGCAATCTATCGAGCCCTCATATGCTTTACTACGGGACCGGGATTCGAAGCGGGAACCCCAAGCTATAAGAATACCCATTCTCTTATGAGAATGACCGTTCTCGGAATCCATATCTAATTTTGATGATAATGTTTATGGCAGAGCGAAAATAATGACCTGGATTCAACTACTAAGTGCAACAAAGGAAGAACGATTGAAGAATACCTGATTCGGTGATTTGAATCCAAGACATTTTCTAGGTCGGTTGTTGAGTCTCTCCATGGCGAATTTGATTTCAGTCTCAGTGATCGTTGCGAAGTTGCGCTTATTTGGAAAGTACTGGCAAATGAGGCTGGGCTCACCTACTCCGATCTGACAGCCCTCAATGTCGCGTTCAGGGAAGCGGTGTTACGGATTCGATCTTGACCGTGTACTGGATGGGACCAAAGAGCAGGCAACTGAAGGAGCGTTCGCGCGTGCTGTATCGATTTCTCTCGCTGATATTGAGGATGGTTTGCGTTTGCATGTAGAGCGGATATCCGAGCTGCGCATCGAAAACTGCGTCCACGTAATAGAACATGCATCCGTTGCCAACGGGCGGTCGTGCCGCCTCATACCCCACATACCCTTCCATCAGGTCAAAGAATCCGTTCACGGAGCGCGGCGATAGACCTTCACAATCTGTTTCGTAGACAGCGACGATCTGCTCATCTTGGAACTCCACATCTACCCAACACGAGTCGATGATCGTGTAGTATCCAGCGACAAGGCGGTAACGCGAAAAGTTGCGCCTCTCCCAGAGCAGGCGCGCTTCGGCAAATTCCTGCGGTGTAGTCTCAAGTCCGGTATTTTCGGAGTACGAGGGGAAAGACGGTCCCGTAACCATGAGCACAAACATACAAGCAGCGCTCAACAGGATGGGGAGACCGATGTTTATAAATATGGTCTTCCCGGAAAGCGGTCGAGGGGCAGGCCGCTGATCCGCATCATCAACCCCATCGAATCGATGGATGGGAACTGGGCGCACAACAATGAACGGCTCATCTGACAGGAATTGGCGCAGCAGCCCTACGATCAACAAACCAGAAACCGCGCCGGATGGCACGCCGCTGAAGATTGAGACGCTGAACAATCCTGCCACAACGTCATATCCAGCGTAGTATTGCAGGTCATAGCCGATGGAAAACATCGTCATGAGAAAGAACAGCAAGCCTATACTGCCAACCAAAGCCCATACGCCGCTTTTGGAAAAGTGTCGACGCAACTGGAGCCAGAGCGGTACGCCGGCCAGCAGCGCGCTCGGAAGCCAGAAGATATCTCCATAATCATGCCAGAATATCGGGAAGATGGAGTAACTGGATTCCAAAACGAACCAAAAAGCTACGCTTGCCGAATAACTTATCGCAAGCGCCAGGATCCAAATCTTCGCTCGCGGAAGGTATTTTCGCATGACCAACCACTGCACAAACCCTAAAGACAGGCCAGTGATCGGAAAGACAAAATATACAAAACTCAATTGGGGTGAACCGGTGACAAGGAGCTTGTAAAGGGAAAAAATGAGGTACGCCAATGCGTATCCCAGTCCAAATCCCAAAACGCTTGTTAAAATCCACCAGAGCAAAAGAGAAATTCCGTTGATGAACTTCCTTCTCATCGAACTCCCTCAAATTCTTCAGCAGCGAGGGAAGGTAACACCTACGGCCTCCAACTGGGTTCGATCTCATCCGCAGTGTCTGTCGTCAAATGCTGCTGCCGGCTTTTATCCATGGTGATGACATCGATGTCCCAATTTCCGCCGCGGTTGGATGAAAAAGCAATCTGCGTTCCGTCTGGCGACCACGTCGGGTGGCGGTTATCGACCATCCCAGCCGCCATGCCCGCTGCGGGTCAGGTAATAACCCTGAGCTGTTCCGAGCCAAAGCTTGCAGTTCACCTTGGATACTCTGAGCAGCGTGTTGTGAGATTGTATACGGAGTTATGATAAAGCTAAGAGAAATTTGGATATCTCTTCCATCAGATGGATCGAGAACAGGTTGTTTGAGTGACTGTAGAACTTGATAGTAAATCTCTCTGATAGATCTCGAGCTTGAAACGGAGCCGGATAGTTTACGACGTTTGATCACAGCAGAATAATGGATCAACCCTTCTAAAGGAGATTCTTGTGAAAAAACGATATCTTTGCCGAGTTCGAGAGGACTATGGGTATAACGAATGTTCTTATAACCCATTTTGTATAAAAGAG
>SOIH01000001.1 GCA_004376895.1 Anaerolineales bacterium | reverse complement strand
CCCCCAACGGGAGCTCCGGGGGGAACAGTTTTCCCCCGGACCCCCTACAATAAAAACAGGCCACGAGAAATGCGAATACCGTCCCTGTCATTGAGAGCCCGTCAGGGCGGCGCGGCAATTTCCACGCAAGAAAGGATGAGATTGCTTCGCTTCGCTCGCAATGACATTCAGGGGCATACTTCATTGCATTGGAATGGAGTCCGTTCCATAGAAGGAGCCCTCACGAGCAACATCATAGGGATTTCTCGGTCGCTGTTTCACGGCTCTCTCGAAATGACATCTATTGGGGAAAAGGCTCTATCCCTCTGGGTTCATAAATGAGATGCAAATACACTTGCTTCACTGCTCGCAGGCTGGCATATAGCAAGGAGGAGTGTAAGATTGGGAGTTGTCGTCCTGCGGATAGCGTAGTACCTTAGTCAAATGACACTTTGCAGTAAGGTGAATATACTGAATTTGTGTTTGAGTTGACGCATGACGGATGCTTGTGTCACAAACGGGAGTAAAAATCGTTTAATAGATGAAGATAACAATTAAGAGAATTCTCACGAGACCGGAGGATTGACGATGAAATCGACCAAGGTTCTATACATTTTATTACCCCTCGCTGCTTTGGTGCTTAGCAGCCTTGCATGCAATTTGCCGGGTTCTGAAGCAGTTGACCCTGATGTTGCTGTTCAAGCGACGATCAATGCGGTTGAAACGAAAAGGGCTTTGCTGGAAGGTGAGGAAGGGCAGCCGCCGGGACCAGAGGGTGAAGAACCGACGCAGACACCAACGCAAGAGCCCACGGTTGAAGAACCTTCTCCCACGCCGAAGCCAACCTTCACGCCCCTGCCAACGGCAACGGAGATCCCCTGCGATCGCGCTACTTTTGTTACGGATGTGACTGTTCCTGACGGTGCTGATTATTCGCCGGGCGATGTGTTCACAAAAACGTGGCGGTTGAAAAACACCGGATCATGTACCTGGACTTCAGGTTATGACCTGGTCTTCGATCACGGCGACCAGATGGGCGCACCTGCGTCCGTCCAGTTAACCAGTGGAACAGTCGGTACCAATCAGAATTTGGATGTCTCCGTGCAGCTCACTGCACCGGGAAGCGAAGGGGGGTACAAGGGTTACTTTAAGCTCCGCAATCCACAGGGGGTGATCTTCGGCATCGGGGCGACTGGAAGCGTTGCTTTTTGGGTGGAGATCGAAGTGCTGGGGCCGCCTGAACCAGACTTCACTGTAAACTTCACGAACACAGGTCTCTGTTTACCACAGTACGCAACTTTCAGGGTAAAGAACACCGGTGACTTCGCCTTCGAATGGGCGCGGATAACCATTCAAGACCTGACCGCCAGCACAACTCTATATGGACCGGGTACGAATCCGACGCCTTTCTTAGCCTCCAGCAGCGATTGCCCGCCAGGAGCGAGCGCCATGGATCCAGGGCAGACCATGTATATTGCCGCATCTATTGGTTCACCTGTGCCCAGTGGGCATAGTGCGCGTTTGACCCTGAAGCTCTGCACCCAGGATGGAGGGGGAGGGCAATGTGTTGAAAAAACCACCGATTTCACGGTGCCCTGATCCTAGATAGCTCTGCGATTTCATGAAGTATCTCCCCGTGGGTTTATCCTGTGGGGAGAATTTTTAGGCGTCTTAATGGTCTGATGAGGAAGATGATGGTATCGATTGTGAGAGGGGATAATCGAGCGGGCTCCGCACTGCGAATGGGCCGCGCTTGAGTACGTGGGTGTAGATCATCGTGGTTTTGACATCCTTGTGACCCAACAAATCCTGAACGGTGCGGATATCTTGTCCGTTCTCGAGCAGGTGGGTGGCGAAGGAGTGGCGGAGCGTGTGGCAAGTGACGCGCTTCTCGATACGAGCGAGTTTGGCTGCGCGGTGGACGGCTTTCTGCAGGGCGCTGGTGCTGATGTGATGGCGTTGGGTCAAGCCGCTGCGTGGATCTGTAGAGAGTTGGGGGGAGGGGAATAGGAACTGCCAGATCCATTGGCGCGGCGCCTCGGGGTATTTACGAGCGAGAGCGTAGGGTAGATGAACCGAGCCATAACCCTGACGCAGGTCACGTTGGTGGATCAGGCGTGTACGCTGCAGATGATCTTTGATCACAGGGATGACGGCTTCAGGGAGCAGTGTGATGCGATCTTTGGCGCCTTTCCCATCGCGCACGGCCAGGTGGCGCTGATCGAAATCGACATCTTTGACGCGCAGGCGCACGCATTCCGAGACGCGCAAACCGCTGCCGTAGAGCAGCTTAGCCATGATGTTGTAAGTGCCCTCGACGCAGGGCAGCAAGCGCTGGACCTCTTCTTTTGAAAGCACGGTGGGCATACGTTTGGGGCGACGGGCGCGCACAGAGGAGAGCGGGAAGTCGACGGGGAGGTTGAGCACTTGGCGGTAGAGGAAGAGCAGGGCGTTGAGCGCCTGGTTCTGGGTGGCGGCGGCGACCTTCTCTTTAACGGCCAGGTGGGTGAGGAAGGCTTCGATCTCTGCCTGGCCCATGTGAATCGGGTGGCGTTTACTATGGAAGAGGATGAAGCGCCGGATCCAGGCCAGGTAGCGCTGTTCGGTGCGGTAGGCGTAGTGTTTTCGGCGCAAAACGCGACGGGCACGTTCGAGCAGCTTTTCAGATGGCATGAGGTCCCCCTTCTTGAAGTCGGGTTGGAAATAGATTATGCTGGGATGGCGATTGGAAGACGGTGGCACCATTCATAGATGCCCGCGATTCCCCCTTTTTCGTAGACCTTCTTCCTTTAATACACGCGATTTGAGGGGGAATCAAGCTATTACACAGGACAAATCCCCCGCGCGGGGGATACGAGGATGCCCGTCCACACAAGATTACGTTGAACTAAGCGCTTCGCGCAGATTTCCCTTCCCCGACTGAAGACTTCCA
>SOIH01000130.1 GCA_004376895.1 Anaerolineales bacterium | reverse complement strand
GTAGTCGTCGGTATTGGGTTTCTGGGATGGTATAGTTTGCAGCTTCGCCAGCCCGAGCCGCCTGCTCCGTTGGAGCCTACACTTTCCGCACTGGCCACGTCGCTGGCAGTCACGCCTACAGGGAGCTCGGTAACTGGTCAGGTATCTCCATCAGCTGCCTCTACTGCAACCTCAACGCACATGGCCTCAGAGGGCACGGTCTTTTTCTCAGCTCGAACCCAGGCGCGCAGCCATATTTGGGCATACGTAATTGGAGATGCTGAACCAATCCAGATCACATTTGGAGAATGGGACGATCGGAACCCAGCGTTCAATGCGGATGAGGGGATGCTTGCTTTCACTTCAAACCGCGGACTCTACTGGGATCTCTATCTGCTGGATCTCAACTCCGGGAATTTACGGCAGTTGACTGAAACCCCGGGGTTCGAAGGCAACCCCACCTGGTCGCCGGATGGTCGTTGGATCGTCTACGAAGCGAATTACGATGGTGATTTTGACATTTACATCCTGCCGGTAATGGATGATGAAGAAGTGATCCAGTTAACAAATCATCCTGGGAACGATAATTCTCCTGATTGGGATCCAGGCGGCCGGCGGATCGCCTTCATTTCCGATCGGGATGGCTCGCCGGATGCGTTCATCGCGAAATTGGATCAGCCGGATGAGCGTTTTAATAATCTAACTCAAACCATCGAGTTAGCTGAGAGCTATCCTGCTTTTAGTCCGGATGGTGACCTGTTGGCCTACTCGATCAACAGAAGGGGTTTTGAGGAGATCTTGATCGTGGAAATTGAAGCCGACATTCCATCTTCACCCAACGGTCAGGGACACGGTGTGCGCTGGTCACCAGATGGGAAGGCGCTGGTTGCTATTCTTGAGGATCCCTTTGAACGAAGGCTGGTCACCTATACCCATGATGGAGGGCATCCGCCGGGACTCCCGATCCACCTTGATATTGAGGATCTTTTCTGGACGGCGGAGGGTCTGCCTGCGGCGGCATACCTACTTGGAGATAATGAAGCAGAGGGACCCCCTCTATATATTATCGACCTAACTTCTTCGGACGCATCTTTCAACCGCCTATCGCTCACTGTGCTTCCAGGGGTGACCGCACCCAACGCATCTCTCTCTGATGCAGTCGATGAGGCCTTCAATGCTCTGCGGGCGCGGGTTGCAGTCGATCTTGGGTGGGATTTTCTATCCACGTTAGAGCATGCTTTCGTGGGAATAAACGATCCGCTTCCCCCTGGCTTGGCTTATGATGATTGGCTCTTCACAGGACGGGCTTTCGCTTTCAGTCAGGCCACGGTCCAAGCCGGGTGGATCGCGATGGTCCGGGAGGATTTTGGGGGTCAGACGTACTGGAGAGTCTTTGTTCGTACTGCAGAGCAGGATGGCTCTCAAGGTAAGCCGCTACGAACGTCCAGTTGGGATTTCCAGGTCCGTTATGAAGGTGACCCTCAATTCTATGACCAGGGAGGGAGAATAAACGAGAATATTCCTCCGGGATACTACGTTGATTTCACACAACTGGCAGCGGATTATGGTTTCGAGCGTGTTCCAGCACTGCCGAATTGGCGAACCTACTATCATGGAGCGAGGTTCAACGAATTTGTGTATCGAGATCAACGAAATTGGATGGAAGCGATGCTCGAGCTATACCCCGGCACAGCCATCATCACACCAACTCCCTTCCAGACACCCACCCCGACGCCTACGCGGACACCGCGACCCACGCCGACTTCCTGGTGGTGGCGTTGGCGGACACCCACCCCTGTCCCAACAAGTACACCTTTCCCTACGGCAACAACCGGCTCATTATAACCACACATCCAGGCTCATACATATATATTGATCGACGGTTTCATGGATGACGCCGATCTGATGTAGGGGCTCTTTTAATATACAACCTCATCGATTTCCATTCATTTTGTATAAAAACAACATTTATGTTAAGCCAGCTTGACATCGATTTGCTCCGTATGCTATCCTTCCAGATTGCAGTCACGCAGGAGAAAGTATGATTCGAGAGCGGGTAGCCGAGGATGTTTATGTATTCACCAGTCAGCTTTATGCGCAGGTGAATGCAGGGGCCATTGTTGGCCAAGATTGGTCCATCCTTATCGATACGCTCGCTTACCCCGAAGAGACCAGAGAGATTCGCGACTTTCTTGAAGGGCGATTGTCCAAACCGGTCCGCTATATCATCAACACTCATTATCACTCCGACCACACATTGGGCAATTGCTGGTTTCCCAACGCAACGATCCTCAGCCATTCACTCTGCCGTACTCTTCTTGATACAAAAGGTAAACAAACCCTGGCAGCAGCAAAGCGAACCAATCGAGAATTACGGAATTTGAAGATCGTTCTCCCGAATGTGGTCTTCGAAAAAGGAGCTTTAAGTCTTCAGATTGGAAAGCGATCTATCCGGCTGATTCACCTCCCAGGCCACAGCCCAGATGGTATTGGCGTGCTCCTTGTGGAGGATCGGGTTCTTTTTTCGGGCGACATTCTCATGCCGCTGCCGTATATCGTCGACGGCGATTTTGACACGATGATCGAGAGCATGAAACGGCTCCCAAAGATGAAGCTTGAGAATATTGTCCAAGGACATGGAGAAACCTTCCTGCGTGGCGAGGTCACATCTAAGGTACAGGACAATCTAGCATACTTGAATATAATACGGAGACATGTTAGGCAGGCGAGCCGACGGAAAGATTATGATGCTTACCTGTCCCAGATCGACATCGAATCTTGTGGGAAGAGCCGCATTATACTCGGCGGTTTGGCTGAGCAGCTTCATCAGCGCAATCTGAGCGCGCTTTTCGAATATTGGTATCCGGACCGAGTAAAACAATAAAATTCCCTTTCCAAGCGACGTACTTATAAAAGTCTCATGATGAGACTTATTTTAAATTTG
>SOIH01000156.1 GCA_004376895.1 Anaerolineales bacterium | reverse complement strand
CCCTTGTCCATGAGGACGAAGGGTTGAACCTCCGCGGTACCACCTCAGTTCGCCGTACATCCCTGTACGAGCGCTCTCATTGCCCTGGACCAGCATCCGGGCTTCGCTGTAACGGGCTTCACCCGCGCCGCTCTACTCCTGTTGAACTGCTAACAGTTTCTTCGGCGGGCGCATCGGGCGACGTTCAGCCGCTGCCACTGCGGAGGGCTCTCAGTCTTTGGCCTCTCCTTCTCTGTCAGCGCGTATCGGCTTACTCCTCCCGATGATGTACGCCTTTTCTCTTCGATTGTTGTGCAGATTATAGCAGAGAATGGAATGCAGCGTCAATTTTTCGTTCTTCGCTGCCTCACTCCACTGCGGCTTCTTCCGACTCGTCCGGCTGGCGAATAGGGAACCAAATGGTAAATGTGCTGCCTTCGCCGAGCTTGCTCTCGACTGCAACTCTCCCGCCGTGCTGCTGAACGATGGACTTGGCGATCGCCAGACCTAAACCCGAACCTTTGATATTCAAAATCTCGCGTCCCCGAGCTCGATAGAATTTTTCAAACAGGCGTGCCTGATCCGTGGGAGCGATGCCCATTCCATTGTCCTTAACTTGTACAATCTGGAATTCCTCCTGCTGCTCGGCGTGGATGGTGACATGACCGTCAGCAGGCGTGTACTTCAAGGCATTATCGACCAGATTCGCAATCGCCTGTCGGATGAGTGTCGCATCGACTTCGACCTGCTCCATCTCCTCTTCAAGCTCCACGTCCATTGTGATCTGTTTATTCACGGCCTGTGGTCGATATGTGTCCATGACCGAATCAATTATGGTACCCAGCGAAATGGTTTCCACCTCAAGTCCCACACCAGCCTCTATCCTGCCCAGATCTAGCAAATTCCCAATAAGTTCTCCCATTTGGTCCGCGCTGGTGAGAATCTTGCTTATAAATTCCTTCTGCTGTTCGTTCATTGCCCCGACCATGCTGAGCATGGTGGCGTAACCGCGCATCAGGGTTAAGGGAGCACGCAAATCGTGACTTACGGTTGAGACGAACTCCGACTTCAGCGTATCGAGCTTCTTGTAGTGAGTTATATCCCATAACACACAGACACGGCCGGAGGTGCCTTCATCCGGAGAGTGAATATCCGAAACCGAGGCGAACATGATTTGCCCTTGGTCCAAACGAATTTCCACCGAACGAGATTCGGGTTCTGATTCGGCAAGCAAATCGAGCAGCTCTTGCGACTCGATACATTCTTCCACCAACTCACCTAAAGCTTCATCTGGGGTGCGCTTCAAGACGGCTTCTGCCGCGGGATTCGCGAGCGATATGCGACCATCCGTATCAATCAAAAATACTGCATCTGGTGTTGTCTCGAGCACAGCAGTAAGCTGCAGGCGTTCTTTCTCCGCCTGTTGATACAACCGCGCATTCACTACGGCGATCGCGAGCTGCCCTGAGAGAATTGACAGGAGCCGCAATGTATCTGGGGTAAAAACTTGAGGCTGCCGGTAACCCATCCAAAGGACTCCGACAAAAACATCCTCATTCTGCAGCGGCACAGCGGTCATTGCTTCCAGGGGAACATCCAGGGATTGAATATCCAGCACCGCTTTCGCCCGCGTCGGGTTCTCAAGCGTGAACCGCCCGGAGGTCTCACAAAGTTCGAGGATTTGAGCGTCGAGCGCAGACCAGTTTCCGGGGTCATCGCCTGCAGTGAAGGTCTCCATGCGGAAGTTAACGGCTTCATCTGGGCCTAGCGCAAGGTGCACAAAATCCGAGCGTGTAAGGTCCCTTATTCCTGTAAGGATCGGCGGCAACGATTCGTCAAGGTTAAAGGAGCTGGCCACTTGCTGACTCGCGGTGAGAAGCAAGCCCATTTCATCCAGGCGAGCTTTAAGACGCCTGCGCATGCGTTCGAAAGAAACAGCCAGGCGGCCAATTTCATCTTGGCCTTCACCTTTCACTGGCTGCGCCAGGTTTCCGCGTGCAATCGACTGGGCAACGCTCGCCATCATTCGCAGGGGCTGCGTTAATCGGCGGCTGATCAGATAGACGGCGAGGAGCATAACACCGCCGACAGCCAAGACAACGACGAACAAGTTGGCCGCGATCTGTAAAGCCAGCTTCTGGACTTCACTCTGTGCCACTGTTACAACGACTCGCCAGGGATAACCGCGGACTTCAGTCATGTTGACCAGTCTACGAGTGCCATCGGGAGCTGTTTCTAGAACCGCCTGGTTGATGCCGTCATCGCTGCCTTCAAACGTCAACATTAAGCGGCGTGGATCTTTGTGAACAAGGATCGTGCCATTTGCATCGATGATGAAAGCTTGCCCAGGAGTAAGTTCTTGAATGATCTCGATAACTGGCAGGAGGTAAGGATTGGTATCCAGATCCGTCACGCCTACAACCGCACCAATCGGCTGATTGCTTTCGAGAGAGCGGATGGGTGTAATGAAAGCCAGCCGCGCCGAGGCAGCTTCCCGGTCCGGTCGCAGGACCACTTCTTCCGAGACACCCAGGAGCGCAGCATCTAAAGCTGCTCCCAATTCGAAAGGCGTCCCTTCAGACAGAATACCCTCCGCGGGATACACAGCGAGTTGATTCATTTCCCTATCGAAGACAGCAAGTGTTCGGAAGAAGGCAATTGTCCGCACGAACGACTTCATCTGTTCTTCAGAGACACTCTTGTTTTCAACCGCTGGACTTAGCTCCTCGGCGATGTGCGTTTCGATCGATCTTCCAGTTTGGATGAAATATGGGATCGTGCTCGAGACTTGATCGGAAGTCTGAAGCATCTGTTGTTCGATAAGGTCTTGTGCTGCTTGCTGCGCGAGAACCCAGTCCCCGAAGAGCAGCACACTGCTTGAGATGACACCAACCACGACGAGAAGCGAGAGCAGACGGGCAGCAAGCGATCGGTTATAAGGTCCAACAATAAGTCTCTGCGGTGAATGCCAGGGTATGCGTTTTGTATTGCGCAGCCAAAGGCAGATCCCGCCGGCGATACCCATCTCAATTAAAGTTGCTAGATACGTAGGTTGAAGCAGCGAAAATGTGAAATCGAAGGCATCATAAAAAGTTCCACCGCTGTATATGTAATGCTCAACACTCCCCAAAGTCCCCAGCACAAGCCCGCCGATTAAAGCAGCGATGAGTGGGTTGCGCCCTATGCGTCCCAGCCACTCGCGATAATTCTGACGTAACAACCAAGAAACCAGTGCAGCCGCAAGCGCCATGTGCAGCGGAGTGAGGATGCTGTGTGTCTCCCAAGCACTGCGCGCTAGCCCGCCCATGAAGGCAATTACAACTGCAGGCCCCCCTCCTAGGAAACCAGCCGCGAGCAGCCAGGGGAATGCTCCAAAAATCGAAAAGGCAGGTCCCTCAACACCTTGAGGCACACCGGGAATAACCAGCATTGATGGCGTCGGCAGCCGAAGCATGAAGAGCTGAGCGGCGAGTGGAGCGGAGAGAAGGAGAAGTAAAAAAGATGGCTCTCGGATCCAACCCTCAACCTGACGGCGGACCTTAGCCCAATCTTGCCGAACAAAAAAGAACGCGAGGAGCAGCGCGATTTCCCCCAAGAGGAGGAAATAGCCAGAGGGACGCAGCGGCAATCCAATCGAGGGACTTCCTGAAAAGCCCCAGAAATCAAGCGTCATCTAGGTAGGGCACCTTTTGTATCCATATAGCACAAGATTATATAGCAGCGTTACCCGCAATCAAAACCCAATCTTTATCTCCGCTTACCCTTCGGCTTATGCTTCGACATGTTTTCCACTTCCTTGGGCCGTGGGATTTCGCCCTATAGACTGCGCAGGACAGGGCTCAGGATATACTCATAGAGATATCTCCATAATATTGGTTGAGGTACACCCGTTTCGTCTCAGGGATTTCTCGCTCCGCTCGAAATGACTGGTTGGGAAGAGTTCCTCTACTTTGTCATTTCGACCGAGCCGCGCAGCGGCGAGGGAGAAATCCCTATGATGTTTCTCATACTGATGGCTTCCATGAAGCAATTCAACTGAACCGATGTCATTCTATGGAGCACAGCGACGAAGAATCTCATTCCCGGGAGAGCCACCCTTCTGTTCAAAGAACTAGATTCTTCGCCTACGCTACGCTTCGGTTCAGAATGACAACCCACCACTACGACTTGCTCTAGGACCTCCCTGATTACGCTTGTAAGGTCGCCCAGGGGTAATTTGTCTCCTTGCAATATCATTCACTGTTATGTTAAACTGCCATAACCAGGTAGATCATCGCTAAGGTGCTTTCCTGATGACCAATAAAGTACTAATCATAGATGATGATGTCGATACGCTTAAACTCGTAGGCTTGATGCTTGAACGCCAGGGTTACGAGATCTCCGTCGCGAGCAACGGGACGCTTGGGCTCGCCAAAGCCGCGGAGGACAAGCCAGAGTTGATCCTCTTGGACGTGATGATGCCGGATCTCGACGGATACGAGGTCACGAAGCGTCTCCGCTCCAACCCAGCTCTTGCTCATATTCCCATAATCATGTTCACCGCTAAAACGATGGTAGACGATAAAGTAGCGGGCTTTGAAGCAGGGGTCGACGACTACCTGACGAAACCCACCCACCCAGCTGAACTTACGGCGCATGTGAAAGCGGTGCTGGCTCGCTCTGCACAAGCAATTGCAACGCCTGAAGAGAAGGCCCAGATCGTCGGGTTCCTCGGATCTCGAAGCGGTATTGGAACCACAACATTGACCCTAAACTCCGGAGTCGCACTTCGCGAAAAGGGCTACGATGTAATTGTCGCAGAGCTTAACCCGGGTCACGGCTCGATGGGTTTGGAACTGAACATCCAGGACCCATCCGGCCTATCCAACGTACTCTCCAGATCATTGAAGGACATCCATCTCAGGTCGGTGGAGGCGGAGATCGTCAATCACTCAAGTGGTGTCCGATTGCTCCTTTCTTCTTTCCATCCTAGAGAGACAGAACTGGAACAAGCCGTCCCGCAGATGGAAGCGGTAGTATCCAACCTGGCATCCATGTGCGACTTGCTCATTCTCGACCTGGGAGCAGGGTTGAAACCATACGTTAAGCCCATTTTGCAGCAATGCGATCGCATCATCCTGGTTGTTGAACCAGTCTACCCCTCGGATGCTATGGGACGTGCATTACTGCAAGAACTCGAAACGAGCGGTATTAATACAAAGAAAGTAGGACTTGCATTAATCAACCGCGTGCGAACAAGCCTACAAGTCCCCTGGAGACAGGTGGAAAGTGACCTTGGAATTGAATTAGCGGGGATTGTCTCCCCCGCCCCCGAGCAAGCCCACCAAGCTTCACAAGCGGGATCGCCGCTTGTAGATTCGTACGCTGATTCTTTAGTGAGCGAACAAATACGCAAACTCGCTGAATCTCTCCTTACTTACCTTCATCCCCCCACAGGTTAATTACGTTTGTGACCCATCCTCAACTCGCTGACTGTATTGAGAAGAGCGCAGCCGTATTCCGCTCCGCCCGTCGGGTGGTTGCCCTTACCGGCGCAGGGGTCTCAACCCGATCCGGAATCCCCGACTTTCGCTCACGTGATTCCGGCCTTTGGAAAAAATATGACCCAATGACGGTGGCCTCTCTCGCCTCCTTCCGTTATCACCCAAAGGACTTCTTCAAGTGGGTTAGACCACTTGTGAAAACAATGATTGATGCTGAGCCCAACCCAGCACACACCGCGTTTGCAAAATTAGAACAGGCTGGTTTTTTACACGGCATCATCACCCAAAATATCGATGATCTCCATCGTAAGGCGGGATCGAAACGGATTTACGAGATACACGGTCATTTGCGTGAGGCGACTTGCACATCGTGTTATCAAAAGCGCAACGCGAAAAGCCTGATCGAAGCTTTTGCCCGCACCGGCGCTTTACCATACTGCGATCTTTGCGGCAGTTTGCTCAAACCGGACATCATCCTTTTTGGCGAGCAACTGCCGACCATCATCGTTAGTGAAGCGCAAGCCCTAATCGATGACGCGGACTTAATAGTGGTTGCCGGTTCATCTATGGAAGTCATGCCAGCAGCTTCGATGCCGATCCCCGCATTGAACGCTGGCGCAAAACTCATTATCATCAATAATGAACCAACATACCTTGACATACGCGCGGATTTCGTCATCCGTGACGATGTAGCGGATGTACTACCGATGATCCTTCAAGAGGTGCTGCGTGAGCCCAAAGAAACAAAAAGACTCGTCAGCAACCAATAACCACAACAGCGTCGACGCGCTGCTAAAGCGATATGATCGCCTTCTAGAGATGACCTCTGATCTGGTCTCAACTCTAGAACTGAGCACACTCCTCCAAATGATCGTTGACGCTGCTAAAGAGCTGACCGACTCACAAGCCGCCGCCCTGCTCCTATACAATCCGCAAAGGAATCAACTCTACTTTGAAGCAGCTACAGTACCGCTCCGGTCTGACGACACACTCATAGCGATACCGCCTGAAAATAGCGTGGCGGGATGGATATTCACCCACCGTGAACCACTTCTTGTAGATGATGCTCCAGGTGATTCTCGTTTTTTCCGCGAGGTCGACTTGATAATATCGTTCCGCTCTAAATCGATCCTCGGTGTGCCTTTGAGAACAAAAGGAAAGACGATCGGTGTAATCGAAGCGGTGAATAAACTCGAGGGTACATTCAACGAACAAGATAAGCATGTTCTGGAAGCATTAGCCGCCCAGGCCGCAATCGCGATCGAGAACACACGTCTATTCAAACAAAGTGACCTCGTAGCAGAGATGGTCCATGAATTGCGAACACCATTATCTGCATTGACAGCAGCTGTCCACCTCCTTCAGCGACCAGAATTAGAAGATGAACAGCGCAGTAAGATCCGCCAAACTCTCTTCAACGAGGTACAGCGCCTGAATGAACTGAGCACTAACTTCCTAGAGCTCTCCCGACTCGAATCAGGCAGAGTTCGGTTCGAACGCGAGCCTGTACTCCTCGAAGGTCTCGTTCGAGAGTGCATCGAAATTATGCGACTACAGGCGGATTCAGTGGATGTCTCCCTTGAAACCGACATCGATCGCACACTATCCCCGCTGATGGGTGATCGCAATCAATTAAAAAGGCTGCTCCTGAACCTGATAACGAACGCGATTAAATACAATCAAAAAGAAGGTTGGGTGCGGATCTCATTGCAACGGAAAGATGGTGATGCACTGTTGATGGTTTCGGATAACGGAAAAGGTATCCCAGCCGATAGTATTCCTAACCTTTTTAATCGTTTCTACCGGGTACCAGACCAGGAAGGTCTCATTAGTGGCACGGGATTGGGATTGGCGATCGCGAAGCGGATTGCACTGAACCACAACGGTACAATCGAGGTTGACAGCAAGGTCGGCGAGGGCACCACCTTCAAAGTCATACTACCTTTCGGTCTGAGTAAGGGTAGCGCGCTCTACTAACGGCGACCGAACTGCCTTTCCAATGCATCTACAGATAGATGGATCATCGTTGGCCGTCCATGAGGGCATGTTCGTGGCATTGAACATGCCTCCAGATCCCTGAGCAGCTGCCGCTGCTCCGCTAAAGATAACACCTGACCAGCTTTGATGGCCACACGCTTGCATATGCGAGCTGCAAGCCGGGCCTCAAGCGCATCCGCCAACGGCTCTTCATTCTCTTCAAATTCCTCAACTACGGACCGCAAGGCGAAGGACGGATCTTTCCCCATTACAAGGGAGGGGACTGCACGCAGCCGGAAGGATCGCTCACCAAACGGCTCGATTACAAAACCCAACTCGTTTAGCGCCTTCAGATTCTCCTGCAACAGAACGGCTTCAGAGTGTGAAAACTCGATCGTCTGCGCTTCGAGCAGATTCTGAGATTCCAATGCCCCAGCGTCTCTCGCAGCCATCATTTTTTCAAATAGAATGCGCTCGTGCGCAGCGTGCTGATCAACTAGATAGAGCCCATCAGGTCCTTCAGCGACGAGATATGCTGCCCCGATCTGCCCTACCGCCCGAAGCAGAGGGATTGTACCGGCGGGAAGCACTCCCTGAAGTGAAAGGGGACGGGATGCTGAAGGGTCAAAAGACGATTCCGCTGCGAATCCCCAATCTGTGCTGATAGCACCAGGGCGGCTTGAGAGACCCTCTCGAGACCACGTTGAATGAAGATCGACGCGAGGAGGAGAAGTATGCCCCATTAAAGTCGCCCGGATCGCCCTTTGGAGTACCGCGAAAACGCGATCCGACTCCCTGAAGCGGATTTCAGATTTCGTCGGGTGGACATTCACATCCACTTGCTCGGGAGGGACCTGCAGGAAGAGTACCGCGAGGGGGTATCTTCCAACCATCAATAAAGTGTGATATGCCTGCAGCACAGCCGCTGACAGGCTTGAGTCTTGAACCCAGCGACCATTCACGAAGAAAGTCAGTTCGCGGCGGTTGCTGCGATTTAACTCGGGCGGGCTGACAAAGCCGGAGACCGATATTTCAGCGCTTGGAGAAGGTGGAATGGAGATCATTTGACGCGCGGTTTCAAGGCCGAAGACTTCCGTGAGAACCTCACGCTGATCACCATTTCCCGATGTATTAAAAAGAGAACGTCCTTCCTTTTGTAGTTGGAAACGCACCTCTGGATAGGCCAATGCATAGCGGCTGACAAAGCGCGTTATCCAACGGCGTTCAGTGTTTTCGGTTTTCAAGAATTTTCTGCGTGCTGGAACATTATAAAAAAGATCTCGTATGCGTATCACCGTTCCAGGTGGGGATCCTATGGATGAGAGAGGCTTAATCTCTCCTCCATTGACGTTTAATTTCGATCCGATTTCTTCGCCTTGCACACGTGTAACCATCTCCAGACGCGACACAGCGGCGATGGAGGATAAAGCTTCCCCCCGAAAACCTAAAGTGTCGATCGCGAAAAGGTCCTGCGCAGTCTCCAGCTTCGAAGTCGCAAATCTCGCCACCGCAAGCAGCACCTCTGCCTGTGCGATTCCGCACCCATCATCGACCACCTCGATAAGAAGCTTCCCCCCTTCTTCCGTGGTTATCTGAATGCTCTTTGCGCCTGCATCGAGCGAGTTCTCCACCAACTCCTTCACGACAGATGCAGGTCTCTCAACAACTTCGCCAGCGGCTATAGCAGAAGAGACATTTTCCGGCAGTATCCGTATTGGCACGATGCGCCTCCAACGTGGGTTTGATTATACATGCCTCCCATTTGGTTGACACTCAAGGACACGGCATTCTATACTGCCGCGGGTGAATTAGAATCGGTGGATGTTGTCCCGACAGATTCAGAACCCTGCCGCTCCATTTGCAATCCGCGAGATCTGCCTGAACCGGCAACCAAAGCCCTCGGGCTCTATAACGATTTGATGCGACAATGGGTCTGAACCCGGTTTCGTGGTTATTGCGAGATATACGTGATGGATCCATTGCCGCCAGGGAGATCCACCTGTACGCGGGCGGAGGAAACGGTACCAATCTCATGGAATATACTACACTCTTCCTGGACCTTGATGACACGCTATACCCTCACACAAGTGGCTTGTGGGAGGCTGTCGGTGGCCGCATTCAAAGCTACATCGAGATGAAATTGAACATCTGCGCCGAGGATGCATCCCAGCTACGCGCCCAATATCTCGCCCAATTTGGAACCACGCTGAACGGCTTGATGCATAACCATCAGATCGATCCAATGGAATATTTGGACTATGTCCACGATGTTCCGGTCGAGAACCTCATCGCACCAGATCCTGAACTTCAAAACATGTTGGCCTCAATCACCATTCCCCGGGTGATCTTCACAAATGCTTACCGCGACTACGCCATGCGAGTCCTGAAGCAGCTTGGTATCTCGGATCTTATAGACCAGATCATCGACATTCTCACATTGGATTTCTCGAACAAACCAGACCCTGAGGCATACCATCGCGCCCTTGCTCTCGTGGGGGATCCTCCATCCGAAACTTGCCTGCTGGTGGACGACCGTTATCCAAACCTTTCGGCTGCAGCCGAGTTCGGCATGACGACGGTTCTCGTCGGTGATGGAGTCGTTGAAGGAACAGTCGATTACACTATCGAACAGATACACGACCTGACCAATGCTCTCCCCCGCTTGGTTAGAGTATGAGAGAGTAGGAAAGCATCCATGGAGAATAATGGCTGGCTGATCGTCATCGCAATCCTGGCATTCGTAATTCTTTTCAACATCGGCTTGGCACTCAGCTTTATCCGCAGGATGAAATCGAAGCCAGAGGGGGTTTTTCGCGACTCTATCAGCGAGATGCTCAACCCCTGGAAAAAAGAAGATGAAGCGCTCGATGAATTGCGTCAACGAGTTGATGACTTGAAGAGCAGAGATGGAGATCCAAAGTGAGCAAAACAGGAAATAATAAACTCGTCTCCCTCACCGAAGCAGCAGCGATGGTTAAACCGAAGGGCTGCCAGCTTTCCCTCGGAGGGTTCACGCTTTACCGTCGACCGATGGCGTTTTCGTTGGCTTTGTTGGATCGTTTTCGCAACGAGAACACACCCTCCGACATCACATTACTCAACTTCACATCAAGTGTGGAAAGCGACATACTAGTGGGTGAAGGGATGGTCTCAAAAATCCGCACCTGCTATTTTGGCCTGGAGGTTTTCGGCTTAGCTCCGCATTTCACCTCTGCCGCTGCAAATGGATCGATCCAGATTATTGAAGAGACGGAAGCCAGCCTAGCATTCGGGATCCGAGCGGCGATGGCAGGGGTTGGCTTTATGCCCTCGATCGCCTGGCAGGGGACAGATTTGTTACGTTTGCGCCCGGACGTAAAAACAATTGAAGACCCCTATTCAGGCGAGGTTCTTACCGCCTTCCCGGCAATAAACTGCGATGTTGCTGTGATCCACGCTCTTGAAGCCGACCCTGATGGGAATGCCTGCATAGGAGCTAATCAAGGCGTAGATCGCGAGCTGTCTCTGATCGCTGACAAGGTCATCATCACAGCCGAAAAGGTGGTCCCGCGTCTTGAGAAGGTAGACATCGTCGGGATCGTTGTTGACGCGGTCGTTGAAATCCCTGACGGCGCATGGCCTACTTCGTGTCATCCGTTATACGCCTTAGACGGTCTGGCAATCCTCGATTATGTGGAACAAGTCGGCTGCGAGAGCTATAACCCGCTGCTGGATACATGGCTGGCGCGCCATAAACTGGCATAATATCCATAATCTCATTAACGCCCACCCGCGGTTAACCGAGTATGTTATCCTTTACGCTATCAAGATAAAGTTGAGGGATTCCGTGCTATGACATCAAAAGTAAAAGTCGTATTGCTCGGCTTGTTCATTGGATCATTTTTATCAGCAAGCTTATTCGCAAGCGGTCTGGCCTTCGGCGTCGTTATCGGCCAGGTTATCGGCTACGAATTGCTTCCAGGATGGCTGGAGGACACTCTCGAGCAATCTTCGCTGGTGGTGGAAACAAAGACCTACACATCAGAACCACCGGAAGGCTCCGACGAGTTATTCGCTCCTTTCTGGCAGGCGTGGGACATCGTGCATGAGGAATATGTTGACCAGCCGGTTGACGACGTCACCCTCATGAGAGGGGCAATTACCGGTGCATTGGACGCCCTGGGCGATCCCCACACATCCTACATGGACCCGGTTACTTACCAACAATCGAACATCCCTCTCCAAGGCTCTTACGAAGGGATAGGAGCCTGGGTGGACACGAATACGGAATTCCTGACAATCGTATCGCCCATGCCCGGCTCCCCGGCAGAAGAAGCCGGACTGGAACCCGGGGATGAAGTGGTCGCCGTCGACGGTGAAGATGTAACCGGCATCGATGCGAATATCGTAATACGCAGTGTCCTTGGTCCCGCGGGGACTACGGTCCGCCTGACCATCAGGCGGGAGGGAGAACCCGAACTCCTGGAGTACGAGATTATCAGAGCGGAGATCCTGATTCCCAGCGTTGAGAGCGAGATGCTCGAAGGGGGTATCGGCTATATCCAGCTCTTCACTTTCTCCAACGACACATCAGACGATCTACGGAGCGCGATCCGTGATTTACGCCAGACTGAACTGAATGGGCTAATTCTCGATTTGAGAGGCAACGGCGGTGGGTTCCTGCTCACGGCAATCGAAGTGGCTTCAGAGTTTATTGAAGATGGCGTGATCATGACCGAGAGATTCGGCGATGGCAGCGAAGAGGTCTATGAATCCCTCGGGGATGGTCTGGCGACCGATTTACCTCTGATCGTCCTGGTGAACGGCGGCTCCGCATCCGCCTCGGAAATCGTAGCTGGTGCAATCCAGGATTACGGGCGCGGTTTGCTCGTTGGCGAGACGACGTTCGGGAAAGGCTCGGTGCAGAACTGGATTGCCCTTCAGGGAGAAGAGGGCGCAGTGCGTGTGACCGTCGCTCGCTGGTATACACCAGAGGGAAGACAGATCGTCGGTGATGGATTAGAACCTGATCATGAGGTCCCTTACACAGATGAGGACTTCGAGGCCGGCATTGATCCCCAGCTCGAGAAAGCAATCGTGCTGCTCACAGAATAATCATCAACTTCATCAGGTGGTTTAAATGTACTTCGATCCAATATACCTGTGCATAATGGCTCCAGCGTTCCTGCTGATGATGTTCGCCCAATTTTGGGTTTCGTCAACTTACAAGAAGTGGAGCCGGATAGAAAATAGCGCCCACATGAGTGGCGCGGCAACTGCCAATCGCTTGATCCAATACGGCGGCTTATACGACTTGCGTGTCGAACCCACCGGCGGCAGCTTGACCGATCGCTATGACCCTCGCAGCAAGACTTTGCACCTCTCCCGCGGTGTGTATGAGCCAGCTTCCGTCTCTGCTATGGCTATCGCCGCCCACGAACTCGGACATGCAATGCAAGATAAGGTGGACTATTTCCCCCTCAAACTGCGATCTGCACTCGTCCCCGTCGTTAATATCGGTTCTTCTCTTGGTTGGATCCTGATCATCATCGGATTGATGCTGCAAGTCACGAATATCGCCTGGCTTGGCGTCGCTGCATTTGGGACTGGTGCGCTCTTTGCCCTCGCCACGCTGCCCGTTGAGCTTAATGCCTCCTCGCGAGCAAAAGCTCTCCTTGCAGAATCCGGGCTGATCCAGACCCAACAAGATCAGGATGGCGTTAACGCGGTTTTAAGAGCCGCGGCTTTTACGTATGTCGCCTCGCTAGCTACAGCACTCCTTCAATTGCTGTATTGGGGGTTACGAGTTTCTGGTTCAAGCAGTCGCAGACGCTGATGACCATAGTTCAGGTCAAAAAAATATAACTGGCATCAAGCAGTGAGTTGCCTGCACTATTTTGACGACCATCCGCTAGAATGCTACAATCCTCTCATGTAGGGAAACACCATTACCGATCAACCAGGTAAAACAGAGTTTACATGGGATCGGAAGTGCAGATTCCCGAATACTGAAATGAAAAGTATCTTGAGAAAATTCATTTCCCAATTAACCCAAGGTTTGATGCCTCTCTAGAGTTCGCCGCGAACTCCACGCGATCCTAAAGGGGATATGTCCCAAAACCTCTGGAACAGCTGAAGCCAGGGTCAAGGGCAAGGATCAATCCTCCAGGGAGCATGCGTGGAACCTTCATTGATCGACACCACGTTAGAAGCGATTCGAACAGCCCTCGAAGCAAATCGCGTCGAGGAAGCAATCGCCGCGCTCACCGATCTACACCCTGTAGATCGAGCTGAGGCCTTCGCTGATCTCGACGATCAAGACCAAGCCGCAATCCTCCCCCAACTTGACATCAACGATACCGCCGACCTGCTCGAGGAACTCGACGATGAGGAAGCAGCCGACGTAGCCGAGACGCTTTCAACACCCTTCCTCGCAGACATCCTCGATGCGATGGAACCAGACGAAGCTGCAGATGTCTTAGGTGACTTACCTCCCAAACTCGCCGCGGATGTGCTGGCGGAAATGGAGGAATCCAAAGACGTAATTCCTCTGCTCGTTTTCCCCGATGAGACCGCCGGGGGTCTTATGACCACCCATCTCCTCACGCTGGACCCCGAAATCACAGCGGCTAAGGCGATCGAGTATTTACGCGATACAACATTGGGATCCGACACCCCCTACTATTTATACGTCGTCGAAAAAAACACAAGACTGATCGGTGTCGTCGGGCTGCGTGATCTAGTGATCGCTGACCCGAATCGTAAAATCATTGAGATCATGGACCCCGATGTGATCTCCGCTAAGACAGACCTGGACCAGGAAGACGTCGCCCGCCTTATGATCCGCTACGACTTGGCTGCGATGCCTGTCGTTGACAATGACGGCGCTCTCCGCGGTGTGATCACCTACGATGACTTGATGGACGTTATCGAAGACGAGGCAACCGAGGATATTTACCGTCTTGCGAACGTCCCCGATTCCGATCTTTCCTTTGACAGCCCGGTTGGTCTCTCCGTTCGAAGGAGACTACCCTGGCTATATGTGAGCGGCATTACTGCACTCTTCGCTTCCTGGGTTATCTCCCAATTCGAAACGATTATCGCCCAGGTTGCATTGCTGGCCGCTTTTCAATCTGTCGTCGCTGGATTAGGCGGGAATACAGCCACACAAACGCTGGCAATCATCGTCCGTGCCATCGCTCTAGACGAGATCGAACCACGCGATGCCTGGCGAACGCTTGTAAAAGAAGCTGCAGTAGGGCTTCTTCAAGGTCTCTTCGTCGGCGCTGCCGCGGCCCTAGGAGTCTACCTATGGACGGGGAATGAATTCCTGGGTCTAATCCTCGGCATCGCTCTTGTCGGGAATATGGTCATCGCCACAATGATCGGGACGCTCGTGCCGCTTATCCTGAGATGGCTGGGGTCAGACCCTGCGCTCGCATCAACTGTGCTCGTTACGGCAGTCACAGACAGTATAGGATTTGCACTTTTCTTGGGGCTTGCTTCCTTCTTCGTTAATTACTTGAGGTAGGTGAAGATGTCTGGAATAGTCATTCTCAATCCGTACTCTAATCGATGGAAAGCAGGAAAAAGAGTCCCGGAGATCATCGATGCGCTCGAGGAATTGTCCCTCGATTGTGAGGTCGTGCAGACTCAGAGACCAGGGCATGCGATCGAACTTGCGAAACAAGCTTCACGCGAGGGAAGAGATCCGATTATCGCTGCCGGTGGGGATGGAACGATAGGCGAGGTTATTAACGGGCTCCACCACGCCAATCCGGAAGGTGTGCTTGGCCCTCTCGGAATCATCCCCTTTGGAACGGCAAATGATCTCGTAGTGAATTTAGGGCTTCCGCTTGATATTGTGGGCTCTCTCCAGGCAGTCTCCGGGCGGGCGACGCGCCGGATCGACCTGGGCCAGGTGAATGACTGGGTATTTGATAACAACTCCGCGGTTGGATTAGAGCCCGTCGTGACGCTTTATAACATTCGCATGACTTGGCTGCGGGGCGTGATCCGCTATCTGGTCGCAGCGCTGCGAGCGATCGCCGCAAAGCCGGAATATGAAATGCGTATCCGCTGGGATGATGGCGAGTACGAAGGGCTTGTGTCCCTGGTTTCGGTAGGGAATTGCCCCGTGACCGGCGGCATGTTCAAAATGGCGCCTGATGCAGACCCCACAGACGGCTTACTTACCTTCGTCTATGGGCATGCACCTACACACTGGAAAATGCTCTCCTTGCTCCCCAGAACAATCAGCGGTGAATACATTCATGATCCTGCCATCCACCAGCATCACACACGGCAGCTCGAGATCACCTGCTCTCCAGGTACACCTATCCAGGCGGATGGGGAGATAAGAGCCGAAGATGCAACGACGATACGTTACCGTGTTCTCCCCGCTCGATTGGACCTTTATACACCGTGAACCGCAAGTTGATCGTAAACGCGGACGATTATGGGCGCACTCCATCCGTCAGCCGGGGGATCTGCGACGCCCATCTAAACGGTATCGTTACAACGACAACCGTCATGATCAACTTACCTGGCGCTCTCCAAGATGTACGCAGGGGAATTGAATGTGCTCCCGCTCTGGCTTTCGGTGTCCACCTTAATCTCACCTGCGGTAAGCCCCTAACACCGCCTGATCGAGTCCCCACGCTTATCGACGCAAACGGGTGTTTTCACGGGAAGAATCAAATCTTCAACAACCCGGAAATGTTAAACCTCACTGAAGTCAAGGTGGAATGCAAAGCGCAGATCGAGCGCTTCCTCCAAACCGAGACGGAACTTGACCATCTCGACAGTCATCACCACCTGGGTTTAGCCAGTACAGGGATCTGGAATCTACTGACCGAACTTGCAATTGAATATGATTGCGGCATCCGCACTCCGTTTCCAAATGACATTCTTGAGGATGATTTACTAGATCTTTATCCTGCTAGCATGATCAACTTCAGTAAAACTCAGGCGAAAGAACAACTAGAGACATTCGCCATCCCACATCCTGATTACTTTTATGCCACTTTCTTCGGAGATGGAGCTGTCTTGGACCATTTGATCAAGCTCCTTCAAGAACTGCCTGACGGCGTGAGCGAGATCATGTGCCATCCGGGTTATTCTGATGAATCGCTCGAGCAGACAAGCGGCTATAACCGCATCCGTGAGCAGGAGCTGGCTATCCTCACCGACCAGAGTGCACTTACGGCAATCGCATCAGGAAATATCGAACTACACACATACAGAACGGGATGTGGAAAATAGCATCCAAACTTTTCTCTTCTTTCCTGCGCTTCTTCTTCAAACACCTGTATACAACCCTCGCCTGGGCATATGACTTCGTCGCTTACACAACATCCATGGGACAGTGGCGGAAATGGCAGTCTGCTGCAGCACCATCCTCGCAAATCGGCGACTTGCTTGAGCTAGGTTCCGGACCGGGACACCTCCTTGCCGATCTCTCACGAACAGGACACAGAAGTGTCGGATTGGATACGTCGACTCAAATGCTCAAGCTCGCACAGCGCAATCTTGTTCATAAGGGTGTTGCCCCGATGCTCACCCAGGGTCGTGCACAAGCGCTTCCATTTCAATCTAACCGCTTCTCTGACATCGTCGCCACCTTCCCAAGTGAATACATCATCGATCCGGCAACGCTGACAGAAGCGTTCCGAGTATTACGGCCGCGCGGAGAACTCGTCATCGTAGGTCTTGTTCAGTTCACGGGAGATTCTCTCGTAGACCGTTTTGCTGCCTGGCTTTACCGGTTCACAGGACAGGCAGGTGAGCCGCGAGAGGAGTGGAAAATCCCACTCCAAGATGCGGGGTTTCACCCACGATTTGAAATTATCGAACAAGAGCGAGCGCGAGTGCTGCGCGTTGTCGGACTGAAACCTGATTGATTAGCAGACGAAATAGGTATGAGGGCGATATTTACCGTTAGAATAGGTGCAACTTAATCAGGAGGTTGCAGCCATGCGTATCGCAGAAGTTGGCGATCTAGCCATGCTTCAATTACCAAATAATAAACAGACTATCTTCAGGCTCGAAGCCGATCGTGAGTACCAGACCCATAAGGGATCTATCCTCCACAATGATCTTATTGGCTCCCCATGGGGGCGGCTCGCCGAGACACATCTTGGAACTTCCTATTTGTTCATCCCCCCCACCCTGCATGACCTCCTCCGCAACACCCGCCGAAAGTCACAGATCATATTCCCTAAAGATATCGGTTATATCCTCCTGCGCCTATCCATTGGACCGGGAACGCGTGTCCTCGAAGCAGGTACAGGCTCTGGCGCCCTAACCACCGCATTTGCCTGGATGGTGGGAGAGCAAGGGAAAGTATATTCGTACGATCGCCGTGAGGATATGCAGGATCTTTCCAAGCAAAATCTCGACCGTGTCGGTTTAATTGATCGTGTGGATTTCTCCCAGCAAGATATCGCAGATGGAATTGTCGAAAAGGACCTCGACGCAGTTTTTCTGGATCTACCGAAGCCGGAATTGTATCTCTCTCAAATTCATGAGGTTCTGGCTAATGGAGGTGTGTTGGGAACGATTCTGCCGACGACCAACCAGGTTGCAGCCTTCTTGAGTAATATCGAGAAAGAGCATTTCGATTCTGTCGATGTAGCCGAAATCTTGCTGCGTTTCTATAAACCCATCGCAGAACGTCTGCGCCCCACGGACCGCATGATCGCCCACACTGGATACCTAATTTTCACCCGACGTATGCATACTTAATGGCTTTTCTCGGCTTTTTATATGTTTTTTACACTCTGGAAACACACTCACAGAAGCGATTTGCTGGAATAAAGGTGACCTTCTGACAGGTGATCTGTAATGACGTTCCGACGGAGACAACCTCACCCTCGACGCTTTAGAGTACAACCCCCTCGGTCTCGTAATCCCGCTGCTCGAGCCGCGTTCCAGCGCCTGCGTCATGCCCATGACCTTATGCATTCGGGAAAATACCAGGAAGCGGCTCAACAGTATCAAGCCCTTGCAGAAGCAGCCGAAAAACACGGGCTCCCGCAAGCCACTCCGCTCTTCCTTCAAGCAGGACGTGCCTGGTTTGAAGCCGGGGATTCAAAGACTGGACTTGCCAGCCTCCAAAAGGGACTGAACATACTGGAGATGTACCGCAAATTTCAAAGATTGAATGTCGTCGGTTCCAGGACCCAAACCGAGCTTGACGAAAAAGGATTTGCGCACGAAGCTTCGGTTATTGGAAGTTATCTGGAGCGGATGCGGATTGACCACGACATAAGAGATCTTCAGTTTTCAAGGGAGATGAGGGGATCAAAACTCCCCGCAAAATGTTCTCAGTGTGGAGGAAGCGTAATTCCGGATCAGGTCGAGCGCTTTAAGGACGGCAGCGCGCAGTGTGATTATTGTGGGAGTGTGATCCAGCGTGCCTAATATCCAACCTATGGGTGATTTTACAAAACGCCTTCAGCAGGTTCTTCTCGCGCAAGAACCCGGTATCCGCACTGAATGGGATGCTCGCCTGGCTGCTGTACTCATCCCTTTATATCTTCACGATGGCTCCTGGCACGCGCTGTACACCAAACGGACCGATGAAGTCGAGGATCATCGTGGTCAGGTTTCTTTTCCAGGCGGGATTATTGAGCCCGATGATGAAAACTATGAGAGCGCTGCTCTACGAGAAACACAGGAGGAAATCGGCATCGACCCTGCCGATGTCAAGATTTTGGGCAGGCTTGATTCATTGCTCACCATCACTCAGTTTCAAATCGTTCCAATTGTCGGGGTGATCCCCTGGCCTTATGAGCTGACGATAAATCCGATGGAAGTCGCAAGTGTATTTGGTGTTCCCATCGAGTGGTTGTCAGATCCCACACACTTGGAGACTCAATTCCAGGAAGCACCTGCATCCGTTACATACGGACCGATTTATGCCTTCAAACCTTACCAGGGGGAAGTAATCTGGGGAGCGACAGCGAGGATCACCAGGAAACTTCTCCAATTAATAAATCTTCTTGAATAAGGAAATCATCCCAGACAAAATGCAATAAATAATGGCTTTCTCATCGCGACTAAGGGCGTCCTGGCAAGCTAATACTGATCGTCAGAAATCGGGTCTACACATGGATCATGGCAACAAGGGAGAATATTCGCTAGGATCATTGATCAACAATTAAAGCAAAGGAGCATGGCATTTGACCATGCTCCTTGATTAACCGGTCCGCTCATTCGGAAGTAACCTAACACTTACTCCTCTTCGGGCGATTCTTCCACTCCATCTTCTTCATCGACCATTTCTGGTTCGACGCCTTCTTCTAGCTCTTCGACTTCAACCTCTTCGACTTCTTCCTCAACCATCTGGGCGATAACATTCGCTATCGTCTCGTCGGGATCCGTGATCAATGTCACTTTCGCCCCCAAGACAAGATCACCTGCCGTAATGACATCATTCATAGTGGCGAGCGCCTCGATATCCACGGACACCTGCTCCGGCAAATCTGACGGCAGGGCTTCTACCTCGATTTCGTTAAGCCCGGATACGATAATGCCGCCAAGTTCTTCCATTGCCGGGGCTTCCCCGACCAACGTAACGGGAACAACAGCGCGAATGACAACATCCATGGCTACTACCAAGAAATCGACATGCAAGATGTCTCGACGAATCACATCGCGCTGGAACTCGCGCACCAAGACTTTATGCGTATCTTTGCCTACCTTTAGATCGATAAGCGTAGACCTACCGACGTTCGCGAGCGCACGAGATGCCGCTTTTTCATCTAATTCAAGTGGGAGGGGTTCCACACCCGCTCCGTACATTACGGCTGGTAAAAGACCCTGCCTGCGTAAGGCTTTCACCTGCTTCCGAATCGTTTTTCTTACATTTGCGTTTAATGTTACAGCTTCCATTTTTTTCCCTCCGGAACGCCTCTTACCCTCCCGGGTTACCTTCGTTCCATCTGGTGGACCGGCTTTCGGATAATTTTGATTAATCTCGCCTCAGCAGATTACCAACCAACAATACGAGACCTACTGCGATGCCGGCAACAAGACCTGCTAGAAGCGCACCACGAGTGTCGAGTATTGTCTCAACGTTGCCCTCGACTTCCTGAGCAAGCAGGATGATCGAAGAACTGTTATTTAGCTCTGCTTTTTGTGCTACCGTGATGCCAACTCTTGAGTTTTGTAAAACAGCATGCTCTGCTAAAACAACGCCCGCTGTGCTCTCATCGCTGGTGATCTTCGCACCGCGCGTAATAAATGCTGCACCTTGCTGCAGGTTGACAACATCTCCTTGGATCGTCAGGGCTCCCCCTTTATTCAGTTCGACATTCTTTGCGATCACCTGCTTGGCGCCGCCTTGTTGAATGCGCACTGTATCGGCTTCGACATTCTGGATCACGCCGCCTTCAAGATGGATGACTTCAGCTTGTAATTCATCGCTTCTTGGGTTTTTGTCTGTTGTCATTATTTCACCTTTGCCTGAACAAAAAAAAGGGACCCCACCTAACCGTCCAGGTGAACGTCCTCGACGATGCGAAACAAATTCTACCCGATTCACAATCGTTCCGTCAACGTTTGTCTGTCAGAGTAATCGTAGGGTCTATCGCATGAAATCGTCAATAATCTACATCCACCTAAGAACCCACTCTGCCAGCTCACCTCCACCCTTGAGCCATTTTCATCCTGGTGGAAACTGGTCCCAAAAATGAAATACGTAATCGCCGTTCTATCCATTATTGGTGGCTGGAATTACTGAACGTCACAGCCAATTCCGTCAGCTTCGTTGCCTAAATGTAGATCACACACTGGCTTGCGAATTGTCTGATCTGACGCAGGCAGTATTCACATTCGTGAAGGATGTCTCCTGAACCTCCCGTAGGTTTTTCTATCCTGCGGGAGGTTATAAAATGTGCAACCCTCAATCGCCGAGTGCTCATATAAACGAGAATGGATCTCTTAGTTTCACTCCATCAAGAATCCAGTCTGTTTGACCCGACATAGGCGGCATGATAGACTCACAGATTGGTCACTTCCAGGTGGAGAAATGGGGTTCTCGAAGGCAATCCGGCTGCTTAATTTGCTTTGCTTTACGCTGCTCGGTGCTGTGTGCATTGTCAGCCAAGCGGCAGCCCAGGCGCCAGGGTATGCAGACATCCGTGAGCCTCTCGGCGGGGAAGCCATCGATAGAGTGGTGACAATCGAGGGATCAGCCTCCCACCCATCCTTTGTTTCATATGATCTCTCCTTCGCCCACTCAGATAACCCAACAGGGACTTGGTTCCTAATCGGCGATGCCGTCCACACGCCCGTCACAGATGGAAGATTGGGGCTCTGGGATACGACCGGGATCACTGACGGCTTTTACAGCCTGCGATTGCGCGTGCATCTCAGCAACAACATCATGCTCGAGTCAATCGTAGAAGGACTTCGTATTCGAAACAGCACGCCGATTGAGACGACCACACCTCAGCCTGACAGGATTTCGGCAACGCCTACGATTACACTGCCGACGCGGACCCCGCGCCCCACGCCACTGCCATACCCAAGTGGATCAGACCCATCTACAGTGTTGCGTACCTTCCGAAGTGGGATAATCGCCGGTGTGCTGGTCCTACTCTCGCTCGGTATTTACCTCTTCATCCGCAGGAGATCCCAGGAGAGATGGGCTGTTCTTCGTATGCGCCAGATGCTCCGTAGTGCTAATCGCAAGAAACGCAGGTAGAAGGATGTCAGAACATCAAGGACCATACCTCATCGCCGGCTTGGGCAATCCAGGTCGAGAATATCGACAGAACCGGCATAACATCGGCTTTATGCTGATTGACCATCTTGCGCGCAGATGGGATCTTACGATTTCCCGCATGCAATCTGAAGCGCTGATCGCCGACGGTCGCGTAGATGGAGAAAAGGTTTACCTGGCGAAACCTCAAACCTTCATGAATCTTGTTGGCCGGTCGGTCGCTTCGGTAGCCCGTTATTATCGCATCCCACCTTCAAATCTAATCGTGATCTACGACGATCTTGACCTACCGCTTGGGACCGTTCGCATCCGTCCCGAAGGCGGCTCCGGCGGGCATAGAGGTATGGCTTCCATTATCGACGCCCTGAAGTCGAAACGATTCCCGCGCATGCGTATCGGCATCGGTCGACCATCAGGGAAGATGGATCCCGCGAATTTCGTGCTTCAAGATTTCCGCGCAGATGATGCCGACCTTCTGGATATGACACTCCAACGCAGCGCGGCCTGCATCCATACGCTGCTCTTCGATGGGATCGAGATGGCGATGAACTCCTGCAACCCCAAACCCGCTGAGAAATGAATCTCTCCGCCCTATTAGCTCCTCTACGGGGGCAATCGACATACCAACAACTCTTAGAACTGCTTCTGGAAAAGTCCTCTCCTGACCAAGCTCTGGAGATTCCGAAAGCAATTCGACCGATGCTAGTCAGCGCTTTATGCGAAGATCTGCACCAGCCTATTCTATATATCGTTCCCCAATTGCAGCGCCTGCTCACCCTTTATGAAGAGATACCATATTGGACGCCAAACGTAGCCCTTCACCGTTTTCCCAATCCAAATCCTCTTTTTTACGAACTGTCACCTTGGAGTGAATCCGTCAGAAATGAGCGTACAGCTGCGCTCGCTGCCCTGACCCAAGGTGAAGGACCCGGTAGCCCACAAGAAGAAATCCCAAGCCAGAGCCGTGTGCTTCTGGCTTCGACCAGAGCCGTGATGACCCGCACGCTCTCAAAACGGACATTCCTAGCAAACTCACGTTATGTAAAGCAAGGTGCGGTTTTCCGTTTTGATCAGCTCATCTCCCTGCTTGTGAATAATGGCTATGCGCAAAGCAACCTTGTGACCGAGCGCGGACAGTTCAGCCGCCGCGGCGGTATTCTGGACCTCTGGCCCCCGACGGAAACGTTTCCCATCCGACTCGAATTTTTCGGAGATGATGTGGAATCTCTTCGATGCTTCGACCCAGCCTCGCAGCGGACTATCAAGGAAACGACCTGGATCCGGATCACACCGGCGCGCGAAGGTCTGCCGCGCGACTTCGACAACGGTTGGTTGAAACAATTACCTGGTATTGGCAGCGAAGATGATCCATTTCTTACAGATTCGCTGGAGCTGTTTCTGCCGCTGATGAACTCACGACCTTCCGGTGTGTCCAATTTTCTCCAAAAAGATGCCGTGGTGGTTTTTGACGATAAGGCCGCTTTCACGAATACCGTGGCAGATATCGAGCAGCAGTCTCTAAGCATGCATGAGGAAGCGGTTGGAGAAAGGCGGATTTCTTCAGATTTCCCGCTCCCCTATCTGACCTTATCTGATCTCGAAGAGAGCCTCGAGAACTACACCACACTGGATCTAGGAATGAACGCCGGGATGGCAGACCTGCATGCGGTCCCGCTGGCAAATTCCTTCACTCCAGGACCACGCTTCGGCGGACAACTCGAATCAATCCTGAAGCACCTGCGCGATAAACGCACGAATCACGAAACGGTTGTCGTCGTCAGCCGGCAAGCGCAGCGTCTTTGCGAGTTATGGAGCGAGTACGATAACGCCGCTGAAGTCAGGCAAGAGATATCAGGAGAACTTCCCCCCGGCGAGATAATCTTCATACAGGGACCACTTTCCGGTGGCTGGATACAAGACCTGGCACAAGGTGACCGCCTCCATCTACTTTCGGATGCAGAGCTATTTGGCTGGTCGCGACCCCGACCTCGCCGGCGCTCGCTTGCAAGACCATCTGCTCCCGAGGAGTCTTTCGCCGATCTCAAGCATGGCGACTATGTCGTGCACATCGACTATGGAATCGGGAGATTCATAGGACTTGTCGAACGCCGGTTAGATGAAATCCAACGAGAGTTCCTTCTCATCGAGTACGCCGATGGCGACCAACTTTACATTCCCGTCCATCAAGCCGACCGTATCTCTCGCTATGTGGGCGCAGATAGCTCATCCCCTTCTTTATCCCGCCTCGGCTCCTCTGAGTGGGCTCGCTCGAAAGGCAAAGCGAAAGAAGCGGTCGAACAAGTCGCACGCGATCTTCTCGAACTCTACGCAGAAAGACAAACGGTAATCGGAACAGCATTTTCCCCCGATACAGCGTGGCAAAAGGAACTGGAAGCGTCTTTCGCTCACCAGGAAACAGAAGATCAAATACGCGCACTCGAAGCAATAAAGAGCGACATGGAAAGATCCAAACCGATGGACCGCTTGATTTGTGGTGATGTCGGCTATGGAAAAACGGAGGTCGCTCTGCGTGCGGCGTTCAAAGCTGTGATGCACGGCAAACAAACCGCCATGCTAGTCCCGACAACCGTGCTGGCGCAGCAGCATTTCAATACATTCCGGCGCAGGCTCGCCGCCTTTCCCATCAAGGTTGAAATGCTATCCCGCTTCCGAAGCCGAAGCGAGACAACTGAGATCATCAAGAGCCTGATCGCGGGCGAGATCGACATGGTGATCGGCACCCATCGTCTTCTTCAACCCGATGTCCAATTTAAAGACCTTGGGCTGCTCATCATCGACGAAGAGCAGAGATTTGGCGTCACGCATAAAGAATTCCTTAAACGCATGCGAACCGAGGTTGATGTACTGACGCTCACAGCCACACCGATCCCCCGAACGTTGTATATGGCCCTCACCGGGGCTCGCGATATCTCGACCATCAGCACACCACCAGAGGACCGGCTTCCCGTGCGAACCCATGTGGGTATGTACGACCCCCAACTGGTCCGGTCTGCGATTCTCCGCGAACTCGACCGCGGAGGACAGGTCTTCTTCGTCCATAACCGCGTGCAGACAATTGCTACGATGCAACGCCGGCTGGAACGTCTCGTGCCGGAGGCTCATTTCACGATAGCCCACGGTCAGATGCCAGAGAAACAACTATCTAAGACGATGGAGCAGTTCACGCGTGGGGAGATCGACGTTCTCGTGAGTACATCGATCATTGAATCGGGCCTTGACATTCCGAACGCCAATACACTCATTGTAGATCGGGCGGATAGATTCGGCCTGGCCCAGCTGTACCAACTCCGCGGCCGCGTCGGGCGAGCCGCGATCCAAGGATTTTCCTACTTCTTCCGCTCCGCCGGTCAACGGGCAACCGAGGAAGCTTTACAACGGCTTGAGATCATCGCCGAGCACAGTCAACTCGGCGCAGGCTACGCGATCGCCATGCGAGACTTGGAGATGCGCGGCGCGGGAGATATCCTGGGCACCCGTCAGCATGGATATATCGCTTCCGTAGGTTTTCATCTTTATACCCGCTTATTATCCTTGGCCGTCAGACGCATGCGGCGCGAGATGGGACACGAACTTATTCTTCCTGAGGAGCTAAGTAAACCCACTGAGCTTCCGCCTGCCGCCATCGACCTCCCGCTTCCCGCTGTGATTCCAGACGACTACATCGCAGATCGGGATCTGAGATTACAGCTCTACCGCAGGCTTGCTGAACTCCGATCACTTGATGAGTTGGAAACCATTTATGCCGAGCTGCGCGACCGCTTTGGCCCCACCCCCAATGAAGTTCTAAATTTACTTTATCAATTAAAGGTGAAAATCATCGCCACAAATGCCGGAATCGATAGGATTATGACAGAAAGCGGTCAGATCCTTATTGACCTGCCAGAAAAGAGACCTGTGCCTGATGTGAATACCTTCGGGGAAGGGATTCGCCGCAGCAAACGCGGGCTTTGGCTTTCAACTGAGATCGAAGGAGGCTGGGAGAAGCGGCTCCTTCAACTTCTTAACCATATTCTGGAAAATGCATAGGCAACCATAGATACCCTGGATTTACTTCCACAGGTCTCCTCTCCTCTACCTCCTGACACGCCCCTTCGTCTATGCAAATCGTATCTCAGCAAAAAGCAATGCTTTCAGCGCTTTCCAAATATTCAGTGTCTCAGCGGTTCAAAACCATTCAGCGGTCTCAATCAAATCAGCGTTTCAGTGGTTCATCGCGTTGGAACCGCTGAGACGTAGAAAAAACTGATTTCGCTGACCTTTCTATCAGAGGTCTAAGAAATAAAATCCTACAACAATTCCCCGAGAAC
>SOIH01000204.1 GCA_004376895.1 Anaerolineales bacterium | reverse complement strand
TCTGTCTAGTAGTATAACATGCTTAATGGATGTTCCCCATTCAATAATAGTTAGGCCGCCTGCGATTGCATCCCCGAAAGAGAGTCTCTTGGAGGCAACACAAGAATCGCGCGAATCACTCGAATTCTGTGTGTCCACGACACAAAAACGTCATGAAAAATAAGCTTGGTGTCAGGCAGCTCTAATCAAGTCGACGTTTACCGGAGCGATATCTATGTATCTTTTGGAATCTTTTATCTCATCCCTGCTTCCATCCGATGCAGCGGCATCTGCTGTGCGCGACTATTTCGAATGGCAGATACAACACCATGCCGCGGATTTCATCCCCAGTGCTGATGACGATGTAAACCTGCGAACTTACCTATTTTATCTGCACACAAAAGGTACGGACCGGGCCGCGCTCGAAGAACAAGTTGCCGCCCTCGAGCGTTTTTACCACTGGGCACAAACCAATGGGGTCATTACTCATAACCCCTTTGATGAATACAATTTTGCCCCCCTCTTCCTCACAAGCGTACAAATTGACCCGCGGCCACAGACTCTGCCCAGCGACCTGAATGAACGCGAGGTGGAGAGGTTGCGCGCTCTCAGTCAAATCGCAGAACAGCTCAACAGATCCGTGGATATCCAGAGCGCTCTCGACAGCACACTGAGAACACTGCTCAAAGTAATGAATTTGCAGACGGGGTGGGTTTCCATGCTCACCGAGTCACACCTTAGGCTTTTTTCCGCAGGGGATTCACCGCCACACGGCTTCGTGCTCGCTACCGCCTGTAGCCTACCTCCTGGTCTCGAATCCGACGATCGCCGCCTTCTCCGACAGCCGCCCGCTTGCCGCTGCCAGAAGCTCCTCGTCGAAGGACGCCTCACACGTGCCGTCAATATCGTCGAATGTACACGCTTGCAAGATTCCATGCGCGCCGCGGGTAATAACCAAGGTTTGCGATTTCACGCCAGCGTGCCCCTGATCTCAAAAGGTAAGCCGCTTGGTCTCATCAATGCCGCCACCACGGAATGGCAGTTCCTGACCCACGCGGATTTGCACTTTCTCTCTGAGGTCAGCGCGCAGCTCGTCGTTGCGCTCGAGCGCGCTCATTTCTACGAGGTTGCAGAGGCGCGGCGTATTCGTCTCGAAAACGAACTACAGGTCGCTCGCGAAGTCCAGGCGGGGCTCATGCCGCGTGAAATGCCTGACATTCCCGGATTTGGTCTTGCGGGCGCTTGGCGTCCGGCGCGCGAGGTCGCCGGAGATTTTTACGACATCTTTCCCCTGGATGAGGGTCGCTGGGGGATGGTGATCGGCGATGTTGCGGATAAGGGCACTGCTGCTGCGCTATATATGGCGATGGTACACAGTCTCATTCTCTCTGGAGCGCTGCGACATCGCAGTCCCGCGGCAGTGTTGATGGAGGTCAACCATACAATCCTCAGGCAGGTTTCCTCGATGATATTCGTCACGGTTTTTCTTGCAGTGATTGACCCAAAGACACAAACGCTCCAGTATGCAAATGCCGGGCACAATCCACCGATCGTGCGGCGCGCATCAGGGACAATAGAGTCATTAACCCGAACTGGTAGCGCGGTTGGAGTGTTCGATGAACTACAATTGAGCGAGACAACAATCACGCTCGGGCCTGGCGACGCAGTTGTGTTGTACACCGACGGTGTGACTGAAGCATGGCATCCGCATCTGCCCAACGAAGATTACGGGATCAATCGTCTGACTGCTGCTATTGCCGCCGCGCCCCGGAAGGCTGGTGAACTTCTTGCGCAGGTTGAGGCTGATCTCAACGCCTTTACCGAGGGCGCGCCACAGCAGGACGATGTCACCTTTTTGGTACTTAACAAGGATTGAATCGAAGCGCTAAGGCACTATGCCGATTGACATGAACTGAACATGCCCGAATGCCAAACCCTCGCCTTGCGGTCATGCTACGTACGGCGCCGGGCTCCAGCGGTTGTGGACAGATGATCTGGCAAACACGGACGGACATTAGGAATTTGCTCAAGCGTATGCTGACCTGTCTATAAAGCGGCATAACCTGTGTTTGCAGCCGACTCGCCTCCACTTCGCTCCGGCGAGCGGCTGACCCGCACCGTTAGCTGGCACCTTAAGTTGAGGATTAAGAAATGGAATATGATAAGAATAAGGTAGATGAAGCTGTTTTAGCTCTTCTACACCTTAACTTCTTTGGTCACCGAGGTGCAATAAGAGCCTGGAAGGGATTCGATTGGGATGCAATGGATCGGCTGTATGAGAAAGGTTATATAAGTGACTCGAAGAGTAAAGCAAAGTCAGTAATTGTTACAGAAGAAGGTCAAACAGCAGCGGAAGAACTTTTCAAGAGGTACTTCTGCACGTGATTAATTATGGATTGCGGATAAATCATGATTTTTCCTCACCATGATAGTAGCCCTGGGAAGGGTCTATGGTCACTCTTCGATGCACTCGTAAGCTCTACAAGTTTTTAGAAATCGTGCCCGTTGAGACGCCAGAGCCACCGACAGGAGCCCTGGGAGATTGGTACGCAAACCTAGTACCAACATACGCAGGAGATCTTATCATTTTCGTTAATGAGCTATCTCTTGTGACAGTCGCAATTCCTGTTTGGGAATCCGAAAACCTTATTCCTCTTTTTCGTGCCAGGGTTGAGAATTTACTTCTGATGATTGGAGTACCTAAGAAAGTCATTGATAGAGAAATTAGGCATCTTGACCCAGTTCAATTTGCTAGAACTGCAAGTCGAAGTGTCCTTGGCTCGATGAATGATATTGCATGGAACTATCAAATAATATCGGAAGAAGCCGAATATGTAGCCCATCTGAGTCTATCAGATGCTGAACTTAAGCTAAGTCAGATGCCTTCTGGTGCACTTAATTACCGTTTCCCTTCTGATGTTGCTAAAGACCTATTGGCAGGGAAAGACTGAA
>SOIH01000031.1 GCA_004376895.1 Anaerolineales bacterium | reverse complement strand
CCAAGCAGCAGGATTAGTGCAGCAGAAAGAAGAAATCGAAACAAGGTTTTTGTATTCAAAATCATTATGTAGACGCGCCTCAAGATCGGCGGAAAATCCTCCCCAATTATCTTCCAATTCAAGCTTTGTACTTCATATTGTAAATTAGCAGCAAGGTTCAAGCAAAGAGATCAATTACGCAGAAATAGTCGCTGGCTCCGGGCGCAAGCTCTGCTTGCGGCTCGTGGAAGTTAACAAGTGTGTTTGTTGGTGAAATTTGTACGGGAGCCAATGTATTCTAAAAATAATTACTGCGGATTCACCGCCAGCCAAATCGGCAGGTAAAGCACACCGATGGGGCCGAGTTGAGTGGTCCCACCACGGATCTGATTGGCCTCCATATCGACGGAGGGGCTCTCGAGCATCACCATCTGCCCAAGCTCTTCATCGTAGAGGAACAATCTCAGATTAAGTTCATCGGCAGCGGGGACAAGAGTCTCATCGTAGGTCAAGTGAATAGTCGCCAATTGAAACGGCAGTTCAGTCGAAATGATCACGAAATCGCCGACCTGACCAAAGTTCCCGGCGAAGCCAGGCGCGCCGACCATACGATCTACCGTGATCGACTGACTGTGATCGCCCATCCCCAGAATGTCGATCGTAAGTCCTATGTCATCTATCGATATGGTCTGCAGATGGTATTCCTGCCCATCGTAGATCCCATCGCGATCGCTGTCGACATGGATCGGGTCGGTTCCCATACGAGCTTCGCTCTCATCGCTCAACCCATCCCCGTCCGAGTCGCCTGTAATTGAGCCCATGTTCTCCCCCAAGACCATGGCTAGATCACTTATGCCATCACCATCCGAATCAAGCTTCATCGGATCCGTCCCGAGGTCGCGCTCCATAATATTGGATACACCGTCAAGGTCGAGGTCTTCATCCCCATCCATCACGCCATCATCATCGGTATCAGCCACACCAGGCATCGTTTGATGCCCCATCACGATGATCTCATAATAATCGCTCAAGCCATCACTGTCGGTGTCCGTGCCAAAGGGGCTGGAGCCAAGACTCAATTCATATAATTCAATTACGCCATCTTCTTCATAGTCCCCTTCGTATCGCAGGCCCCATACAGAGCGTACGGCCGCGGACGACTCCCAGGCTGGCACAAGAAGGTTTATCCCCGCGCGCACATCCCCACGGCGCCAGGCGCCATCCAGCGCTACCATCAGACCCCGTGTACGTTCCAGTTCCTTCTCTGCTGCCTGCACACCGATATCAGAAATCACATCGCCAGCCACGCGAGCCGATCGCACGACAACCTCCGCGTCACCTGCTGAGAGAACGACGACCTGGTAATCCGAAAGCAACAGCTTTATGAAAGCCTGAAGATAGGCATCCTGGACTTCTGGTTGCAAATTCTTTTTTGAGACCAACTTAAGCAGGCGATTGGCGACATCCACATGGCGCAGCAATATCGAGGAATCCTCCAGCCTGCTTTCATCGAGGAAAAGGTTGATATCCTCTAAGAGACGCGTCTCAACATCCGTGAGCTCTTGGGATGGGCTTGAGATCGAGAGAACGCGCAAGATCTCGGCCGCCTCCTTCCGAAGCTGCACGGGGGATTCATCCACCACCTGATCAGGCACCTCTTTAACTGCTTCAACGACATAGTCAGGGACCGGCGCGGATGGTGTCCTACCTGCGCCAATCAGGTCAAGCACAAGAGGCTGGAGGTCATCCAAACGGTCACAGCCTGCTGTGAGGAATAGCAGGGAAACGAATAGCATTACGAATAACAGGCGTGGGAACCGATGTGGCGGGCAAGAAAGCATCGCATTTTCCCCTTGCTGGATGCGGCAGGAATTCATTACGCTATATTGAAAACGATCATGTATAGTATTTCACCACAATCCAACCGATAGTCTTATAGGAAATTGTGCTTACAGCTGCTGATTTTTTTGTTATACAAGCACCCTATCTTGAATAAAAGAGCGTCCGGAATTTCCCAGGAAGGTTTCCATTAATCCTGCAGTAAACACATCTTCAATAGCGTGCAACAATTGTGTATGGAAGGGTATATATTATATGACAAAGAAGATGGCCTATTCAGGCAGTCATGCACACAGGATAATTCAAAGACTGCCAACATCACCTATGGATTCACTTATCGGAGAACGTTCATGCGTTTACTGAAAACCATCATCCTGACCTGTCTCATCGGCATCTCGGTCGCTTTCACTCTCACCGGCTGTGAAAATCCACAACCTCCTGAAATAACTCAGGCACCTCCGCTCTTGCCGACCCAACCCCCAACAAGGTTGGATGCGATCCCTGGTGATGTTATCAAAATGGCACCATCTACCGACCATCACCCTCCCATCCTGTACTCCGACGAATGGTACCCTCCCATCCCCATGGAGGGCTCCATCAACACCCCCGGCGCTGAAGATTCCCCTTTCATTTCCGCGGATGGAAATATCTTTACCTTCGTCTTTGTCCCCGATGTGCGCGTTCCACCTGAAAAACAGCTCCTAGATGGTGTTACAGGAATCTACATGACGAGGAAGATTGATGAGGTCTGGACCGAACCCGAGAGAATCGTGCTCCAGGAGCCGGGGAAGGTTTCGTTGGATGGATGTCAATTCCTGCAGGGCGATGAGATCTGGTTTTGCTCTGCGCGCGAGGGGAATTACCGTGGCGTAGATATCTGGCGCGCCGAGAATCGTGGCGGCCGCTGGATGAACTGGGAGAACGCTGGAGAGCAATTTAACGTCGAGTACGAGATGGGCGAATTCCACTTGACCGCTGACTGGAAAACCTTGTATTTCCACTCTGACCGCGAGGGCGGATCCGGTAATTATGATATTTGGGTTACCCATCTAGTCAATGGGGAATGGGCTCAACCAGAGAACGTGCGCGAGGTCAACAGCAACGCACACGACAGCCG
>SOIH01000153.1 GCA_004376895.1 Anaerolineales bacterium | reverse complement strand
ATCTTCAAGCTGAAGAGCACATCCACACCATCGATCCCATGGCCCACGATCATGGTGACGGCCCACAGGACAAAGAGGCGCATGACCATTCTGTAGATCACGGAGGCCATGAGCAGATGTTCCGCAGACGGTTCTGGATCAGCACGTTGATCTCGATCCCAGTTCTACTCTTCAGCCCGTTTGTCCAGGATACGCTCAATTTCGAGATGCCGACCTTTCCCGGGGGTGAGTGGGTCACCCCCGTCTTCGCCGTCATCATCTTCTTCTATGGAGGCTGGCCATTCCTACAAATGGCCGTACCCGAGGTGAAGAACCGGCGACCTGGCATGATGATGCTCATTTCGCTTGCTATCGGCGTAGCCTTCATTTACAGCCTGGCCGCGCTCTTTATTCCCCAGGGAATAACATTCTTCTGGGAGTTGGTCACGCTCATCGACATCATGCTCCTCGGCCATTGGTTGGAGATGCGCAGTGTGAGACAAGCCTCGGGAGCGCTCGGTGAGCTGGCGAAGTTAATGCCGGATACCGCGGAACGAATCGGCCCGAGCGGTGAGGTGGAGGAGGTCAGGACTAGCGAGCTCAGGACGGGGGATCTCATCCTGGTTCGACCTGGTGCCAGCATTCCGGCGGACGGCCAAGTGGTGGATGGCAATTCGGACGTTAACGAGGCCATGATCACGGGCGAGTCCATGCCGGTGTCGAAAGAACCGGACGATCAAGTCATCGGGGGTTCCATCAACGGTGATGGCAGCCTGCGTGTACGTGTGCAGGCCACCGGCGACGAGACCGCGCTTGCAGGCATCATGCGCCTGGTGGAGGAAGCCCAACAGAGCAAATCCAACACACAGATCCTGGCTGACAAAGCTGCCGGATGGCTCTTCTACATCGCGATTGGTGTTGCTCTGCTTACAGGAATCGCCTGGACTGTCGCGGTCGGATTCGGTGTCGAGGTCATCGCACGCGTAGCGACCGTTCTTGTCATCGCCTGCCCGCACGCCCTCGGCCTTGCTGTCCCGCTAGTCGTGGCCATCACCACAGAGATGGGAGCCAACAACGGGATTCTGGTGCGCGACCGACTCGCGCTTGAAAAAGCCCGCGAGATCAATACGGTAATCTTCGATAAAACCGGCACCCTCACCAAGGGCGAATTCGGTGTGGTCGAGATTGCCACCGCAGACGACTGGTCGAAGGATCGGGCGCTCGCCTTGGCGGCTGCCATCGAGGGAGACTCGGAACATACCATCGCACGTGGCATTCGAACATCCGCACAGGAGCGGGTTCTCACCTTGCCCGGTGTCATCGAGTTTGAGGCGATCAAAGGGCGCGGAGTGCAGGCCCACAGCAACGGTCATAAGGTCTACATTGGCGGACCCCGGCTTCTTGAAATGCTGGAACTCTCGCTTCATGGGAATCTGGAGCAATTCGCAGTTCGAGTCAGCGAGAAAGGCCAGTCCGTTATCCATCTTGTCCAGGAGGATCAAGTCGTGGCAAGCTTCGCACTCGCTGATGTCATCCGTCCAGAGAGCAAGCGAGCCATCGATCGCCTACACGAGATGGGCATTGAGGTCGCCATACTCACGGGTGACAGCGAAGCCGTTGCGAAATCCGTGGCGGAAGATCTGGGAATCGATCAGTACTTCGCCGAAGTGCTCCCTGAGCATAAGGATCAGAAGGTGTCCGCGCTGCAGGCTCAAGGCCTGAAGGTAGCCATGGTCGGAGACGGCGTCAATGACGCGCCTGCGCTCACAAGAGCGGATGTGGGCATCGCTATCGGCAGTGGGACGGATGTGGCGATCGAATCGGCGGGCATCATCCTCGTCAAGAGCAACCCCCTCGACGTTGTCAAGATCTTTTCGCTGAGTCGTGCGAGTTACCGCAAGATGGTCCAGAACTTGATATGGGCTACGGGCTACAATGTCGTGGCGCTGCCGCTCGCAGCGGGGGTGCTGGCACCTATCGGTATCCTGCTCTCACCAGCGCTCGGGGCATTGTTTATGTCTTTGAGCACGGTGATCGTGGCCATCAACGCTCAACTAATGCGCAGAGAGCAAATTGCGGCTTGAAGAAAGACGCGGGAAATGTGGAGAAGGCTCACCTAATAAAGCTACCTGGATTCAACTACGAAGTGCAACTCTGGATTCGAAATAGATTAGCATCACTCAAAAGGATCTGACCACCTACTTGTTCTCGTAGATTCCATTCAGAAGGGGAAGCTTTTCGGATTAGAACCCAGGATCCAGAGATCTCGGGTCCGAATCCGAAGAAGGGGGTCTAGGAGAGTTAGGCTGACTTGTAAGGGTTCTTTCTTGTGAATTCCTTCATCTCGATGCCGATCTCTAACCAATCCACTCGATGCGAACAACGTCCTTCACCACCTTGAATTCCGGGTCGCCGGTAACGAGCACGCCATCGTTCGCTTGTGCAGCAGTGATGGCAAAGGCGTCCGCGTACGCTACCGGATAATTCGCCTTGACGTGTGCGGCTCCCAGCACCACCTGACGATCGACTGAAAGGATCTCGATTGGCAACTGCTCGATGATTGCCAGGACCTCCTGGGCTTTCGCCAGCCCGCGTTCACGCTCCGTGATGTAAACCACTTCCCCCAGGTTAATCAGCGACATCAAGGTGCGGTTGTTCCCGCGGGAAGTTTCGTGAAGGATCTCCTTGACTCGCCCCTCCCCAGTCTCACCTCCCAGGTATGCAAGCAGCGCATAGCTGTCCAGGACGTAGACCGTAGTGCTATCGCTCACGTGCTCGTTCCTTTTCGTGTTCCTCCACGAGGGCTTGAGTTAGGGACGTTTCACCTTTTAGCATCCCTCCTGCATACTCCAGAGGGTTCTCGGAAGAGGGGATCAAGGAAAGCACGCCGCCATAGTCGACGACATGGACCTCATCTCCGGGTTTCAGGTCATATTTTTTCCGCAGGTCGGCCGGGATCACGACCCAACCTT
>SOIH01000272.1 GCA_004376895.1 Anaerolineales bacterium | reverse complement strand
GTATCCCCTTTCTTCAATATGAACGGGGCGCTAAGATCAGGCTCTTTCCCTGGAGCTTTTGAGTAAACACGAATTATCTCCAGCCTCTCGAACACAGCTTGTTTTAGTTGGGTAAGATTGCGGCCAGTAGTTGCCGACACAGGGAGCAATGGCAATTCATCTTCGTGTAGTTCGCGGAAAATCTCAAAATCCTCATCTGTATCTTCATCATCGTTCTTGTTGACCAACACTAACATCGGCACGAAGGTCAGACGTCTTTGTTCGGTAAAACGATCTTTCATATGGTCAGGCACGATACGGTGTTCTTGCAGTAAAGCGATTGTATCCTCAAGCTGCTGAATTGGATCTGCCTGCAGATCCACAACCAACAGGATGAGGTCTGATCTACGGATCAGATCCAACAGCTCCGACTCCAAATAGTCCCTGTTTAGTGGTGGTGTATCCACCAACTGGATCTGGATATCTTCCACTAGCATCATTCCAGGAGTGGGTTTCCAGGTGGTAAAAGGAGACTCCGCCACCTCCGGTGTGGCATTGGTCAGAGTGACTACCAGGGCGGATTTTCCCACATTGGTAGGACCAACGACCATCACTTGCCCCGCACCCTCTCTGTCGACGCGGAAGGCTGAATCTCGCTTGCTGACACCTTTGCGAGACTGGGGCGCGGTTCTCAGCTTGGAGAGTCGTCTACGCAGATCGCCTCTTAGTTTGTCCGTACCCTTGTGTTTGGGAATGATGCTAAGCATTTCTTGAAGGTAAGCGATTTTCTCTGCGGTCGATTTAGCCGCACGATATCGCTTTTCCACCTTGAAATAATTTGGGGGAAGGTTTGTCGGCATGGCAATCCTATCACTTACACTTTCATCTTGAGCGCGTTCCAGCGCTCACTCTCCAAGCCCTGTTTCCTTTTACCTTGACTCTCTGTCCATCATTTCATGGCCGAGGTTTGACTATTAAACTAGTGGCGTGGATGCTATTGTACAGCTACTTACCCAAACACGTGTCACAACCCTAACGATTGAGTTAAGGCGAGTGATTATTCGACCACATATTAACTATCAACGAATGAAGATGAAACGCTCACCCACCATGATTACTTTCTGCCCACGAAAATTCCGTACTCCCATAAATTGATTAATTCCTTGGTACCTGATAAAGCCTCTTTCATTAAGTCTCTGAAGGATGGATTTCCAATGATCATGGATAAGGCTTTGTATAACGTCCTGGCTATATGTCTAAACCCCACCCGCCTCAGCCTATTGACAGCCTCATTCCGACCGTGATATCGTGGGTCCTGGTTACAATGTCACCTAACCCTGCTTTAACTAACAATTGTTCCCACCCGTCTGCAGTCAGAGGTTGAAGTATTCCACCAAAAGACTGGGATGAAGAAGCGAGCAATTCCGGAGAGGGCTCGCTAATCCAAGTAGCTTCAGTAATCCCAAAGTACCCTCCCGACTTCAACACGCGCACACACTCATATACACCCTTTTATTTATCTTGGATGAAAGCTAATACCGACTCGCCGAGGACCATATCAAACTCACCATCTTCGAATGGGAGATCTCCAATATCGGCTAAACGGAATTCAACGTGCTCATCAACGCCTAGTCTTCTTGCCCTTTCAAGAGGCCGGTTGATCATGGCATCCGAAAAATCGATCCCAATTACTCTACAACCATACTTTTTTTACTATGTAGCAAGGAGTTACACCGACACCACATCCGACATCTAAGACATACTTATTGGCGTCGATATGACATAAATCAACCAGTTCCTGCGTGGCGGCAATCCCACCTACGAATTCTCTAAACCAAGCAATAACAACGCCAATAATCGAACTCGAAATTAAGCCAGCCATTATTAACGACTCTACGTCCCATCTAACAGGTTCATAAATTAGCGAAAGAATGACTATGAAGAGCCAGAAAGATGTGGCTAAAGTACCAAATTCTCGCGCGGCCCATCGTAGGAACTTCGTGGTGCGTTTTTTTAAGGAATTCTTTGTCACCCATAACCTTGTTGACTCCTTAAAAATAATGTTTAGCAGTTGCGAACCCTGTACAGCTGAAGGTCCAGGATAGGCTGCCTCCTATGGATTTGAACATCTTATGCTGAAGGTATATCATGTCGGGCGATATCTCTACACACTTTAGTTACGCATAGTGCTGATGCCAATATTGTCCGCATGATCACTGATGCGCTCCAGGTTTCGCAGTGTTTCAGTGAAGATGACATCCGCTTCCGGATGACATATCCCTGCCTCCAAGCGCTCAATATGTCCCTGACGGGCCTCGAGGTAGAGATGGTCGAACTCATCCTCCATGCGACAGGCTCGCTCTGCCAGAGCGTGATCGGCGGTCTGGAGTGCCCGCAATGCAAGAGAATAGGTATCATATGCGTGCCGACAAAGCCGGTCAAGGTCTTGCATCGCTGCAGGACTGAATTCGGTCTTATTATTGGCTCGCGTTTGTGCGGCCTCGGCGAGATCCTCTGCTAAATCGCCCACTCGTTCAATATCGATGATAATATTCTTCAGTTGGAAGCAGCGCCTTTGCTGACTTACACTTAGATTCTCCCGCATCAACCCATTGACAAAGTTCTCCAGGATATCAGTCACTGGATCCACAAACCCATCCTCCTGCTCTAGGACCCATTGAGCAGCGTCCATATCCTTTTCGATCAATGCCAAACGGCTAAGCTCGATCATTCTCGATGTCGTCTCTCCCATTCGAAGCAGCTCTCTGAGCGATTCTGTCAACGCAACAGCGGGGATTCTGTATTGCATATAATCAATATATGTCGTGAGCTTCGTCTCTTTTTCTTCCTTTTCCGGTGCCAACCGTTTGGCTGCTCTTGCGATCTGCCCGACGAAAGGAAAGAGAATAGCACTCACAGCGATGTTGAATATGGTGTGTGCGTTGGCGATCTGGCGGGGTAACTCAGACGCAGTGAAGCTCACAAGCCTTATGAATGGAGAAAAGAAGGGTAAGAAAATGAGAACGCCGATGACATTGATTAGAATTTGAGCAATGGAGGCTTGTCGCGCAGTCCTGGAAAGCCGCGAAGATGCAATCAGTCCCGTAGCACAGGTCCCTATATTGGCACCAAACAAAATGGCGACGGCTCCCTCCAGTGAGATTGCCTGACTCATCCCCATCGCGACTGTCAGACCGGTCACTGCTGAGCTGCTCTGGACGATGGCGGTCAAAACGACTCCCGCTAGTAAGCCAGCCAACACATTCTGTCCCATTGTGATGAGCCATGCCTCGACAGCGGGCATCGTGGTCAGCACCCTAAGCGCATCAGACATCAGGTTCATTCCCAGAAACAGAGTGCCAAACCCCATGATGACTTCGCCATAATCCCGCCACTTACCACGAGGAAGAAACTCGATAAAGACAAAACCCAATGCAATGAACAGGTACGCTAAATTGTCTATGTCGAAGGCAGCAATCTGAGCGGTGATTGTCGTACCGATCTCAAGCCCCATCATCATGCCAATCGCCTGTTCTAAGGTCATCAGGTTTGTGTTGATGAGACCGATCATGGTGGCCATCATCAAGCTACTGCTCTGTATAATTGCAGTAACGCCAGTGCCGAACAAGGCTGCTTTAAGCCGCCTCGTGGTCATGCGTTCCAGCCATTGCTGGATCTTGTCCCCAGCAATCTTCTCCATGCCGCTGCTGAGCATACGTACACCAAACAAGAACAGGGTTAGACCACCCAGAACTTGTAGAAAGCTAGCCATTTCTCCTCCCGCCTATTCATTTCTGCTTCTAGATTGTTGACACTTACTCCGTGCTATCCGTGCTAGAAGATGCTTGTGAAGTACCGCCTAATGTTTGGAGCATAGCGACGCTTCAAGACCCTTTCATTTGTATTCGCGTGGCTGGCAGCGTCCAGCTTGATCGTTCATCCCGCGAGCAGAGCGAGACGGGACCGCTCGTCCAGCTTGACTGGATCGTTTATCGGTGACTAGACCGTTCGTCCCGCGAGCGTCGCGTAGCACCGTTCGTCCAGCCGCTCGTCCCGCGCCGAAGGTACCCGAAGGGTGCAGACGGGATCTTCCATCCAGCTTGATCGTTCATCCAGCTTGACTGGATCTTGATGTTCTTCCAGCGTCGAAGACCGTTCGTCCCGCGAGCAAAGCGAGACGGGATCATGACATTCTTCCAGGGTTGAAAATCCTAGTGATCTTCTAGGACTCCCCGATGCGCGGGCGCCACGAAGTGCATGCGGCAACTTCGGTGGTTCAGTGAGTTGATTATATAAAAACACTGCACCCCCTGCTACACTATTGCTCAGTCATGGTGGAGGTGATGGATTGTCATCCCTTCGACGGAGCCTATCCTGAGTTTATTGAAGGGCTCCTCAGAATGACATCATTCCATCAAAACCAGCATGATTAACCACTAGTGACGGTAAACCAATCTCTAAAACGTACAGGTGTTGCAGTTTCGAACGAAATCAAAGAATTCCCAGCTAGACCGGTTTAGTCTTGGTGGGTTGAGTTCTAGATTGTAAATGCGCCTTAATCGAGAAGATTAAATCCCATATCGAGACCGCAAACGTGAGCATATTCAGCCAGCTCGGGCAGGTTGTGAAGGTCTCTATTGAGGTTTTAGGCGGACATCTCCTCTAAAATACTCCGCTTTATGGCATATCGGCAAAAGTCGCCAGAGACGCGTAAGCAACTCCCACCATGCTAGGACCAGTATGGGCGCCTAGCACCAGAGACATAGGACCAACTGGTCGCCAAGTGCAATCAAATCGTTGATCTACCAGCTCGCGCAGCATAGCCGCCCCTTCGATATTGTATGAATGGAGCACCTGCACCCGCAATGCACTGCCAGGTGCATGCTGTTTAGCCATCAGATCCACTAACCCTTTTACCGCTCCCTTGAATGTTCGTACCTGGCCAAGTTGCACATAAGTACCGTTCACTTTTTCCACCCCGATTAGCGGCTTGATATTCAGCACCGAGGCTATTAACCCTTTCATGTGACTGATGCGTCCGCCGTGAATCAAGTACTTGAGTTCTTTCAGGGTGTACATACTCTCGCTGGCAGCACCGATACGCTCCATCAAAGCCAGAATTTTCTCTTTCGGCCAACCAGCTTTCGCTGCTTGGGCCGCCGCTTCCACCTGCCACCCCGCTGCAGCTGACAGTGTCTTAGTATCTACGATGGTGATGTTCGCCTTTGGCACTAGCGCCGCTCCTGCCTGAGCGGCGTTGAACGTGCCGCTTAGACCTGAAGTCAAATGAATGGACAGAATGTCTGGGTCGGTGACTGCCAACTGCCGATAAGTCTCGGCAAAATCGCCCGCCGAGGGCTGCGACGTGATAGGGAGGCTGTCAGTCGCTGCCAGCAAGCGATAGAATTCCTCCGGTTGGATGTCCACGCCTTCGCGGTAGGATTTGTCTTCAAGGGTAACGATGAGAGGCACAACGTGAATGCTTAATTCGGATATTTGCTCAGGGGATAGGCTTATATCTGTTCCACTATCAGTTACTATTTGCATCTTTACTCTCCTTTGCGAGCTAATCTCAGTTCCAACTGTCACTGTTCAAGAATGACATCCAAGTGTAGCAACTTTTCCGACAACGGATACCTGCCAACATCGATGCGCCCTTCACTCGTAATTAAAATTCCTAACTACAAACGACTAAATCTACTCCTTCAACACCGCATGCGCCGCAGCTAACCTGGCCACTGGCACCCGGAACGGTGAACAGGACACATAGTTGAGCCCAATCATATGGCAGAATTCGACAGAGCTGGGCTCACCGCCGTGCTCACCACAAATGCCTATCTCCAGATCAGGCTTGACGCTACGCCCTTTCTCCACGGTCATCTTCATTAAGACACCTACGCCATCTCGGTCCACAACCTCGAAGGGGTTCTCTGGCAAAATCCCCCGTTCCACATAGTCAAGCAGGAATTTTCCCTCGGCATCATCCCGGGAGACACCGTAAGTCATTTGGGTTAAATCGTTGGTGCCAAAAGAGAAGAAATCAGCGTATTCGGCGATCTCGTTGGCAGTGATGGCCGCTCGTGGGATCTCGATCATTGTGCCAAATTTGTAGGTCACTTCGATGCCCTTCTCGGCCATTACATCCTTGGCTACCCTCTCCAACTTCTCCCGCTCTAGTTTCAGTTCGTTGACATGACTCGTCAAGGGGATCATGATCTCAGGATGAACCTTTATTCCCTCTTTGGTCATGTTGCATGCCGCCTCAAAAATGGCGTGCACCTGCATCTCGGTGAGTCCCTTGTACATGATCCCCGCTCGACAACCACGCAGACCCATCATGGGGTTGACTTCCCACATGCTGTTGACTACCTGGAGCATATTTTCTTTCTCTGCCAGTTCATCAGGATCATCTTTGCTGAAGCGCAATCGAGCTACCTCCTCAATCAGCTCCTCTCGCGGTGGTAGGAACTCGTGCATTGGTGGGTCAATAAGACGGATGATTACCGGCAGGCCAGACATGGCTCGGAAGATGCCCTCGAAATCCTCCCGCTGGAATGGCAGCAGTTTGTCCAGACAGGCTTGACGTTCTTCATCGTTCTCAGCCATGATCATCTTTACAACAATGGGCCGCCGTTCCTCCTCGAAGAACATGTGCTCAGTGCGGCACAAACCAATCCCTTCCGCACCGAAAGCCCGACCTTTAACCGCGTCTTTAGGATAGTCGGCATTGGTCCACACCCCCAATCGCCGCACCTCGTCAGCCCAACCGAGAAGTGTGATCAACTCTCGCTCCTCCTCAAAACTAGCTTCTATGGTGGGGAGGATGCCGGTGAAGACCTCGCCTGTAGCGCCGTCTATGGAGACTAACTCACCTTCCTGGATTTCTTTGTCGTCGACGCTGAACATACGGGCATCCAGATCGATCTTGATGGCTTCGCAACCCGCCACACAGGGCTTGCCCCACCCTCGGGCTACTACTGCCGCATGGGAGGTCATGCCTCCATGCTGGGTGAGGACTCCCCTAGCCTGTTCCATGCCGTGTATATCATCGGGATTGGTTTCCGGCCGGATTAAAATTACCGCCTCCCCAGACTTGCCTCGTTCTGCAGCCGTGTCGGCATCGAAGATGGCAACACCAGTGGCCGCTCCAGGTGAAGCGTTCAGTCCTGTTGCCAGTAGTTTGCCCGCCTTCCTAGCTTTCTCTACTTCGTCTGGATCGAACCGGGGGTGAAGAAATTGGTTAACTTGCTCTGGAGCAACCCGCATCAGAGCTTCTTCTTTGGTGATCAGACCTTCGTTTACCATGTCCACAGCTATTTTTGCCGCGGCTGCTGCGGTGCGCTTGCCAGTACGAGTCTGGAGCATCCACAATTTACCTCGCTCAACTGTGAACTCCACATCCTGTACATCCCGGTAGTGCTGTTCCAACAGGTCGCATATCCTCAGGAATTCTCTATGCTGCTCTGGCATGTCTTCAGCCATGTCAGCAATGGGGCTTGGGGTACGAATGCCTGCCACCACGTCCTCACCTTGGGCATTCAGCAGATACTCGCCGTAAACCTCTTCCTCTCCAGTGGCAGGATTGCGAGTAAAAGCAACACCAGTTCCACTGTCCTTGCCCATGTTGCCAAAGACCATGGTCACTACGTTAACGGCGGTACCCAAATCGTGAGCTAAGCCTTCGACATTCCGATAAGTTGTGGCCGGCGCGCCGAACCACGAATCGAAGACGGCGGCAATGGCCTGACGCATTTGTTCGTAGGGATCATCAGGGAATGCCTCTCCAAGCTCTTTTTTGTACAACGCTTTGAAATCCTTAACCACGTCTTTTAACATATTGGCGGTAAGGTCAACGTCTTGACCACCTTCGGTCTTGGTCTTGTATTCATCCAGAATGCGTTCGAAGGCATGACGATCCATGCCTTTAACAATATCGCCGAACATCTGGATGAGACGGCGATAAGCATCCAAGGCAAAGCGTTCGTTGTCAGTCAGCTTAATAATGGACTTGAGAGTTTCAGGGTTGAGTCCAATATTCAGCACGGTATCCATCATGCCCGGCATGGAAACCCGTGCCCCAGAGCGGCAAGATACGAGCAAAGGATCGGATGGATCGCCGAACTTCTTGCCGGATTGCTTTTCAACTTCCTTCATCGCCTCCAGCACCTGATCCCATAATCCTTCAGGTAGCTTCTTACCTGCGTCGAAATATGCATTACATGCCTCTGTCGTCACTGTGAAGCCCGGAGGCACTGGCACTCCGATGCGGGTCATCTCGGCAAGATTGGCGCCCTTGCCTCCCAATAACGACCTGACCCCGTCCCAAGACCCGGCTTTCTCTTCAGCCTGATCGATTTCGTCGAACAGATAAACCCATTTCTGTGACATTATTCAAAATCCTCCTAATAAGGAAATCATAACCAGGATTCAGGATGTGCGCCGCGTCCGTCACGACCGCGGGCACGGCGCAAAGCATCCGCTAATAATACATCAAAATTGATGTGATGTCAGGATATGACAGGGAGGCCAATCCGGATCTCGTCCCCCTCCACCCGCACCGGATAGGCTGGTATATCAACCACCGCTGGTAGTGTCAACGCTTGGCCGGTCTCCAGGTCAAAGCGGGCTCCATGACGAGGACATTCGATCTCCTGCCCGTCTATCTCCCCCTCAGCCACTGGCCCATCATCATGGGAGCAGATGGAGGCGATGGCATAATACCGCCCGGCAATGTTGAATACCGCGATTAGATTACCAGCAACATCAAGGATCAGTCGCTCACCGTTCCTGATCTCATCCGTCGAAGCGATAGTCACATACTCTAATCGATCGTCGTCAAGCTGCCTATAGTTGAACATACCTCTCACCTAAAAAACGCCGTACAATGCCAGCGAAAAAAACACATCCCATTCAAGCTCTCTATTTCAGGTCAATTCCTCTTCGAGCTCTTTAATCCCATAGACGCCAGCTTTCAGAACTTTTAGCGAAAGCAACGCACACTTGAGACGGGCCGGCCCTAATTCAATTCCCAGCATCTCCAGGATGTCTTCTTTGCGCAATGCCTTGATCTCATCCAGTGTCTTTCCAACCACCGATTCAACCAGTAGATCCGCCGAAGCCTGCGCGATGGCACAGCCAACACCGGAGAAGGCGGCTTCAGTGATGCGGTCATCATCACCCACCCGCAGATCGATCCGGATCCGATCACCACAGAGTGGGTTGTCATCTTCATAGGAATAATCATGCGGGTCGAGAGTGCCCCGCATGAGGGGGTGCTTATATCGATCAATAATCTGTTCCCGATAAAGATCTTCCATCATCAAACTCCTACCCCCGACCGTTCGTCCCGCGAGCGTCGCGTAGCACCGTTCGTCCAGCCGCTCGTCCAGCTTGACTGGGCTTGACTGGATCCCGTAGCTCCTCGACGGAGCCGAAGGTACTGAGCACAGTCGAAGTGCTCGGGACCTTCGGCACAGCGGAGGGGTAGCGAGATCGTTCATCAAGCTTGACTTGACGGGACCGCTCGTCCCGCGAGCGGAG
>SOIH01000182.1 GCA_004376895.1 Anaerolineales bacterium | reverse complement strand
CCCTGTGAATTCGCTGCTCTTGAACATCCACGTTGGGGCTCTGTTGAGATCCGCCGGTGGAACGATCTGCATGCCTGGCAATCGGTGGACACCTGGTTTGATGTGGTTCAAATACAAGCTCATCTGGAGAAGGATGAACCATCCGCACCCTTGTGGCTCGCCTGGCAAGCGCCAGCGATCATGCCCGAGGATGTACAGGTGAATGCAGAAACCATCTGGCAAGCTTACCAACATCGATGGCCGATCGAGCCCAGCATCCGCTTCCGCAAACAGCGACTCTGGTGGACGCTGCCCCAATTTCAACTTGTGGAATCTGCTGATCGTTGGAGCACTCTGGTCAGCCTGGCCATGTGGATGCTCTACCTTGCAAGGCCGATTGTTCAAGATCATCCTTTACCTTGGCAGCGACCGCAGCACGATCTCACGCCGGGGAGAGTGAAAAGAGGCATCGGAACGGTTTTTCGCGCGATTGGCAACCCGGCATCATCGTCCAAACCGCGCGGAATTCCTCCAGGATGGCCAAAAGGGAAACCAAGGAAGCCGCGGGAGCGATTTCCGGTGATCCGAAGAGGTCCCAAACAGTCCTGTTACGCTGTTTCTATGGCTTGAAACTCGATTGTTAAGGTGCAATCGCCAGTGTCATTGTTTCTGGTGTTAATGAAATTAGTCAAAACTCAAGGATTAAGTCTATCGCAATAAGTTAGGTCAGAAGCTTAGAAGGTGATTAATGCTGGAGGACAAAAGCGTACTACAGGCGGGAATATGCCGACGGTCCGTTGTCTGGCGCTTTATTGCGTGGTTAGAACACTTGGGGTACGAGCCTGGTAAGTGCAACCGCAAGCCAGGCTACGATCGACCAATACACGATGTATTCGAAGAATGAAAAAATAAACACTGGACCTGGATCGAGCGCATTGAATACGGGTACTTTTTCGAGGATTCGCAGGCCATAAACCCCAATTAAGTGTTCCACGAGACCTTCTATCCCTCCAAGAAGAATGAACACTAATACTGGGAGCGTATTGAAACTGGTAGCCAGGAACCACATGATCAAGCCGAATACGGCGTATGTGAAGATGTTTAGCGGAGCGAGGGGACGTACCCAGCCGGGGTAGAAGTGCTGGTAGTAAAGCTCCCAGAATGCCCTGAAGGCGATTACACTTAAAACACCCCAAAAAATTCCAGAGGCGGCTATGATTGCCCGCGGCGATCGTAAGAAATCCACATCAGGGTAAAAGAAAAGCAGGGGAAGCAGCAGCAGAATGCCGATGACGGCGAAAACTGCGGTGCTTCCCCAGACATCTTTGTTCGTTACGGGGTTATCCGTTGGATCCATAGTTTCTTATCGTCGGATCCTTTCTTTCTAACCCAAAAGCGAGTTTGCGGACCGGCGTCTCCACGTGCCCATTGTAAAGGATCGCTATTTAGCGTGGAGATGTTTTGCAGCGATGAAGGAGAGTCCATTCTCCGTAAGTGCCCAGGCGGTCTTGTTTAAGGAGTCGAGCTTGTCGCTGAAATTCAAGGTCAGATGGTCCCAATCGCCAGTCTCTATGATTTCCTCTTTGTCGCGGAAGTAATCCAATATATCACTTGGATGTTCTCGCTTGACATCTATTTCGGGATCAGCCCCCTCATGTTTAGCGGAAATATTAGCGACGTGGTCGGCAATCTCAACCAGTTCGTCCCGTCGGTTGTAAGGCTGACGGACGATGCTTTTATAGGTCTCAACAATGTGGTGTTCATATCGAACCACATCCTCAAAACCCAAATCCTTCCTGAATTGGGCTGTGATCTCCATCGTCTCATTGTTGATGGAGTTGCTCCAATTGAAGCCGATCAACGGAGAGGTCCCATCCTCCCGGCTGAAGAGCTTGGCGCCGATAAGTGTCCAAAGCGCTGCGTATGGATTGTCGTTCCCCATAAACACGGAGATCTTGAACTCAATGTCAACCCCTAACCGATGGAGAAGGTACCCGAGTAAGACCGTCCCGGGATTAATGTTCAAGACCTGCTGGACGCCGTAATTGGTGTAATAGTAGAGGAATTCATCCAACCATTTCAAAGCATACTCATTCGGTTGACCCACTCCACCGAAATACCCCGTGATGGTCTCGGGACCGCCTAGATGGACGTTAGATCCGTCGGTACCCTTTGTGTCGAGGGTCTCCACATAGCTGGCACCGATGATCTGCATGGCGGCTGCGAAAGCCGGGAGATCACCATCTTCTTCCTGCTCCTTCATTTGACGCACTCGGATGAACCGGCTGGGCATCAATAAGCCCTCCGTGATCGCCCGTTTCGCAGCTAGAATCACATATGGGAAGTACTGACAGGCGCTGATCTCGAGGGTGACGGCGAAGTCATCATTGAATGACGTCTTCTCGGCACGCTCGCCGAGAACTTTCTTGCGGTATTCATCGATGCTGATGAAAGCGCCTTTCTCGCGCTGCTCTTGAAGCCAATCCAGATCTTTCAAGTAATCAGGCTGGATTTTTGCGACCTTCTCGCGTAAGACGGACATCTGCCTTGCGGCTTTAGCTTTCGCATTGATTTCCTCTGGGGTGCCGTATTTTGCAACCACATCTAAGAAATCGTTGATGATCTTCATGTCGGGGTCTGCAAGGATCTGGTTTATGGCATCCAGGCGCGAAGAGGGTATCTGCAGGAGAGCACGAATATCCTTACTCATAGAATTTACTCCTTTTCTAAGCGTACATTCGCTAGATTAGCTCTTGATTAGTTTCATCAACTCGTCATACTCTTCGTCGGAGATCCCAAACCAATTTTCCGGCTGGGGGAAGGTTTTACTTTGCACTTCGTCAACATACTCTTTCAAGCCATCGGTGATGGTCTTCCCTGCATCAGCGTAAACCTTCGCCATCCGCGGCTTGAATTTCGGGTAGAGACCGAACATATCATGGTAAATAAGCAACTGCCCGTGAGCATCTGGACCTGAGCCCAGGCTGATATTGAAGCATGACTCCATGCGCTCGGTGATCAATGTACTCAGACGATCAGGTATCATCTCAAATAGGATGGCAAAGACGCCCGCTTCCTCAAGTGCTTTGGCGTCGTCCATGATCTTCTTCGCCTGTACAGCGCCTTTCCCCTGGACACGGAAGCCGCCTAAAGCACTCACGCTCTGCGGAGTCAATCCCAGGTGTCCCATCACTGGGATCCCTGCAGCCAGGATGCCCTTAATCTGAGGGACGACCTCGGCTCCTCCCTCAAGTTTAATGGCATCGCAACTGGCTTCTGCCATGAACCTACCGGCGCTGCGGATGGCCGTCTCAATACTCGGTTGATAGCTCATGTAGGGCATATCGCCGATCAACCAGGCATTAGGTGAACCACGCCGGACCGCCTGTGTATGCCGCATCATGTCGTCCATGGTCACCGGCAGCGTTGAATCATAGCCCAGCATTGTCATGCCCAGGCTATCGCCAACTAGAATCATGTCGACTCCTGCCTGCTCCTGGAAGTGGGCGGTCGGGTAGTCGTAGCACGTCAGCATTGTGATCGGCACGCCCTCTTCAACTTTTTTAAACAATGTTCGCAAGGTGACCTTTTTTCGATCACTCATTCTCAACCTCCTAATAATTGAATGTTCATTTGATTTACTGATCGGAGTCTAGAGCAATCGGGGATTGATATCAAGTTACGTCCTTCCCTGAAGTGGACGCGTTTTCCCACCTAAATATTAAAGACTGATTGTCCTGATTGGGAACTTTATCGTTATTGCGTGATCAGCGTCCCATTTGGTGAGCCGAGGAGCACCTCTCGTAATTGACCTGGGGTCTCGCCAGAAAAGATGCGAACTTCAGTGCCCGGAAGTTTTTTTGAGAATGCCAGCGCATACTTCACTTTCGTTTTCATGCCGCCGGTAACATCCAGCGGCTCATCATCCGCGAAAGCTAGTCCGTCAAGGTCAGCCTGGGTGATTGAGGAAAGGATCTCCCCGGAACGATCGTATACACCTGGAGTAAGACCTGTAAGTAAGATACGGCTGGGCTTTATTGTCTCGGTTAGATAGGAGAAGATGGCTTCAGTCGAAGCGATCATCGCTCCTCTGGTTTCATCAAACACTACGTCGCCATGGGTCACGGGGATTAGACCTTTTGATAACGCTTGTTGAATAGGTTGGATTGCGAGGCTAATCAACTCGCCGTCATGTGCGAGAGAAGAAGCAGAAGGAGGGAAAGAGATGACTGGCAGACCAGCCGCAAGTAGTGAGTCCATAACGAACCGGTGCAGCTTATTAGCCGCTTTCCAGACCGCGACGACCCCCTTCCAATCCTCAATTGTCGATGCGCCAAGATGGGTACCGAATTTCGCGGCAGCATGGTGGCCAAAAGACCCCGAACCATGCCCGAGAAGGATTGTTAATTCTGGGTTCTCCTTGCGAACATCCTGGATCTCTGTGGCCAACCTATCGATGACCTCCAGGCGAGCGGATTCGGTCTGTGATTTCTCTGTGATCAGTGAGCCGCCAAGCTTGAGGAAAATCATCTGTCCACCTCTGTTATGAAAACCTGTTTTGCCCCGGCTTTTATTAGAGCGGTTTCAACTACTTGTGCGGTATCTAACTCAACAAGTGCGAGCATGATACCGCCCATTCCTGCGCCTGAAAGTTTGGCACCTAAAGCGCCTGCCTCGCGAGCTGCTCTAATGAGACGTTGAAGCTCCAATGAACTAAGACCCATATCTTCCAACAGCACCTGGTTTCGATTCATCAAAGTGCCCAAAGACCCGATTGAGCCTGCCTCTAGCATTGTACGGGCTTCTTTCACGATCTCGCCAATCTCTTCGAACCATCCCCCGTATGTCACCGGGTCTTTTTCCCAGCGCTCACGCAGCAGATTCACCGGTATGGTGGTTCTCATCGACACGCCTGTGTCCCCGATAATCAGATTTAGACGAGTGGATATCTGTATAAGCTCTGGTTTGTGTTCGCGAATGAAGTAGACCGGTTTTTCGTAGGCGACTACGGCATTGTCGATCCCGGAGGGTGTGCCGTGATGGAGGCACTCAGCTGCGTAAGCGATCTTGGAGATCGTTTCAACTTCGAGTGGTTTCCCCAAGTGGTCGCTCAGAGCGCGAATGACGGCGACCGAGACGGCTGCGCTTGATCCGAGGCCCGAGGCAATGGGGAGCTGAGAGTGGATGGTCAAATGGACATCTAAAGGGGCTTTTACGCCGAGTTCATCAAGCGTAAGGCGCACCGCGGATGCCAACGGATCATCCCCATCCGCTTCGTGCAGTAAAAAGGATTTGCTGATGTTCGGTGCGTCGATGAGAACACCAGTCATTCCTGGGTCGAGGCTTTCAACTTGAACAGTCGTACGGAGTTGTGAAAGAGGGACGGCGATTGCGGGCTGGCCGTAAACGACCGCATGTTCCCCGAAGAGTATAGCTTTGCCAGAAGCGCTGGCTAGGGTCATAGGGAGAAGTATAAGATGGCGATGGCGGTTAAACCCCAGAGTGCAACCGTGGCCATGAGTGGTTTATCGGAGAGAAGGAGTTCTTCCGGAGCTCCGCCTTCGGCCTTAACATGGATAAGAAATAGATATCGGAAAATCCCATAGATTACAAAGGGGATCGTCAACATCATTAAGTGATTACCAGGGAGATTCTCTGCGGAGAAAGTATAGAGGGAGTAGGCGAGAATCGTTGTGCTGGAGACAATTGAAAGCAGATGATCGATGAACGAGAGAGTGTAGCCATCCAGCACACGTCGGTGAGAATTCGCATCGTCCGCTAAGAGAACCATCTCGGCGCGCCTCTTCCCCAAGCCCATGAAAAGCGAGATTAATGTTACGCATACGTACATCCAAGGGGAAAAACGCTGAACCGTGATGAGTACAACTCCTGCTCCTACACGGAGGACAAAGCCGGCGGCGATGACGAGGACGTCGATAATCGGGATGTGTTTGAGGTAGAAAGAATATAACAAGTTCAAAACCATATACGTAAGGAGGATGAGACCGAATTTGATTTCGAGCCAGAATCCGAGCCCGAGGGCGACGATCGAAAAGACAACCGCGGCTGTGGTGGCGACATTCTTTGAGAGTTTTCCTGAGGCGAGTGGGCGGTTTCGCTTCAGAGGGTGCTGCCGGTCTTGTTCGATGTCAGCGAGATCGTTGATGAGATAGACCGCACTCGCCCCCAAACAGAACAAGAAGAACCCTCCTAGGGTTTTAAGGAAGGAAGGTAAGTGTAACAATTTCTGATCGAAAACAAGTGCCGTGAAGAGAATACCATTCTTGACCCATTGCTTGGGGCGCATGGCGTTCAGTAGATGTTTCATCATGGGCCGCATAATAGCAGGAACATCTGGGAGGGGCAAGAGAGCTATCACTCAGATCATGACAAGGTCGTTCTGAAGATGGGTTGAACGTACAGATTGAAGTACAATCGGGATTATGTCCAGTAAGAAGCGCATCGATCTTCTTCTTGTTGACCGAGGGCTCGCCGAAAGCCGTTCTGCAGCACAAAAATTGATCATGGCGGGGCTCGTTCGAGTGGAAGGGCAATTGATCCATAAAGCATCTCAAAAAGCAGAGCCGGGGACGTTGATCGAGGTAGCCTCCGGACCACGATTTGTCTCACGCGGAGGAGAGAAGTTGAAAGCTGCAGTGGAGACATTTCCGGTGACTGTGGAGGGTCGAATCTGTGCCGATGTCGGTGCATCAACGGGAGGGTTTACCGATTGTCTCCTGCAAAACGGGGCTGCGCGTGTGTATACGATCGACGTGGGTAAGGGGCTGCTCCATTGGAAACTTCGAAACGACGCTCGTGTTGTGGTGATTGAGAAGACGAATGCTCGCTACTTGAAAACCCTTCCTGAGCGTGTCCATCTTGTGACCATAGATGTTTCCTTTATCTCACTCCGGAAGCTGCTCCCGGTCATCGTTCGATGGTTGAAGCCGGGGGGAGATGTGATCGCTTTAATCAAACCGCAGTTCGAAGCTGGTCCCGCTCGCGTTGGAAGGGGTGGGGTTGTTCGCGATCCCACTGTACATCGCGACGTGACCCATCGAATCCTAGATTTTTCCGTCGAACACTCACTCGCGCCTCAGGGACTCATTCAATCCCCATTACGTGGTCCGAAAGGGAATGTTGAGTTCCTGGCATGGCTGCGAAAAGACGCGCAAGCACGAAGCACAGACGACTTACTTGAGATCGTATTCCCATCTTGAAAGGATACTGCGAATTATTACGAGAATGACGTTCTCATACCATCTTGTAAAGGGAGAATGTCTGAAGATGGACGAAACGGTCCAAGCGCGGTTTGTGCATACGAATGACGGTGCTGGAATCGTCAACGGTGTATAATCCCCGCCTGATACCAATGTCACGAAACTCGCGTAGATTTCTTGCCCTCCTACTGGGAATACTCATCAGCGCTGCTGCGCTGTACCTGGTCCTACGCTGGGCTGGCTGGGAAGCCCTTCTCGCCGCGTTAAAACGGATGGACGTGCGCTTCTTGCTTCTTGCTGTCGTTGTTTATCTGACTTCTATGCTAGCGCGCACGGCAGCATGGCAAACAATACTGAATCATAAGTATGGATTCGGTCGAGTACTGGCCGCGTTGAATGAAGGCTATCTTCTAAACAACGTTCTCCCGTGGCGCCTCGGTGAGGTGGGACGGGCTGTTCTACTGGGGCGACGTTCGGGAGGATCGATATTATCGGTCCTTTCATCGATCCTTGTTGAACGATTATTTGATCTCGCGCTTGCCTTAGGTTTGCTCTTTGCACTGTTGCCTCTTGTCGCCGGCATTCCAAACGTACCACGCACCGGATCAACCATCGCCGCAATCTTGATTTTTATCATTGCCTTTCTCTGGCTTCTTGTCCGCAAGCCTGAATGGATAGAAAGCATTGTCAGCCGGCTTCCCGGAGGCGGAAAGCGTTGGATGCCTGCTTGGGAACGCGTCCGGCAAGGCTTGCAGGCGCTTCAAGATCCTCGCGTGCTTTTCAAGAGTCTTGGTTGGATGGTGCTCACTTGGGCTCTCGCCGGAGTAGAGTATTGGTTGGTCTTAAAAGCCCTTATCCCCGAGGCGGAATGGACATGGGCGTTCTTCATGTTAACGATAACATTGCTCGGTGGAGCCATCCCTTCCTCGCCGGGCTATTTCGGCGTGTTTGAGGCAGCAGGAGTATTGGCGCTCTCCGCGTTTAATGTTCCGAAAGCGGAAGCCCTGGCCGTCTCACTCACCATTCATGGAATGGTTTATTCGATAGGATCTCTCTTTGGTCTCATAGCTTTGCTCAACGAAGGAGAGACGATCTCAGGGTTGTACCAGGATATCCGCAGGTGGCTCTCCTCTGGCTCGAATCAACAAGCTGGTTAAATGCGCATACTAAACACACTCTATTACTATCGCCCTCATTTTTCCGGCCTGACGGTCTACACGGAACGTCTGGCGCGAACGCTTGTTTCTCAAGGGCACCAGGTGACGGTGTTAACTTCGCAATACGAGCGATCTCTTCAACGGGTAGAAAACATAGATGGTGTGGATGTAAAGCGAGTGCCCGTTGCGTTTAATGTCAGCAAGGGTCCGATCATGCCAACTTTCCTCTATCGGGCTGCGCGTCTGATCCCTGAGCATGACATCCTCCACCTGCACGTCCCGCAGCTCGAGGCAGCGCCTCTTTCGCTGCTCGGGCGCGCCTTCGGAGTGCCTGTGGTGCTGACCTACCACTGCGATCTCATGCTGCCTCCCTCGCTGTTGAACGCGCTAGCAAACCGAATCTCAAATCTTGCGAACTCGATTTCGACGAAAACCGCAAATGCGATTGTTGTAAACTCGCTGGATTATGCGGAAGAATCGCCGCTCTTGAGTAAAAGGCTCGAGAAGGTCGAAGTTATTCCGCCTCCGATCGAGATGCCTGAACCGGATCCTATGATCGTCCAATCTTTTCGGAAGCGCTTCAAAATTGTTCAGGGGCATCCTGTTATTGGCATGGCCGCACGCCTGGCGACAGAGAAAGGTGCCGAGGTGCTTGCCCAGGCGATGACGACCGTTCTCAAAGAAATGCCGAGCGCCCGCGTTCTTTATGTCGGCCAGTATGAAAATGTAATGGGCGAGGAGGCATACCGTCTCCGCCTTCTCCCACAGATCGAGGCGCTTGGCGATCATTGGACTTTCTTAGGAATTCTACAGCAGAGTGAGTTTGCGGCTTTCTTTAAGATATGCGATGTTACTGTGCTCCCCAGCTTGAACAGCACAGAGAGTTTCGGAATGGTTCAGGTTGAATCGATGCTCTCGGGAACCCCGGTTGTAGCCAGCGACCTCCCGGGGGTCCGGCAGCCTACTCAGACAACGGGTATGGGTTTAACATTCCCTCCAGGGGATGCGGACAAGCTTGCCGCTGCGCTTCTCCAGGTCCTAAGGAATCCTGCGGATTACACAAGCGACCGTGCCAGCGTTATGGCCCAATACTCAAGCGAAGTCGTATCGGTAAAGTATGAAAATATCTTTGCCAAAATAATTTCGAAAGTGTAAATCTCAACAATAAATGGCGAAAGATTATTTCTGGCTGCATCTGCGTGATCTACCATACTTCCGGGCACTTCTGCGTTCGATTGAAGCCGGCTACTACGAAGACCTGGATCTCCCATCACCGACTCTCGATGTGGGGTGTGGGGATGGACATTTCGCAACGATCGCCTTTGATCGCTCGATTGAGATCGGCCTCGACCCCGATCTACCGATCATGCGCGAAGCTAAATCGCGCGATGCGTATGATCTCCTTTTGCAAGCAGATGGGGCACGCATGCCGCTCCCGGACCATTCAATCGCTTCGGCTTTCAGTAATTCTGTGCTCGAGCACATACCGCATCTTGACGCGGTTCTGCGAGATGTGGGTCGGGTGTTAAAGTCTGGCGCACCATTTGTGTTCACGGTCCCCAACCCGGGCTATCGCACGCAGCTAAGCCTCCCGCGGAAGCTCTCTAGGGCAGGTCTTTCGGCTCTGGGGAAGGCGTATGAAAGTTGGTTCATGCGCATGTCGCGAACGATTAATCTCGACGATGAGGATGGTTGGGAACGGCGATTATCGGCAGCCGGCTTCACGATCGAGAGAACCTTCCGCTACTTTCCTCCATCCTCCTTGCATGTTCTGGAGTGGGGGCATTACTTCGGTGGACCCTGCTTGCTCCCGCACAAGCTATTCGGCAAGTGGATTCTCGCCCCTTACCGTTGGAATCTCGGTTTGACGGATCGGCTGGTGCGACGATACTATGATACGTCCCCGACAGAGGACGGAACCTATAGCTTTTATCTGGTGCGTAGACGATGACCTCACCTGAGCCTGAACCCAACAATATTCCAGAATCCAATCTGCAAGACGCACAGGAGCCAAGCGTCCTGGATTGGCTGAAATCGCTGGTTCGGGGGCGTCCGATCCCCATTCCGGAAGGACCCGTAGAGAGCGCAATCGATGCCCTACCAATGCAAGCGTTGGACGAGGAGCCTCATAGAGAGGCAATCTTGTCAACCTTCCGTTTTGAGGCATCTCAATTTCGATTGCCGGTTGCGCTTCTGCTAGCGCTTGCCGCCCAATTTGGTCTGGAACGCAGGGAAGGTTCGATCTGGATCAGCATTGCTCTGTACATCCTGGCTGCTGTGGTTATCGCTTGGGGGACTTGGTCAAAGGATTTTCTCTATAAACCACCACCTACATCAAACGAGAAAACCAGTCCCGTCACCTACCGTCCTGCGCTCTTGTATGCAGCACTTGTTCTTTCTCTGCTTACTTTCATCACTTCTGGAAATAATCTCTTCAATCTTCCGACTGTGGTCTTCTGGACCGCTTCTGTCATCACCGTCTTGCTGGCTTTCTGGGAGGGCGAATTCCCTCTGGTGAGTTGGGGGAGAAGGTTAAAGAGTTGGTTAGGTGACCCCAATCTGCACATATCGCTCTCCGGTTGGGACCTTCTGGTCCTGGCGGGCTTCGGTCTATCGGTTTACTTCCGGTTCTATCTCCTCGATACGGTTCCGCCAGAGATGGTCAGCGATCACGCCGAGAAACTACTAGATGTGGTCGATGTGCTCAACGGAAAATACTCGATCTTTTTCCCGAGGAACACCGGTCGTGAGGCTCTGCAGTTTTACATGGCTGCGGCGACGTACAAATGGCTGGGCACGGGGATTTCCTATCTCACCTTGAAAATCGGCACGGCCCTGGCAGGGATTCTTACCTTACCTTTCATTTATCTCCTCGGTAAAGAAGTCGGGGGAAAGCGAGTTGGTCTCGCGGCCATGATCCTGGCTGGGATCGCGTATTGGCCGAATGTGATCAGCCGGGTGGGGCTTCGGTTTCCGCTTTACCCATTATTCGTCGCTCCGGCTTTTTATTACCTGGCCAGGGGAATCCGTACTCGCAATCGGAATGATTTCCTGCTTTGTGGGTTGGTCGTTGGCATGGGACTTCATGGGTATAGCCCGGCGCGAGTAATCCCCATCGCCATCGCGATTGGTATTGGCTTGTATCTCCTGCATAAGGATTCGCAAGAGCAACGCCGGGTGATGATCACGCTGCTCGTAGTCACAGGCCTCGTCGCTCTGATTGTGCTCATGCCCCTGGTCCGAATTGCCGTGGATCGCCCGGATGAGGTGATCTACAGGATGGCCACGCGTTATGGGGGTACCGAGCGGGAATTGCCCGGGCCCGCATTACAGATTTTCTTTTCAAATATCTGGAACGGCTTGAAGATGTTCACCTGGGATAATGGCGAGGTATGGGTGAACTCCATCCCGCACCGTCCAGCGCTGGATTGGGTCACTGGCGCTCTGTTTTCTCTTGGGGCGGTCATCGCCCTGACCCGCTTTGTGCGTTACCGGCGCTGGATCGATTTGTTCATTCTCGTCTCGATCCCCATCCTCCAGCTTCCCTCCACACTATCGCTTGCGTTTCCAGCTGAGAACCCAGCTACGAATCGGGCCGCGGGGGCGATTGTGCCTGCTTTCATCCTTGCTGGTTTGGCGTTTGCAGCAATTCCGGATTGGATCGAAACACATTGGAAAGGACGCCAGACGGTCGGCATCAGCCTTGTATTCACAGGGTTGCTCTTGTTAATAGCGGGTCGATTGAATTACCATCTCGTTTTCAAGGAATATCAAGATCTTTTTCGCCGGTCCGCATGGAACACGTCAGAAGCCGGCGCCGTGATCCAGAATTTTGCCGAATCGATCGGTGATTATGAAACCGCGCATGTTGTTGCCTACCCTCATTGGGTTGACACACGGCTTGTCGGGATGAACGCAGGTCAACCTACCAGGGATTACGCCATTTCAGAGGAGGAATTCGCGAATACAGTCTCCGAATCTCGGCCGCAGCTCTTCCTGCTCCATCCGGATGACGAAGAGTCCTTACAGAAACTCAAGGAGCTATACCCCTTTGCGCGGGTTACAGAATATCCAAACGATATCGAGGGGAAGAATTTTATAATTCTGTCAGTGCCTTCCGTCCCTGACACTTATCCAGATGCGATCCGGGAATCCGATTGATTATGGTTGAAGTTGAAAAGCCCATAGATCAAGAACACGAGCCGCCTGAAAAAGAAAGAACCAGGGTTCTTTCAGACCTTGTGGTTGGGATTCTCCTGGTCGCGGTTCTCGGTCTGGCTGCATACCTGCGCTTCACCGGCTTGAATTGGGATTCTAATACCCATCTTCACCCGGACGAACGCTTTCTCTGGATGGTTGAGTCCTCGATCCAACCTCCACAGTCGATCGGGGAATATTTCGACACCGATACATCCCCTCTCAACCCGCATAACGCTGGGCATGGTTTCTTCGTCTATGGTACGTTCCCGATCTTCCTCGTCCGCTATTTGGCTGAATGGACTGGGATGTCTGGTTTGGGCGATGTACATCTTTTAGGGAGGGCTGTTTCAGGAGCCTCGGATCTCGTATCGATCCTTTTGATATATCTGATTGGGGAGACACTCTTCAATCGTCGGGTGGGGATCCTGGCAGCGCTGTTTACAGCCCTTTCGGTTTTATTGATTCAACATGCGCATTTCTTCGTCGTCGATCCGCTCGCCAATGTCTTTATCCTCGCCGGTCTATATTTCTCGATTCGAGTTATCGGTGAGGGGAAGCTCAGTGACTATCTGCTCTTCGGTGTCATGCTAGGGCTGGCAGTGGCATCCAAGATCAGCGCAGCCCCTCTGGCGATTGCTGTAGCGCTGGCTGGACTCACGAATATTCTGAATACCCCCTCTGATCAGAGGTCCGCTGTTTTATCCCGCACGCTCGTTTTCTTGTTCGCTGCAGCGCTCCTGTCACTCCTGGTCTTCCGTGTTTTCCAACCCTACGCTTTTGAAGGGCCGGGATTCCTTGATGTGAAGTTCAACCCGAAGTGGCTGGCCAATATGGCGGAGGTCCGAAGCCAGCAGGCAGGGAATACCGATGCTCCTTATGCGCTTCAATGGGCTGACCGCGCCCCGGTCTTCTTCTCACTGAAAAATTTTATTCTATGGGGAATGGGCATACCGCTCGCGATCCTGGGCTGGGTCGGTTTGGGGTGGGCAGTTGTTGAGATGATTCGGGGACGGTGGGAGCGGTATTTGATTCTGGTGGTCTGGACCGCCGGCATGTTCATCTGGCAGTCGATCAATTTCACCAAGGCGATGCGCTACCAATTGCCGGTCTACCCGACACTGGCGTTACTGGCCGCCTGGGTGTTCTGGCATGCATGGGAGAGTGTCCCGAAGCTAAAAGCCCAATGGCAAAAGGCAGCCCGAGTCGGTGTGCTGTTGGTTGGATTGATCACCGTCCTGGGGACGGCTTTGTGGGCCTTTGCCTTCCACTCGATATACTCGGAGCCACTCACCCGAGTATCTGCATCGCGTTGGATTTACAGGAATATTCCGGCTGTCGTAAACCTGGTTGGTGAGGCAGATGGGGAGACGTTTTACGAAACAATACCTGTGCCCGTACCCTTTGAATTAAACTCCGGGGACACCTATACAACGGAAATCTCCACAGACGTATCCGGGGTTATAAGCGGTGTTCTACTGCCCTACGTCACGACGGGCGATGGTCAGGGCGGCGTCCTGGGTCTTTCTGTAACGCTGGCAGATGAGCCAAGCGCCGGGGATGTTTACGCGCGTGGGGAATATCAGGGCAATGTGGGCGCTGGTGAGGAGGTCCAGGTTGAAATCCAACTCGATCAGTCCTTTAACATCGATCCAGACACTCGTCTGTTCCTGATTCTCGAAAATACCGGTGGTCCATCCCTGTATATGCGCCCATCTCTCTTGGTGCATGAGACAACCTGGGATGATGGTTTGCCGTGGGGGGTTGATGGTCGAGGGCTTGGCGGCAGATATGAGGTGCAAAATCTCGAACTTTATTGGCATGATAACCAGGACGATGATGACAACGGAATCCCCGATAAGCTCGAGAGAATTGTAGAATATTTGGAGCAGGGGGATTATCTTATGATCTCCTCCAACCGTCAGTATGGAACGATCCCCCGCGTCCCGATCCGCTACCCACTTACTTCTGTCTATTACCGCGAACTTTTCGGCTGCCCTGATGGAATGGATGTCCCCACGTGTGGCGCGACCGCAGAAGTGGGATTGTATACCGGTCGCTTAGGGTATTCACTCGTTGAGGTTTTTGAAAGTCACCCATCAATCGGGACCCTGAAGATCAACGATCAGTTCGCGGAAGAAGCCTTTACAGTCTACGACCATCCGAAGGTGTTGATCTTTAAGCGGGATGCGGATTTCAGCGCGGAAAAAGTTTTTGACATTCTTTCCCAGGTCGACGTGAGCGGAGTCGTCCATGTGCTGCCGAAGGATGCCGGCGGTATTGGGAAAGATTTATTGCTCTCAACGGAGCAATGGCAGCAACAGCAGGAGGAGGGCACCTGGTCAGAGATCTTCAACACCGAGAGCATTGTTAACCACTCGGGGTTGTTAAGCGCGATCGTCTGGTGGATGGCATTGGGAGTTATGGGGCTCCTGGTTTATCCCATAACGCGAGTCGTCTTCCGAAGATTTCATGATGGCGGTTACGCGCTCTCGCGGCTGATCGGACTGCTACTATTCTCATGGGGTGCCTGGATCTTAGGGAGTCTTGGGGTCTCAGTCAGCCGCTTGACGCTTGTCATTGTACTGCTGTTGCTCGCTGCTGTTTCCTTTGCCCTTGCATTGCGTGATCGCGAGGAACTTTCTACATTTTTCCGGACGCAATGGCGGGATATCCTTTGGGTAGAGGTTTTTGCGCTCAGTTTTTTCCTCCTGGATCTCGGGATTCGATACGGGAACCCTGATTTATGGCACCCTGCAAAGGGTGGGGAGAAGCCGATGGACTTCTCCTATCTAAACGCCGTAATTAAGAGCTCAACCTTCCCTCCATATGATCCCTGGTTCGCTGGCGGGTATATCAACTACTACTACTACGGCTTCGTGCTCGTCGGAATGCCGGTGAAATTGCTGGGTATTGTCCCGGCGACTGCCTACAATCTCATTCTCCCAACGCTCTTCGCGATCCTGGCATTGTGTGCGTACAGCATGGGTTACCATCTCGTACATTTGATATCTCAGAACATGTCTCTTCGCGCTAAGGCCAATCCCAAATTGGCGGGTCTCATCGCAGCCCTTCTGCTTGTTGTTTTTGGAAATCTGGGCACAGCCAGGATGTTCTATGATGGATTTAAACGAATTGGCACTCCGGCAGGGGTTCAAGAGGGGAGCTTCATCGTTGGTGCAGGTCAAGCAGCCAAGGGATTTGTAAATTATCTGACGTACAAGTCTCCGCTTCCCTATCCGATGGACCAATGGTATTGGAACCCGAGCCGAATGATAACTCCCGGCGAGGGCGAACCAGGACCAATCACAGAATTTCCCTTCTTCACTTTCCTGTACGCCGATCTGCATGCTCACATGATCAGCCGATCACTCACAATCCTTAGCCTTGCGTGGGGTTTATCGTGGATTCTTTCCGTCACCCAGCGTCGTCGTCGAGGGAAAATCGACATCGCTTTGGCGTTGTTTGTGGGCGGTTTAACGCTTGGTGCGCTGCGACCGATTAATACCTGGGATTTTCCTGTGTATTGGGTATTAGGAGTACTCGCCGTCATCTTTGCTGTATGGTGGCGCGATCGAGAGTTTAATCCACCACAAATTGCAGAAGCAGCGATATATGCCATCCTACTTCTAGCATTTTCACAATTTCTCTATCAGCCGTACCACCAGTGGTACGGGCAGGGATATATGTCCGCGGAGATCTGGAAGGGATCTCTAACGTCCCTGATCGATTATCTGACGGTGCATGGAGTCTTCCTCTTCCTGGTTGCAGCCTGGATGGCATGGGAAACTCGTGAGTGGATGGCTCAAACTCCGATCTCTGAGCTGAACCGGCTGCGGCCGATTGCGATGTGGATTGGATCTGCGGCTTTTCTCATTGTGGCGGGCACCACCTGGCTGACTGGTGTTGGATATCAGGTTGCACTGATCATCATTCCTCTCAGCGTCTGGGCGCTGATACTGCTGTTGCGACCAGATCTGTCGTTAGGCAAACGGATCGTACTTTTCCTCGTAGGAACTGGGCTGGTTCTTACGTTTGTCGTGGAGGTCGTGGTGCTCAAGGGGGATATCGGTCGCATGAACACGGTCTTCAAATTCTACCTCCAAGTGTGGGAGCTCTTCAGCCTGGCTGCAGCCGCAGCTCTCGCTTGGACGTACGCCTCTCTCCCGAAATGGAATCGTATGTGGCGGTGGGTCTGGCTGGGGGCAACGGTTTTGCTTTTGTTCTCTGCCGCGTTATATCCCCTCACGGCGTCTATATCGAAAGTCCGCGACCGCATGACGGTAACCGCGCCGCGGACGCTCGACGGCATGCTCTACATGGATTACGCACACCGCTTCGAGTTGGGCGATAAGCTCCCATTGGGAGAGGATTATCAAGCGATTCGTTGGCTGCAGGAAAATGTCGATGGTTCCCCGGTTATTGTTGAGGCGAATATTCCTGAGTATCGCTGGGGTTCGAGATATTCGATCTACACCGGACTCCCGGGCGTCTTGGGATGGCGCTGGCATCAAACTCAACAGCGCGTAGCCGCAGAAAACAATGGTGTGGACGAACGACTATTCCAGATAACAAATTTCTACCTCACGCGAACGATCGCGGAAGCGAAAGAATTTCTCACTGAATATCACGTTAAGTACGTCATTGTCGGCGGACTGGAACATGTTTATTATGCCGAGGTCTATCCATGCTGGCCGGATGCGAGTGTACCGGGCATATCCTGTGATCTGCGCGGTTGGCCGTTGGGGATGCCGACATCATTCCCGATCTCGCCTGATGAATGCGAACTGGAACACCCCGAGGATGAAACCTCGAGCCTGCGCTGCCCTACACATGCTCTGGACAAATTCACTGTCATGGAATCTGAGGGAAGTCTCCGCGCCGTCTTCCAGGAGGGGAATACTGTGATCTATGAGGTTGTAAGGTGATCCAAGACGTCTTCACCTGGTGGTTGATAAGCACGCTGGTGGGCGCTCTGGCGCTGCCAATTGCATGGCGGATCTTCGGACGGCTTGAGGACCGCGGTTATGGATTCACCAGGGCGTTAGGGCTGCTCTTGACCGGATATTTTTTCTGGATGGGAGCCACGCTGCGCATATTCCAGCCGAGCATTGGTGGAGCGCTGTTGGCGGTTCTTGCGCTCTTGGTGCTGAGCGTATGGATTGGGCGCAGCACCTTGCGCGATATGCTTGTTTGGTTCAAAGAGCACCGCTCCACAGTTCTTGCCATGGAGATCCTTTTCCTGCTCGCGTTCTTAGTTTGGGGATTTGTGCGGGCGAACAACCCGGAAATCACCGGAACAGAAAAACCGATGGAGCTCGCGTTCCTAAATGCGATTCTTCACTCAGACAGCTTCCCGCCTCATGATCCATGGCTCTCGGGCTATGCGATCTCCTATTATTACTTCGGCTATATACTTCTGGCTTTGCTCACCCGGCTAACGGGGGTCGCATCTGGAGTCGCCTTCAATCTTGGGAACAGTCTCTGGTTTGCGCTGGTCACCTTGGGTACATATTCTCTCGCATATAATTTCCTCGCCCGACGGATGCCCGGCCGTGTTAAACGAGTTTCACCGCTTCTTGCGCCGCTCATCGTGTTGATCAGCGGAAATTTAGGAGGCTTCCTCGAGGTCCTTCATTCAAAGTATATCTTCTGGACGACGACTGCCGGTGGTTTTTTGGCGTCGCCGTTCTGGACCCGGATTGGACTTGAGGATCTGGAAAGACCGCCCTCGCCTTTGCTCGAAGCGAGTTGGATGCCGGAACGATACTTGTGGTGGTGGCGCTCATCACGCGTGATTCGGGATCTCGATCTCAATGGCTTCCCACTCGGCTTACAATCAATCGACGAATTTCCATTCTTCTCTTTCCTGCTTGCAGACAATCACCCACACCTTTTAGCGATGCCCTTCGTCCTCATGGTGATCGCATTCGCTTTCCAGGTTTTCCTCCAAGGACAGCGGACACCTCTTCGTTTGGGCGAGGTGAGATGGACTCGCAGCATGCGCAAAAATCTGTTGATTATGCTGGGTTTGGCATTGGCGATCGCCGTAATAGCCCTGGGAATGCAAGCCGGAGCGGCAGGCCTTGGGATATCGGCCGCCGTCATTTCGATCCTCAAAGGTGTCATAAGCGGCGGGCTCATTATTGGGGGTGTGCTTCTGGTAGGGGCGGTCGTAGCGGGTTTGCTGCCAGCTTCTCTAAGTAAGCTCGAGTTCTGGTTCGGCGCATGGCTCTTCGGGGCGCTGGCTTTCTTGAATACCTGGGATTTTCCGATTTATTTCAGTTTGCTCTTCTGTGTGATGATCTGGAGGAGTCGGACGCTCCCGCTCACAGTTTGGGTTAAATCTGTGCTCACGACGAGCCTCGCTTTCATCGTAGCTGCCGTTCTGTTTTATCTTCCCTGGTATCCATCGTTCTCATCACAGGCAGGCGGTATCCTACCGCACTTGATGCATCCCACTCGTTTCCTCCATTTCTTCATCATGTTCGCGGTCTTATTCATCCCTTTGAGTGTCTGGCTAATCATGCGAGTGACGCAGGGGGGAAAGCGATCGGAGGGGAAGTGGCTTTTCGGAATAAGCCTGGGGCTCCCGCTCGCACTCTTGATCCTCTCGTGGCTTTTCGCAGCAATGATTTACCTCGTGGGCACAAACGTCATCGGAATGGGGCCGATCCTCAGTAGCATGGGGATGGACAGTCTCCGAGATGCCGTTCGAGCGACAATCACCGTCCGATTAACGCAGTCGTGGACAGCGATCGGCTTAGGCGTGATGATCGCCGCCGCCGTTGTGCTCATCAGACGTGTTTGGAAAGACTCTGCGGACGATACTAAACCAGGGCCTTTCATTTTTATGATGATCACTATTGGGGCGCTCTTGATACTTGGACCTGAGTTTTTCTATCTCAAAGATCAATTCGGGCTGCGCATGAATACGATTTTTAAATTCTACTTTGCAGCCTGGATCTTCTGGGGCCTCGCCGCAGCATACGTGATGGATGTGATCTGGTCCAAACGGAGTGCGAAGATGATCCCCGTGCAGATACTCACGGTTCTCCCGTTGCTTGCCGGGCTCATGTATCCTGCCCTTTCAGTGTGGACGAAAACAAACGGCTTAAACCCGGTCCATGGCCGAATGTTGAATGGAGCTTTGCACCCTGCTTACGCGACCGAAGCGGATCGTGACGCGATCCAATGGATGAGCGATAATCTGGATATCGGGGTTGTTGCGGAAGCCGTCGGCGGCAGTTATTCGTACTTTGCGAGAGTATCTGTGCATACGGGATTCCCGACCGTTATCGGCTGGCCTGGCCATGAAAGCCAGTGGCGCGGCGGATACCAATACCACGGAACGCGGGAAGAGGATGTCAGGGCACTGTATAAGTCACCGGATTGGGAACAAACTCAAGAGATACTGAAGGCCTATAATGTGAAGTACGTCTACATTGGAGAACTTGAGCGATTGACATACCCACCCATCTTTGATGGAAAATTTGATGCATTCATGGAACTGGTCTATCAAAACGACAAGGTTAAAATCTACGCCAGAAGAGCAGGTGACTCCTCTTGAATAATAATCGGAGTATCAGGTTGGATTCTGTAATACTCGCAACCCTGGTCGCGTTGATTGCATGGATGCGGCTTGCAGACTTAGGTAGGATTCCACTCACCGATACGGAAGCAGTTCATGCCCTTACAGCAGCATCGACGACCCCGGACGCATCCCCCTTCTGGGATGTCGATGGCGGGGCAGCGCCGGTAAGTGCGAGCTACTACGTTTTCACCACCATGATCTTCCAGCTTTTTAGTCCATCCGATGCGGCAGCGCGTGTTGTCTCGGCTCTTGCCGGCATCGTGCTGGTTTTGAGCCCGTTGGTCCTGCGGAAAAGAATTGGCACAGCTCATTCGCTGATAGCCGTACTGGTGCTGGCCATCGCCACGTCTGGATGGACAATCGCCAGAACCGCCGACGGCTCAGCTCTAGCCGCAGCTGGCCTGGCGTTATTCGTATTCCTCGCCTGGTCGGCGGACTTATCTGATGATAGACGGGTTCGGCTCTTGATCACGGCTGGTGCTCTAGGCTTCGCGCTTGCGTCAGGACCAATGGTTCTGCAGGGTTTGTTCGGGCTGCTGGTCGCATTCGGCCTGTCAAGCATCCTCGTATCCCGGGACCGAAAACCATTTGAAGAATTTAAACGTTTGTTTGCATTTAAATCTGGTTTATGGGTGTCGCTTGTTGTAATGCTCCTTGTCGCCTCAGGCGTTGGTTTCTATTGGAATGGGCTTACCGGGTTAGGCGAATCCCTTACGGAATGGCTGCGAGGGTGGACAGAACCGGGTCTACATTCGGCAATTGCCTATGTTGTGATGCTCGTGAGTTATGAGCCCTTATTCGTAGTGATTGGGCTCGTTGGGGCGGTTCTTGCCTGGTGGCGCAAAGATTCTCTTGGACAGGCAGCCAGCCTATGGGTATTGGGCAGCCTGTTCAGCAGTCTAGTTTATCCTACGCGGGGTGCGGCGGATTTGATCTTTGTGGTCCTTCCTCTAGCACTTCTGGTGTCTTATACCGTCTCGATTTTGGTTGAACGAATTGCTCGGCGTGGCGTCGGACTCGAATTAGTAGGCCTCGCTAGTGTGCTCCTGGTGCTGACAGCTTCTGCATGGATATCGCTTGTCGGCTACGCAAATGGTTATATCTTGGAGTACACCCCGACCGACCCAGGGTTAATCCTGCTTGTATTTAGCGCACTGATCATCATGGCGGTTAGCCTGCTTTTATTCTTTGGCTTGGGTTGGTCCTGGGATGTTGTGGCAGATGCGCTTGGAATATCGGCTACGCTTGTGCTGGCAGCGGTCACGCTCTCTGCAGCATGGCGCTTGAATTTCGGCGCTCTTTCAACAGGTGCCAGGGAAATCTGGCGTCCTGAGGTAACCACGAATGGCATGCGGCTGCTCACGGATACGCTCGATAACGCCTCACTCGCCTACGCGGGTCGAACCGATGAGATCGAGGTAGAGGTGCAATCTGAGATCAACCCCGCACTGGCGTGGGCGCTGCGCGGTTACAATCGGGCGGGAAGTGAAATCAACTTACTGGTAGATCCCTCCCCGGCGGTTCTCGCTTTGGAGTCAAATTCTGCAACCAGTCTACTTACCGACTATATGGGCCAGGGGATGGCGTTGAAGGAGGAGCGTAATTGGGATGGAAGTCTGCCGCCGAATTTGCTTCGGTGGTTGGTCTTGCGCTCGGCGCCAACGGAATTCGAGCGTTGGATCCTCTGGGTGCGGATGGATATCGCCACTCTCGGTGATGTGGGGTTATCAGATTTTGAATAAAGAGGGTGCATTGGCTGAGTCTGTGCCATCCTCAGTTTGCTAATCAGTCGTTATATCTGAGGAAATCCTTAGTTGCGTGGTTGGGGAGGTCAGAAGCTTGAAAGCAAGGATGATCGCGATAGATGGACCAGCCGCCTCTGGAAAATCGACTCTAGCTCAGAACCTCGCCTCTGCGCTGGATTATCTTTACTTTGATACCGGTGTGATGTACCGGGCGGTCACTTTGGCAACCTTGAAATCCGATACCCTTGTGAAGGATGAAGTTGCGGTAACCGCGATTGCAAATGAGCTCGATCTTGATGTTCAACCACCGAGCAATGATGATGGTCGCCAGTGTGATGTTCTCATGAATGGCAAGGATGTGACCTGGGAGATCCGCAGTCCAGCGGTGGATGAGAATGTGTCACAAGTGTCTATGTATCCGGGTGTGCGCCAGGCGATGACCGTGCGTCAACGCGAGATAGGTTTGCGGGGTGCAGTCGTGATGGTCGGCAGAGATATTGGGACAGTCGTCCTGCCTGAGGCAGAATTAAAGATCTACTTGGATGCTTCCGTTGAAGCTAGAGCAAATCGGCGCTATGAGGAAAGTCTGCAGCGTGGAAATCCTGTGGAGTATGATGTGATCCTTAAAAGGATGCGCGAGCGGGACAGGCTCGATTCGACTCGCACACTAGCACCTCTGCGACCCGCTGATGATGCTGTAATACTCGACTCGACCAAGCTATCCATCCATGATGTATTCGAGAAGGCGCTCGCACTCGTAGAAGATGTAACTCAACAAGGGGAAGCATAGTATGCGAGGAAATGCAGCCGGCAGTGATTATTCCCTCCCCTGGTATTCTCGGGCGTTCCGACCTTTTTCTCGAGTTTTCTTTCGCAATTTATTCCGGCTGTTAAGTCGCGTTCAGGTCACTGGCGTTGAAAATATCCCCGAAGAGGGGGCGTACGTTATTGCCGTAAACCACGTCTCGATTTTCGAGCCCCCGTTAATTACCTCATTCTGGCCGTGTTCGATTGAGGTGGCAGGCGCTGTGGAAATTCTTGAGCGACCAATTCAGAGCCAGATCATGCAGCTTTATGGAACGATCCCTGTACATCGTGGGCGATTTGATCGCCAATTACTTAACGCGATGGTGGGGAGATTAAAGGCAGGGCGACCGGTTCTAATTTTCCCGGAAGGCACACGCTCGCGTAAACCAGGTTTGCAGCAGGCTTCCACGGGTGCAGTCTATATCGCCGCCAAGGCCGGGGTTAACGTTCTGCCAGTGGGGATCGCAGGGACGGCTATCCTTGCAGACGAGATCCGTAAATTCCGTCGAACGCAACTTATTATGTCGGTCGGTGAGATGATTGAACTTCCAGAGATCCCATGGCGATCGGCTGAGCGGAAGGAGATTTTACGCCTGCAGACGGAAAGGATAATGCATGCGATCGCGGATCTGCTTCCGAGAGCATATCACGGCTTGTACGCGAGGGGATCTTGATGATGATCTCGATGAAAAGTAAAAATCGGATTTCCCGCAGCGAAGAATACGATCATCAAGCACTTGAGAATATCAGGAGGACTCTGCGCTGGATGCTTAAGCACATCGGCTTTCGCATATTAGCAAAGTACGAAGGCGCAGAAGGCTTAGAGAACTTCCCCGCTGAGGGTCCAGTGATTGTGATGATCAACCATATTGCCTTCATCGATCCGATCGTGGTCCTCGGCACGCTGCCAAGAAACGTGGTTCCATTGGCGAAAATCGAAGTATATCGGGTCCCTGTCTTCGGAATCTTCCCAAAACTGTGGCAGGTCATTCCGGTTCGAAGGCAAGAGTTTGATCGGCAGGCTATACGTCAGGCACTAGGCGTTCTAAAAGCAGGGGAATGTATCCTAATGGCGCCTGAGGGGACTCGCAGCCCAGCGCTCCAACAAGGTAAAGAGGGCATCGCCTACCTTGGGGTGAAGAGCGGTGCGCCGATCATTCCCGTTGCTGTCACAGGCTCGAAAGGCTTTCCTACATTCAACCCTTTGCGTTGGCTTCGAACGGGCGCGTTCGTGAAGGTAGGACGAGCTTTCAGATTTAGATCGGGCGAGGACCGGCCTGACAGTAAGGCGCTGCGTCTTATGACGGATGAGGCGATGTATGTCCTGGCTGAATTGTTGCCAGAGGATCACCGTGGAGTTTACAGCGACTTATCAAGGGCGACGACCCAGACTATCGAATTCGTATAGTCATAATTATTACGGCGTTCTCTTACAAATACCCGTGGCAGGGCGCACTTAAAGGGCATCGATACGAAAAAAAGGAACCCAACTATAGGAATCCTATTCCAGAACTGCAATGGACTGTGTATAATCTTGAGCGAAGAGCATATTTAGATTGAGAGGTGTATGGCAGATCAATAACAGGTGGAAAGGGTAGCGCGAGGCCCCGATTATTCGGGGAGACGAGGAAGAGGGTTCCCTGCCGCAGGGCAGGGCTAACCGAAGGATCGGGAGGCTCCCAACCTCCGGACCGGGAAAATCGAAAGATCAGCGGATGCCCTCTGGGTGTACCACACGCCCACACCTTTCCTTACGAAGTAATAACCCGGCAGTTAATACTGGCTTGGTAACGGGTCAGGCAACGCTGAAGGGAGTGGGAATTCGTTGATAACTAACAATCTGGAGGCTTTGTATGTGTGGCATCGTAGGCTATGTTGGCCCGCGTGATGCGACTCCGATCATCTATGACGGGCTGAAACGATTAGAGTATCGGGGCTATGATTCGGCGGGTATAGCCGTAATTGAAGATGGTGAGATAAAAATACGGCGGGATGCAGGGAAACTGAACCGCCTTGGTCAACTCCTGCTCGAAGACCCGATTAATGGTCAGATTGGAATAGGGCATACACGCTGGGCTACCCACGGTGAACCCAGCGCACGGAATGCCCATCCTCATGTGGGTGAGTCGGGACGAGTTGTGATCGTCCATAACGGCATCGTTGAGAACTTCCTTGCGCTACGCGATGAATTGACTGCAGAAGGGGCTTCGTTCAGCTCCGATACAGATACGGAGATCATCGTCCTGTTGGTTGAACGTTACATGGCAATGGGACATGATCTGACCGAGGCAGCGAGAAAGGCGATATCGAATCTTGACGGAGCTCATGGGATCGTTTTGCTCTCACTAGATGAGCCGGACAAGATCGTCGCTGCCCGAGTGGGAAATGCTGGGGGGGTCGTTTTGGGAATCGGCGAAGATGAAATGTTCATCGCCTCAGATATCCCGGCGATTCTCGAGCACACACGCAAAATGGCTTTCCTTGAGGCGGAGCAGATAGCGGTTGTGACAGCAAGCGGTTTTAAAACCATGACGTTAGAGGGGGATGAGGTCAGCCTTGAGATCCAGAATGTGCCCTGGGATCCTGTCTCGGCAGAGAAGGGCGAGTACAAACACTTCATGTTGAAGGAGATCTTTGAGCAGGTTCGCTCGACCACCGATACTATTGCTGGCCGGGTAGATTTCAAAGAAGGTCAGATTAATCTACACCAACTTAATCTCACACCTGAGCTGGTTCAGCGAATTGACAAAATCATCATCACAGCGTGTGGCACTGCAGCGCATGCCGGGATGGTTGGCCGGCATTTTATCGAGCGCATTGCCCGCATCCCTGTGCAGGTGGAGATAGCATCAGAGTTTCGCTATCAGGACCCGCTTGTGGACGAAAATACAGTGGTACTTGCAATCAGCCAATCAGGAGAGACGGCTGATACACTGGCGGCGATGAAAGAGGGGCGTGATCGAGGTGCGACGTTATGGAGTATTGTGAACGCGATCGGCTCGCAAGCCATGCGCATAGCCGATGGTTATATAAGCATGCAGACCGGTCCGGAGATCGGTGTTGCCTCGACCAAGGCTTTCACCGCACCTTTGATCGATCTGTACATGCTGGCAATCCTGCTTGGAGACATGCGCGGGACGCTTGATAAGACGCGCAGGATGGAGCTCGTGCGAGATTTGCGACGCATCCCTGACCTCGTCGGACAGTGCCTGGATCGCGCGGATGATATTGAGAAGGTAGCTTGGGAACTTAAAGAATCGGAACATTGTCTTTATCTTGGTCGCGGCATCAATATGCCCATCGCCTACGAAGGGGCATTAAAGATCAAGGAGATTTCTTATATCCACGCCGAGGCCTATCCGGCGGGTGAGATGAAGCATGGACCGATCGCATTGATCGATGAGGATATGCCGGTCATCGCAATTGCACCAAAAGACCCTTGGTATGAAAAAATGCTCAGTCAGATTGAGCAGACGAAAGCTCGGGGAGGTAACGTCATCGCTGTTGCGACGGATGGAGATGAACTGCTGCAAGAAATTGCGGATCACATGCTTTGGGTGCCAGAGACGCCCTGGCTCCTAAGTCCAGTGACGACGATCATCCCGCTTCAATTACTGGCATACCACACGGGGGTGCTGCGTGGAGCAGATGTTGACCAACCTCGCAATCTCGCCAAGAGCGTGACCGTAGAGTAATCAAGAGTACACAAAAGATGACGGGGGCTGTCCCAAAGGGTCAGCCCCCGTTTCCGTGCGGGGTGTGGGAGTGAAGGCGGGAGGTCATTTTGAATCTCAGGGCTCTGCCTAGAGCCGCAAGCAGAATTTGCGCACTCCAGAATACGGCGTCCTGACCGAGCTGCTCTCAGTGACTCAGCGGGCCAATTGTGTTTATCCCATTCACAATGACAAATTCGGGCGCACACACGGGAGCACCCGAATTTCAATTCACCTTGAGTAAGGGCACGGCACTGCCGTGCCCCTA
>SOIH01000239.1 GCA_004376895.1 Anaerolineales bacterium | reverse complement strand
CCCCGAGCGGAATGCTTAATCAGGAGCTGGAGCGCCGAACCAAGTCCGACCGCCAACACAAAACCCAGCGGCCAGACTGCTAACAGCGCCCCTCCCCCGCTCGCCATTCCCATCCCACCCCGAAATCCGGCGAAGATCGGCCAGCAGTGACCGATCACAACACTTGCCGCGGCGACGATCGGCGCTGCCTCCGTGCCGCCGAATCTGCCGGCCAGCCACACCGCCAGGCACCCCTTGCCAATATCCGTCGCCAGCACGAGTATGCCGGCGGCCCAACCTGCTGCCCGCATGGTATTGGTTGCGCCGGCGTGGCCCGAACCTGAGCCGCGGACGTCAACTCCAGCCTTCACGCGGGTGACCAGTATTGCGAAGGGAATGGACCCGAGCAGGTAGGCGATAACCGCGAAGGCGATGGTTTTCAATACAGGTTCCATGATTTCGATCATACTAGGATTATCCGGACTGAGCCAGCGGATGAAAGATCGATCCCGGGGGCATCACAGCAGCGGCAGTTGTGGATCCTGATGTTCTGGCGGATCGATTGCCAATCGCTCCCGCAAATTCTCACGCGTTAGCGTTGTCTCAGCCACGAGACGTCTGACAAGGCGGAATTTTATCACGGGTGGGCCATCCTGAAGCCAATCCTGCAGCCGCGGGTCTCGTCGTGCTTTCTCGGCCACTAGCTCTGCGCGGCCACCCGGAATGACATACGTAATCCCATCCGCCACATCCGATTGGAGCACACCTGCCCAGACCGCAGTTTCCATGATCCGGAACGCGTAGTCGACCTGCCCATCATCCCCGAGCCACTTAATCATCTCCCCTTCGTTCACCTCAAACTCAAGCTGCGAGCCAAGTTTCACAAGCAGGCGCCTGATTTCATCGCAATCCTGTTGGCGTGCAATGGCAAAATCCTCCGCGCGCAATCTCCAACGGTCATTCGTGTCTGGTCCCTCTGCGTATGAGCGCAGACAAACGGCGATAAGCCGGCGGTCAGGTGTAAGCAACCCTTGGAATTCCTCACAGATTTGTTTGTCGAGTTCGTATTCAAAGATCCATCCTTCTTTGCGCAGGGACTCGAGAACCCGGCGCTCAACAAGATCTTTGAGACTCTCCTCCGCGAACGGTGGGTCATGAAGCCAGTACAGCCCGCTCTCGACCTCCGCTCCACGCCCCATGTGCAGAAAAGTCTTCCGATCACCAAGGACTGCCTCCAGCGACTCACCCATGACCTGCATAAACTGCCGCCCTTCCGCCTCCCGGATACTCTCGAGCAGCCCTTCAACTACGAGGTCAGACCAAGCGGCGGCATGCAAGACCGGATAGGCTGACGGCTCAGCCCGCGAGTTGAGAATCTGCCTGCCAGCGGAGCGCATGCGTTTCTCTCTCTCCTCTTTCCCGCATGCCCTCTGTACATCTGAGTCTACAGTCCAATGAAAGACAGCCTGCTCCTCACCTGAGCGCAGCGCTCGCCCGCGCAGGGCGAACCCCGCTGCGCCAAATCCGGAAAGGACAGCCGCGACAAAGCCGGGCTCCGCTTCGGGCAGGTATGCGATCACAGGGGTGCCCGGTTTTATCGAAGTCGCCAGACCCGTGAGCACTGTGCGCAGCGCGGCAGCATGCCACGACCAGTCATACCGTCGGCGTCGCAATGCCACTTTGATCGAAGCTGCGGTCTCTCGCCCCCACAACCAGGCTGCCCATAGTGCCGAGAGGGTCCAAAAGGCTTGATTATGGCGGGGAGGCACGGTGAGCAGCATGCTTACCTCCACGGGGTCAAACGTCTCCATCAGATCCCGGACAGTACCGGGGTAGATCGCGACCGTTCCCGCCCGCAAAGGGCTGTCGCTCGGCCAGGCGGTCACCTGCAAATCGGTAGGCTCCATTGCCCAGGTTTCGACCGCCTGCTCCAGCGCGCGCCAGATATTTTGCTCACGGTAGCGCTGTGAGGCGCTCAGTTGACGCGGCCGCTCGCGGCCCTCGGGATAACTCCATAAAGCATTCGCCCCATCGAACGCGGAGAGTAATAAGGCATGAAGCGCTCGAAGTAGCGCTTCATCGAGCGCCAGCTGGTCTATCTTGTTGGTGATGGTTATGAGCGCGTAGATGGCGCGGCCGGGATAAACAGAAAGAGCTGCTTCCGCATGTTGGCGGTCTGGATCGCCGGCAGGGGCGACCTGTTCTAGTGCCAGGGCATGCTGCAGTCCCCGCCGCGAGTAATCGAGGGCGCGATTCCAGTCCTCCTCCGTCGCCGGAGATTCGCCCGCGTGGGCACAGTGATCGCAAGAGTAAACCTTGTGTGTCGGACCACCCAATTCCGGGTCCCATACAAAAAACTCGACGGATACTGCTTCGCCGCACCGCGTACATCTGCTGCGATAGAGATCGAGGATGAACCGCTCCATGCGCGTATCATCCTTGGGAATTGCGGCCAGGTGGGAGAGAGCCGCCTGCAGCTCACCAAGCTCGAAAGGCTGAAGTGTGTGCTGAAGGACGAAGCGTGTAACAGGGTTGTTCGCGGCAACCAGAACTGCTCGCCCCGATTGAGCCGCCTCTATAACCAGGCGTGGTGAAGCACCAAAGGGATCCAATACAAGCCCCGCGGGCAGATGGTCATCGGCCAGGATTTGTTTGATGACGCCATCCTCCAGAGGCGGCATGAACCGCTTGAGAGGCCCTTGATGACTGTCTGGGTATCCAACCGGTAAAGGTATATCCATCCTCTTGAGTATACGTCAACCCTGCCCTGCTTTTATCACCATTTTCATAGGAATCGCCGATCGACGCGCAGGCATAGATGGTATGATTCGCTCGGATGGTGCATCTGTTCTCGATCTTCATCCGAGTAAAATATCACAAGGACACACATGGGGTTTGCCGGCAGTCATTGTCAGCCGGAAAAGCCTGGCATAGACTCTGAACAGGCGTACTGGTAAGGTGCTTGATGAAATTTCGAATGATCCTCCCCATTACAGCCATTGCTCTGCTCGTCTCGGGATGCAGCATAGCCGATCCCTCCACGCTTCCTACCTTACAGGGGATCCCGGCGACGGTTGTGGTAGGAGAGCAGCCTCAAACCCAGGCTCCGTATGCTGCGCCGACATTCTCGGTGCAGGTCTGCCCCATTCCCCCGGGTTCACCGGACTTGCCAAACTTGAACGATCCACACACATGGGCTGCGGACATCCTGGCGTATCTCAACGCAGGCGGATTTGTCAGTTCGCTGCTCGATCACATCCAAGCCTCGAATTCCATCGAACCCTCCGCCAAGGTCGGTGAGATTCTCGACCTGAACGGCGATGGGTTTGAGGATCTTGCGCTCATCCTGATACAAGCCCCCTCGGAACTCACGCCAATGCCTTCTGGCTCTCTACTCATCTTCCTTTGTGCAGAGGAAACGTTCCGTGTTGTGTATGTGACCTCTCCTGCAAGCGAAGCCGGACGGCCAAAGCTGCAAGCGGCGCGTGATTTCACCGGCGACGGACGCCCTGAGCTGCTCACCCTATGGGAATCATGCGGAGCCCACACGTGCTTCGCGCAGGCTGAAATCCTAAAATGGGATGGCTCTGGATTTGAGAACGTATGGCAGGGGCGCAGTAACGACCTGCCCTCCCCGGATATCGAACTTCAAGGACCCCTTGCCGATGGCAGTACAGCAATTGCAATCACGGCGAGGGGGATCGGCTCTGCAGGTGCAGGACCCTACCGGGAAATCCAGCGTACCTGGACCTGGCATGCCGAATCAGGACGCTTCGAAGTCTCAGGAGAAGCGCTAGCAGACCCGAAATACCGCATCCACGTTCTGCACGACGCCGATCAAGCTGCCCTGGAAGGGGATTACGAGACGGCAGCAATTGGATATCTACGGGTTATGGAGGATGGGACCCTGGATGATTGGTCCTCCGGCGAGGACGGAAGAGCAGCGCTCAGGGCTTACGCCGCCTTTCGCCTGATCGTCATCAATGTTCGCATTGGAAATACAGCGAACGCCGAAGCTGGAATGCTTTTCCTTCAAGCCGCCTATCCGCCCGAATCCCCTCATCACGCCTACGCCGAACTGGCGGAGAACTTCTGGGAAGCCTACCAGATCAGCGGGGATCCAGGAGAAGCATGTTTGGCCGCGCAGAGATACGCCCTAAATAACCCTGAGGCTGTACTCGAACCGCTTTACTATGGCTACGCAAATCGCACGTATCTCGCGGTTGACATCTGCCCGCTCGATAGCTGATAGAAAAAATCTAAGCATTTAAGGGAACACCACAAAGGACTGCGATGCCTCCTCTGCCAATCACCCAGTTTGAAGCGCATATGCCGCAGCTTATTACGTTGATCGAGAAACTCGTCCATATCGAATCTCCAACAACCTCAAAATCGGGCGTCGACGAACTCGGGCGCTTTGTTGCCGCCGAGATGGAAGCGCGCGGCGCCCAAGTCCGCGACGAGCCTCAAACAGATGCGGGCGATCACCGGATTGGCACCTGGGGCAAGGGTCAAGGGGGATTGCTGCTCATGGTCCACCTCGACACGGTCCACCCTCTCGGCACTCTAGAACACATGCCCTTTGCGAAACGTGAAAATCGCCTCTTCGGACCGGGCGTTCTGGACATGAAAGTCAGCATTGCCATGGCGCTCACCGCGATCGAGATCCTGCTCCAGAACGAGAAACTGAGACAGGGCAGACTGACTTTGCTGTGCACCTCCGATGAAGAGACTGGAAGCCGCACGTCACGAGCGCTCATCGAACAGATGGCTCAAGAACATGAAATCGTCCTCTGCCTCGAACCGGCTCTTCCGGGCGGCAGCTTGAAGACCTGGAGGAAAGGCACACTCGCTTTCAGGGTTGAGGCGGTTGGCAAAGCTGCACACGCAGGCAGCAATATCAAGGATGGAGTTAATGCCATCCTCGAAATGGCTCATCAGATCCCGGGGATCGCCGCTCTTGCGGATGAGGAAACCGAGACCACTGTAAATGTCGGCGTGATTCAAGGCGGCACTCGCTCGAACGTCGTCCCAGATCTCTGCTGGCTGCGGGTCGACGTGCGCGCCAAGACAAAGGACGAGGGAGATCGGGTCTTGGCGGCAATGCTCGCGCTCGAACCTATCCTTGAGGGTGCAGAAATCAAGGTGAAAGGTGGTTGGAATCGTCAGCCCATGGAACGCAACGAACAGATGATTAAAACATTCCAACGCGCTCAAGGCATCGCCCGCGACCTGGGGCTCTCGGTATCAGAGGGGGGCACCGGGGGCGGTTCCGACGCCAATTTTGTCGCTGCGCTGGGGGTTCCCGTGCTGGATGGTCTCGGCGCCATCGGAACTGGCGCCCACACCAAACACGAGCAAATCGAGACAGAAAGCCTGGCAGAACGGACCGCGTTGATCGCCGCCCTGATCAGCGAATGGTAGCCAGCCCTTCAAGCGCAGCCAGTAAATCAGCGTAGTCGTTCATCCACGCCATCTTGCGCAGGAAGTCCGCGGGCGAGGGGGAATGCTCCCAGAGAGCGCGGACAGCCTTACCCACAGGATCATCCCCGGCTGCCCCACCGGGCACGTCGGCGTAGGCTCCATGGAAGGCAAAGTAAGCCTGATTCAGGCGCCGGATCCGATATCCATGTTCCCAGAAGAACTCCCTTCTGGCTTCCATATAGCGCTCTGCAGCTTCAATCTCTCCCGCTTCCAGGAGCGCGTCTGCCCGGACGCGTGTCTCATGCATTTCCTTCCGAAAATCAAAAGCCGGAGGATCCGTCTCGCTTTCGCTTGAGGTAGAGACCGTCTCCGCCGGCAGCAGCGCAGGGTAATATCGCCGAATTACCTCCCATCCGATCGCCTTACCCATCAACGAGGCAGCGGTCTCGTTCATGGTCCGAAGCTCTGCGTTCGTGAAATAATTCATGCCCAGCGGGCGCAAGGACAGGTAATTGTGAATCCACTCGTGACCGATCACTTCAACGATCCACGTCAGGGTGGTTGTCTCCTGCACCATCGTTGGATAAGTCCCCATCCCGCCGACAGGCACGACAAGTGCCGAGACGTCCAGACTCTCTTCGACACCCCCCTCGAGTTTCACCTTCCGTTCGAGCGCCAGGTCTACATTGAGAGTGATGTTCGCGATCTGGCGGATGACCTCCCGCGGTGAGACGATGAGTGCACTCGGGAGCGGGTCGAAGGTGAACAAGACCGGCGGGAAAGGTGCGCCCCCTAATTCTAATCCCATGTCAGCAACCACAATCGCCACCTGCTCCTGAAGGATGCTCTCGGCGGGCGGCCTAAGCTGGCTTAGCTGCTCGCGGATGTTCTCCAGGTCTTTTTGATGCTCCTGGAGGGCAGAACTGGCCTGATCCGCATCCGGATCCCCCATCGCTTCCTGCACTTCCCGCTCGCTCTGCTGTGCGCTTCGCAGCAGCTCAAGATAATCGAAGACCAATTGCACGCGCTCGGCCTCGCCGGCGTATGCTGCCGGGTGAAGACTGAGTTGACTGAGCTTCTCACAGGTGGCCTCGATCGTCCAGCCAAGGTAGTTAAACTCCACCGACCGAGTGAAGAGCCGGGTCCGATCCACGACATCGTGGACATTCAGACCGCTTCCACCCAAAAGCAGAGTCGCCATCAAGAGCAGCGACCAGCGCTTTATTACGCGCCAGATCTTTGTGAAGGCATCTGTAAAACGCATAGCGGCATAATACCAAGCAAGAGATTGGTGTCAACAGCTGTATGTTATAATCTCGACCTCTCCAGCCCGTTAGAAACGGCCAGGAGCCCCTAAACCAATGAATTTCCTCGTAACCGGCGCCGCCGGATTCCTTGGCTCTGCACTTGCCAACCGATTAGCCCGCGAAGGGCACCAAGTTCGTGGCTATGATGACCTATCAGCCGGGGACCCATCGCGGCTTTCAGCAGATGTGCTGTTCACTCGCGGAGATGTGACCGATCGCCCCAAACTCTGGACGCTTCTGCAGGAGGTTGATTGTGTCTACCATCTGGCCGCGAAAGTCTCAGTCCCCGAATCGATCCTCTACCCCCGCGAGTACAACATCATCAACGTTGGCGGGACCGTCAGCGTCATGGAGGCGATGCGCGACGTCGGGGTCCGCAGGGTCATATTGATCTCCTCCGGCGCGATTTACGGCGATCAAGGTCAACAGCCCTTAGTCGAGGACGCGCCCCCGAATCCGGGATCACCCTATGCTGTGTCAAAATTAGCCGCTGAGCATTATGTTCACACGATCGGCGCGCTCTGGGGAATAGAGACCGTCGCCCTGCGCGTGTTCAACGCCTACGGACCTGGTCAGCCGCTCGCCGCAGCCCACCCGCCCGTCGTACCACATTTCTTGCGCCAGGTTGCTCATGGGGGGTCGGTGGTCATCCACGGGAAGGGAGAACAGACGCGCGATTTCGTCTACCTGGAAGATGTCGTTGAGGCGATGATCGCCGCTGCTTCTGCGCCTACCATCAACCGCTCTGTGATCAACATCGGCAGTGGAACAGAGACAAGTATTAAAGCCCTGGGCCAATCCGTGCTGGAAGCCGTTGGTGTAAAGTCGGAGTGGATCTACAAGGAAGACCAGGATGCTGGCCCCTCACGCATGTGCGCCGACATCCAGCTTGCCAGAGAGAAACTTGGGTACAGACCGCGCTTCAGCCTGCAGGAAGGGCTTGAGCGAATGATCAGCAAGGACTCACGCTTCCGCCGCGACCCACCCTCCGGGTGAACCTCCTGCCAATTTGATGGCTGACTCCGGGATCGGATTCCGGGTATCGATCCTGGCAGCTTTTAGGGGGTCCCATCAGTGCCACATGGCTGCAGTCGGAATTCTATTACCGGAATTCAGTGATGACATCCAGTTCAGTGATCTCACGCAGCTTCTTCGATCGTCCCACGCTTACGGTCGCGCGCGAGCTGCTCGGACAGCGCCTCGTCAAACTCGAGGGTGATCAGCGCATTGCCGGTTTGATCACCGAAACCGAGGCCTACATCGGCACCGAAGACGACGGGTGCCACGCCCGCGCAGGTCTCACAAACCGCAACCGCTCGATGTGGGGTCCACCCGGTCATGCCTACGTCTACTTCACCTACGGCATGCATTGGATGTTGAACATCGTAACGGAGCAAGATGGTTTCCCAGCCGCAGTGCTTCTGCGTGGCGTGAAACCGGTCGAAGGGCACGAAGTTATCCAGCGGCGAAGAACCGGACGTCCGGATTCAGAGTTAACCAATGGCCCGGCGAAGTTGTGTCAGGCATTTGCTCTCGACGGCAGCTTTGATGGTCTGGACCTATGCCATCCACAGAGCGTTTTATTTATCGAGCGGGGTGTGGACATCCCGGAAAATAGCGTAACAACTGGACCGCGAGTGGGTTTTAATCAAGTAAGCGAACCGTGGAAGAGTATGCCCTGGCGCTTCCAGGTCACTCTACGCTGACAAGGAGATTTGACGATGAAACTACTGGATGGAAAAAACGCTCTGGTTTTCGGGGTAGCCAACGACCACTCGATCGCCTGGGGGATCGCCCAGGCCATGCATGAGCACGGCGCGCAACTCGCCTTTTCCTACGCCAGCGAGCCCCTTGAGCGCCGGGTGCGTCCACTTGCCGAATCGGTGGGCTCAGACTTCGTGGAACTATGCGACGTTGCCGACGACCATCAGATCGAGGCGGTTTTCACCACGGCGGCTGAGAAATTCGGGAGTATTGATGTTCTCGTACACGCCGTCGCCTATGCTGACCGCGAGGACCTCAAAGGCGATTTCCACATGACCAGCCGCAGCGGCTTCCATTTGGCGATGGACATCAGCGTGTATTCATTTATCGCACTAGCACGCGCCGCCTTGCCGCTGATGAAACCGGGCAGTTCGATGCTCACCCTGAGTTATTACGGCGGCCAAAAAGTGGTTCCAAATTACAACGTAATGGGTGTGGCGAAGGCCGCGCTCGAAGCGACCACCCGCTACCTCGCGGCCGATCTCGGACCCAGAGATATCCGCGTAAATGCCATCTCTGCTGGACCCATCCGCACCCTATCCGCCGCCGGCGTGAGCGGCTTCAAACGAATGCACCGAGAATTCTCCGCATTCGCCCCGCTGCGCAAGAGCATCACCATCGAGGATATCGGCGGTGCGGCTGTCTGGCTCGCCTCCGACATGGCGAGCAAGGTCACAGGGGATGTACTGTTTGTCGACTCAGGATACAATATTCTCGGAATCCCTGGTGTCGAAGAAGGTCAAACCTAAGCATTCCCTGGAAGCCTGTCAGTGTTAAACATCTTTCGTGCCGGTCCACTATTCCATACCGATCCAGAGTTGAGCACGCTCCGCGCGCAGCTCTCAAAACACGCTGTCATCGTCGTCTATGTCCTCTTCGTGATCTGGCTACTAGCCGACTTGCTCATCCAGCAATTCGGCCCCTCAAGCGCAGCCAATAGCATCCTTTTCGATCTGGTCGCGGCCATCGTTCTAGGGGTCGTGGCCGCCATAGCCCTGCGCCTTATCCATCTGGGAAACACTTCGCTCGCCGGCCACATTCTCGCCAACTCGTTTCTCGTCTTCGCACTTATCATCCTGTTTTTCTTCACCCCGAGGGTATTCATCCCGGCCGCACTTCTTTTCATCCCCATCGCGCTTGCAGGAATGATGATAGGCGGAAGAACACCCTTCTTCTACTCGGTGCCTGCATCGCTGGCACTCACCGTGAGTTATTTCATGCGCGGAAGTGAATTCCTCCTGCCTGGTTTCGAGCTTGCAGGGATCTCCGGGTATCTTTTCCTGGGCTGTCAAATCGTTCTTCATCAGGGTTTGGCAAGCATGTTCACCATTACTTCAGCTTACGTTGAATCCACGATTGAAAAATTGCTCCATCAAACCGAACAGCTGTCACACCTGGCAAATACCGATCCGCTTTCCGGGTTGGCGAACCGCCGCTTCTTTGTTGAGCAGCTCGAGCGCGAGTTTGCGCGCGCCAAACGCTACCGCCGGCCTCTCACACTTCTGTACCTGGACCTGGATGACTTCAAATCGATAAACGATCGCTTTGGGCATGTGGTCGGGGACGATGTCATACGCAACTTGTCCTTATCTATGCGCGCCGTGCTGCGTTCAACGGACCTCTTAGCACGAATTGGAGGAGATGAATTTGCCGTTCTGCTCCCCGAGACAATGATCAAGGGCGGCGTCGGCGTGACCCAAAAATTGAAGCGGGCCGTGGTCGCGTTCACCTCCAGACCGGACTGTGTAATCACCTCCTTGACCTTTTCCGCGGGTTTGGCCCAGTTCCGCTTCGAAGACGAATCAATCGATGACCTGCTTGCGCGCGCAGACCACGCCCAATATAAGGCCAAGGATGCGGGCAAGGGGCAGATTCGCACACAGCATGACACCATTCAGCTTTCTTTATTCGAGGAAGAACAAACTCCTTGAGCGGGCACTCGGACTCTCCAGGCACAGACCTCATTCCCTTCTTCTGTTGAGAAACTGACAGCTCCACAATACCTATCGTGAAAGGATCGTCGATGGTACATACGGGAAACATCGATCTGAGCACCAGGGGACATGCCGATATGCATGACTTGACGAAGGCTGTCGAGGACATCGTCGAGGGCTCCGGGGTGCACGCCGGCTTGGTCACGGTATTCACCCCCTCCGCGACCAGCGCAATCACCACCATTGAATTCGAGTCGGGCGCGTTGGAAGATTTACGGCATGCGCTCGACGAGATCGCCCCACAGGACCGTACCTACCAACATAACCTCCGTTGGGGAGACGGGAACGGTCATTCCCATCTGCGGTCGGCGCTGCTCAAGACTTCTTTTTCGATTCCGATCGTCGCTGGCAGCATGACGCTGGGAACATGGCAGCAGATCCTGTTCGTGGATTTCGACGTGCGTCCTCGCCAGCGCAGCCTTGTCGTCCAGGTCATCGGTGATTGAGCCTCGTAGTGTAGTAAGATGGGAACCCCTTTCTGGGCAAAGGCAAAAAGTTACAGGAGTTCAATGGTGAAACGTCTTCTAGCAGTTCTAGCGCACCCGGATGATGAGAGCTTTGGTCCGGGTGGAACGTTGGCGCTTTACGCCCAGGAGGGCGTCGAAGTACATCTCATCTGCGCCACGCGCGGTGACGTCGGTGAAATCCCACCTGAGATGCAGCTCAACGCTGAAGAGACCGCTCGTATACGCGAGGACGAGCTACACTGCGCGGCGTCGGAGCTCGGATTGACCGGGGTGCATCTCCTGGGCTACCGCGATTCGGGCATGCCCGGTTCGATCGATAACAGCCATCCCGACGCGCTGGCCTCAGCCCCGGTGGCGGAAGTCGCCGAGAAGGTCGCCGGTCTGATGCGCCAGATTCGTCCGCAGGTTGTGATCACCCACGATCCGATCGGAGGCTATCGTCACCCCGATCACATCGCCATACACAAAGCGGCCGTTGAGGCTTTCAACAGCGCAAGAGAGGAGATGGAGGGTGCATCCGCACCCTTAAATTCTCGCCCTCAGAAACTCTACTACCACACCTTCCCGCGTCGATTTCTGCGCTACATGGTGCGGCTGCTGCCTCTCTTCGGCAAGAATCCCAGGAAATTCGGGCGGAATGAAGATATCGACTTGCTGGAGATCAGCCGTGTTGATTTCCCCATCCACGCCAGAATCGACTTCCGCCTGGTCGCCGACATAAAAGAAAAGGCCTCTGCCTGCCACCAGAGCCAGCAGGGACCGAGTTCCGGCGGGCTCTTTGGTGTGCTCATGAGGCTTTTCAGCGGACCCGAGACTTTTACACGCGCCCACCCGCCCGCCTCTGACAAGCTGCGAGAGAGGGACCTTTTCGACGGCGTGGACAGCGACTGATCGCACCAGAGACATCCATGAGTGTCTCCCTCGAGTCGGCGCGAGGCCGTCGATCATGTAGGACGTCGTGAGCGGCGCTATCAGGCGCTCAGCTAGCGTGGTAATATTCCGTCATTGAGCAAATGCTCTTGGGGTAGATCGACATCATCATGTCTGTTATCAAGCGTTCTACGGCTGTCATTCCCAATCACTTTAACCTTGCCCAGCGCATCAACGCGGGCGCTCGCCGCTTAATTAGGTGTGACCCCCATGGATAATATTTTCCATGATCTCTACACCCCGGCACTGCCCTTGCCAACGGAGGAATAGGAACCTGCGATGTTATCGTTATTGAGCATCCCTGCAGCAGTTCTGCCGTTCATCATCTTCGCCATGCGAGTCTCGGATATGTCGCTCGATACACTGCGAGTGCTCTTCGTCATCCGCGGGCGGAAACCCTTAGCATGGCTCCTGGGTTTCTTCCAATCGCTTCTATGGGTTATTGCCATCACAAGCGTATTGAGTAATCTGGACAACTTGTGGAACATTTTCGCTTATGCCGGAGGTTTTGCCACTGGAAATGTCGTCGGAATGACAATCGAGGAACGTCTCGCCATCGGGCACAGCAACATACAAATCATCAGCTCCCGTTGGGGCAGCGCAATTGCCGAAACTATCCGCGAGAAGGGCTACGCCGCGACCGAGCTCCCTGCGCGCGGCAAGGATGGAACGGTCAGCATGATCAGCTGCAGCATCCTGCGCCGGGATATCGACGCAGTCCGGCAAGAGGTTAATAAGATCGATCCCGATGCGTTCATCACCGTGGAAGACATCCGTCCGCTTCACCGAGGCTTCTGGCGATCCTGACCCGTGACAGCCGCAGGAACGCTTCTGATGGCAGTCAATCCATAGGTCGACAATAAACCACCGATGATCTTCGCCCCTGACCCCGTAATCTGATGACTCTGGATTGGAGCCTTATCCCCGCCGCGCTCGTCCCATTGGCGATCCTTGCCATCCGCATCGGCAACCTATCGCTTTCAACGCTGCGCGTGCTTACGGTTGTGCGCGGACGAAAACGCGCCGCCTGGGCTCTTGGCTTCGTGCAGAGTCTGCTCTTTATCACTGTGATCGCCGGCGTCTTGAAAAATCTCGATAACCCATGGAACTTGGCGGCATACGCCGCGGGTTTCGCCACCGGAAACGTGTTGGGAATAATCCTTGATAATCGTATCGCGCCCGGGCACAGCCTGCTGCGGATAACAAGCTCGAGTCACGGGGCAGCCATCATGAAAGCCTTGCATCAAGCCGGCATGGGCGCAACGGAGGTCGCAGGATCAGGTCGTGACGGCACCGTGAGTCTGATCTACTGCTACTCACCCCGGCGTAAGGCGCGAAAGATAAAAGATCTCGTGCTGCAGCACGACCCCCAAGCTTTTATGACATTACTGCAAGTGCGGCAGATCGGGGGCGGCTGGGAGGTTTAACGACAATATTTTAAGGGAATCCGTAGGGGCCGACCCGTGTATCAGCCCCTCAAACCCTCCCGTAGGTTTTTTTGCCCTGCGTGAGTGTTCTACACACGCACCATAAAGCACAGGCTGCGCCTGCGACCGGAAGCAGAGCTTCCTGACTCCAGAAGAAATCAAGGGATGTGGAAACGAATCCCCCACTCACCGGCTTCGGTCGCATGGATCTCGGAGGACGTATTAACGAACTCGATCCAGGTCGACCCGGGTTTCAAGGCGTAAGGCTCTCCGGCTGGCATGGTGAAGCGCAAACCGCCGCCCGAATCACGCTGCCATTCGACCTCGTACACGGTTCCATCGCGGAAGGCCAAAGCACGCCCCGCGCCGTCCAGATGGATTTCAACGAGGCCCGATGTGCCGGATAAAAACGTGTGCGGCACGATCACGACGATGACGTTCTCCGCGCCGATCTGCTCACCATCGAGGGCATCCGCGAGCGGGGCGACTTCCTCGTCATCCGCGCCGGTCTCCTGCGATCGAAGGTAAACCCCCCACTCGTCAGTATATTCCCAGCGGTGAAAGTTAATGTCCGCGTAACGAATGTCAAGCACCGTGCCCGGCTCGCCGTTTCCCGGTTCATCATCAGAGAACACGAGACCGCTCAGTTCTGGAGGCGTATTATCCACGCCTTGCGAGAGGACGTAGACCTGCAAATCAATCGTACTCGTGATGAGGTGATTGTAGTTTACCGGGTCGAAGCGGCACATCGGTGGGCAGCGCGCGGGATACTCGGTCACCGTCCGCTCCGTGAACGTCGATTCGGCGATCCTCTCCCGGACCCTGAAATCCGCGCTGCCGTAGGCGAAGACCGCCGCGTACATGTTGACCAGCTCGATGTCAATGAAGCGTGCGGAGCGAATGGGCCCCACAATCGTGGCATCCTGCCCGTAGAATAGGGCTGAGAAGCGCGTCAACCCACCTTCAGCGTAGTGTTCGAACACGATGTCAGCGCGCGAAAGCCCCCACTGGGGACGATTGTTGCGTGGAAAGTTTGAGACCTTAATCAGCATGGGGCGCCGCTGCAGAAGCGATGCGTCGTCAACATCCTCGCCAGTCAGAGGATTTATCGCCTTCAGAGCCGCCTCCCCCTGCCCGTCGTGATCGGATACCCCTGCCTCGGTCGCTGCTTCCGCTGGGACGATGGTATTTACCACTGTGGGGGTAGCTGAAGGGGATGTGTCGGCAGGTGCAGTGGGTGAGGGCTGTCCTGACATGGGAGCCGCGAGGCCGCTCGTGCACGCGCACAGGAGGAAAGAAATCAGGAAGAGATAACCCGCTCTGATGGCTTGCATCTTGCATCACTCTTAGAATGGCGCGGGATTGTAACACACCACCCTGGCGTGTACCTTTATAGTAGGAGCAAGGGTTGGTTTGCCACGCCCTATCCCAAACGGTATAATCCCGCGACCTATGGGACCAGCTTTATCTCGAGCGGATCAGCACCTTGATCTGGTTGAGAATCGGTCATTTTTGGGCTATCTACTCGGTGAACCTGGAAGAATAAAAAAAACAGAATGGCACTCAAGGGCAACCTACGCGACTTTAACGTCACCCAGCTTCTGAATCTGATCAACATTGCCCAGAAGACCGGCACGCTCACGGTCGAGGGTCCGGATGCCATTTCCTGGGTTTCCTTCCGCGCCGGAAAATTAATCTACGCACAAATGGGGAATGAGGACGGAAGTCTGACCGGCATCCTCACCCGCGCCGGGAAGATCACTTCCAAACAAGCAGATGTCATCAAAGAAAATGCGACAGAAAAGAGCGACCAGGGGCTTGGCCTGCTCCTGATAAACGCTGGCTATCTCTCCCAGCAGGTCATCCTGAGCAGCATCCAACAGTACGCCCTTGACATTGTTTACCAACTCTTCACATGGATCGATGGACTCTTCCGCTTCGATAATGATGTCCTGCCACCCGCCGATGCAATCACGGTCCGCATGGACCTTGAAAACATCATCATGGAAGGCTCCCGCCAGACGCAGGAATGGGAACTACTTAAAGATGAGATCCCAACCCTTGATATGGCGCTAACCTTCGTCGACCGGCCGGGCGCCAACATTCGTGATGTTCAACTCACGGTTGATGAATGGAAGGTCGTATCCTATATCAACCCCAAAAACACGCTCAAACAAATCGCAAAAACCAATAAGATGAACGACCTGGAGACCAGGCGAATTGTCTATGGGTTGGTGCAAGCCGGTCTGGTTGAAATCATCCGCCCAGAAGGTATGCCTCTGCCTACAAAAGCCAAAAAATTGCCTCCCGTTGATAAGAAGCAGCAAACCTCACTCGTAAATAAGTTGATTCATAGAATCAGGTCCCTATAAGGGAAGTGGCGTATGCAAACAGTTAAGATGGTCGTCACAGGTCCATTCAACTCCGGTAAGACGGCATTCATTCAATCTGTCAGTGAGATTGACGTTGTCTCGACCGAGCGCAAGATCAGCACCGAGGCCGAACGCATCAAAGAGACGACCACGGTGGCGATGGATTTTGGCCGGATTACCGTAGACGACGACCTGGTACTCTACCTGTTTGGCACGCCCGGGCAGAAGCGATTTGATTTCATGTGGGAGATCCTGTCTGAAGGGATGCTCGGGTTCGTGGTCATGGTGGACAGCGCCCGACCCGAGACCTTCCGTGAGGCACGCGGCATCCTCCAGACCTTCCGAGCGTATGCCCCTACCCCATATGTCGTCGCCGCTAACAAGCAGGATCTTGACGATGCATGGGAAGTGGAGGACCTGCGTATCGCCCTCGGCCTTGATTCAAAGGTCAAGATGCTCCCCTGTGTGGCAAACAATCGGGAGCAGGTGAAATCCGTTCTCTTGGAACTCCTTTACAGCATCCTCGAGGAGATGAAAGCGTAGAACCGGTGGATCCAGTCTTTCGCGTTATCGATCACCCGAGCCGCTGTCCACAAATATGTGATTGTCATGTACTATTTGATAAAGGAAGCAATTGCCATCAGACCCACTCTCCGTTAAGCGCGGAGCCCATCTTTAAAAAGGAGGGAGTGTTATGAAGAAGGGCCGCATCCTTGTCGTTGAAGATGACTCTGACATTGGAAACATGCTCCGGATCTACTTCACCGGACAGGGTTATGATGTAGACCTCGCCACAACCGGATCGGACGCGCTCTCCTCCACACACTCAAACATGCCCGATCTCATCGTTCTGGACATCCTGCTGCCCGATATGGACGGCTATTCAGTCTGCCAGGAACTGCGTGCATCTTCACGGACCCATCACATCCCGATCATTTTTCTAACCCAGAAGGATACACGCAGCGATCGTATCGCTGGATTGGAGCTCGGCGCCGACGATTACATCACCAAACCCTTCGACATTGAAGAACTCAAGCTGCGGGTTCAGAACGCCATTGCCCGCGCGGCGCGTGAGAGCCTGATCGATCCGCGTACAGGTCTCCCCACCGGCGCCATCATCCAGGAGAAGTTGCGCGAGCTCGTCAATAAAAAAGAGTGGGCATTGCTCTATTGCCGCCTTGAACAATTCGAAGGCTTCAAAGAAGTCTACAGCTTCGTCACCGGCGATGAGAGCCTGCGGATGACGGCAGCGATGTTCTGTGAAATCCTGGCGGAGTACGGGGATGAGAAGGATTTCCTCGGGCACGCCGGCGGGGGTGACTTTATCGTCATCACCGTCCCTGCTGCCGCAGACACGATCAGTGAGCAGCTCAAACAAAATTTCACCGAACGGATTAAAGAACACTACTCAAAAGAAGATCTGGATCGGGGTCACTTAGTCGTGCCTCAAGGCAGTGGTGATGGGGTTCAAATTCCATTAATGACCATGAGCATCGGACGGCTGGATTCAGCCGCGAAGAAATTCAAAGACCTGCGCGAAATAACAGAGGCTGCCATGGAGGCACAGCGCATGGACGCGACGACGTCCTAAAGCATGCTCGCAGAAGATCTCCTCGTTCTCATCTTCATCGCATTTGCGTTGCTTCTCATCGGGATCGGCATCGGCTGGAGTCTGCGTTCGTCAAGGATGGCCGGGCCGAACTCCTCTGATGGGGCGGTTGTTACCGCCTCGCCAGCCGCGAGCGCAGGACTCCCGGCTTCTCCCGACGGTGAGCTCCTATTTGCGCTCCAATCTCTGCATGCCGCGCTGAGCCACCCCAAAGATTTGTCCACCCTCGTCGAAGGTGCCCTTCAAGGGATCTCTCATCTGCTCCCGTTCGACATCGTTGAACTCAACCTGTTCGATCGGACGACCGGCCACTTCATCCCGCATCGGCTCTGTTCGCCGCGCGCCGCCGACTTTGTCGCCGACATGGGGAATGAGGTCTACCGCCTGGGAGAGGGCTACACCGGCTGGCTCGTCGAGCATCGGAAATCGTTACTGCTCCCCGACGTCAACGAGAGGGGCGATATTCAACCCAAAGTATGGCGTGGGACGTTCCCATTCAAGTCTTACCTGGGCGCCGCATTAACAGACCGGGATGAAATCGTGGGCACGCTGGAGTTGGCGCACCAGGAAGTACACACGTACGACCGCCGCCATCAAGCATTGCTCGAAGCCGCCAGTGCAGCCATTGCGCTGGCGATCACGAACCACAGACTCCACATTCAGCATCAGCAATATATCGATGAATTTGTAGGGATAACCGACATCCAGGGAGCCGCAGCCTGGGTTCACAAACCAGAAATGTTGTTGGAGCAGCTTTCCAAAACGCTGGCAGCCAGGGTTGGTGCGGATGTCCTGGGTTTCCTTCTATTCGAAGAAGACTCACAATCGCTAATCGGTCAACCGCCGTTCTTCGGTGCATCCGCATCCATCGTCATAAAGGACCTCGCCCTTCCCTCTTCGGCCGAGAACCCACTTTCGACAATCTGGCAGACTCAGAAATACTGGATATCAAACAACGCCGGGAAGGAGAAGCTCATCGACCAAATGGGTCTCCTACCGTTTGTGAAGAAGGTGAAGATCCATACGCTTCTGATCACCCCCCTGGGGGGCGATGATCACCGCATCGGCGCAATCCTAGCGGGGAATACGGACAAAGAGTCAGCCTTCTCGGAGGGAGATGCCGATGTCTTAGCCTCGCTCTCGCGGCTTTGCTCGCCCCTGATCGAAGCATCGAAGAAACTGGTCGGAGATCACGGCGCTGAGGAGCCCGAGATGTCAGACCCTGACGCCGCGGGCGTGACGCTCGATCCCAGTGCTCCACCCGCGGAAGAAACCCCAACCGCCGCTCTCCAATGGGCAGAAGCCCTTCTAAGAATCTCGGCCGAATTATCCTCCAGCCTCGACGTCGATCGTGTGCTCCAGAGAACGCTTGCGCTCACCAGTGAACTTATCGACGCCGTCCAAGCATACGTCCTGCTGCTTTCGCCGGAAGGTGACCTTCTACAGCTGCGTGCCTCTTTTGGTGAGAGGGGTCCCGGCAGCCTGCAAACGGATCTCAAGCCGGAGGACGGCTTGCCCGGCTGGGTCATGTCACGCAACCAGTCCGTGCTAATCGATGATCTTGCCCAGGACGCAAGATGGAAAGCTCTCGAAGGCGATGCGCAGGAACAGCGCAGCGTCATTGCTGCACCGATCATCGTCGGGGATGAGGCGATCGGGGCGATGCTCTTCACCCATACTGAGACTGGGGCTTTCGCCCCTGAACAACAACGATTGGTGCGCGCAGTCGCCGGTCAGGTTGGCGGGGCGATTAATAACACTGAACTGTACCATGTGGTAAGCGATCAAGCCGAGCGCCTGGGTTCGATGCTGCGCTCCCAGCAAGTCGAAGCCAGTCAGTCGCGCGGGATCCTCAACTCCATCGCCGATGGCGTTATTGTGACCGATGCCAACCACGAAATTATCCTTTTCAGCCCTTCTGCCGAACGGATCCTCGGGCTTAGCAGCGAAGACGTCGTGGGGCACCCCGTATTCGATTTCATTGGAGTATACGGCGCCGGCGGGACACGTTGGGTAGACGCGATTCGCGCCTGGAGTCAGAACCCGGCCTCGATCGCCCGGGTGACGTTCTTTGCCGAGCAGCTTGAGCTTGAAGACGGTCGTGTGATCTCGATCCACCCGGCGCCCATCGTCCTGGGCGACGAATTCCTGGGAACGGTTTCGATCTTCCGCGATATCTCCCGTGAGGTCGAGGTTGGTCGTTTAAAATCCGAGTTCGTTGCCACCGTCAGTCACGAACTGCGCACGCCGATGACCTCGATCAAGGGCTTCGTCGATCTACTCTTGATGAATGTCTCCGGCGAGTTGGATGACGAACAGCGGCGCTTCCTCGAAATCATCCGCAGCAATACCTTCCGCTTGGAAATCCTGGTTAACGATCTCCTGGACATCTCCCACCTCGAATCCGGAAAAGCCGCTCTCTCCTTCCAAGCGCTGGATGTTTACCTGCTCCTGGATGAGATGCGCGAACACGTCGAGCACAGGAGTCAGGAGGAAGACAAGCAGATCGGCTTCCAGGTCGAAGCCCCGCAGAGCCTCCCCAAACTCAGGGGCGACCTCGAACGTGTGCGGCAGATCCTGGCCAATCTGGTCGAGAACAGCTTCAACTTCACCCCCGCAGGGGGCATGATCCGCATGCGCGCCAGACATGTGGGGGATCAAATTGAGATCGATGTGATTGACAACGGCATGGGCATCTCGCTGCCAGAACAAGAGCGCATCTTCGAGCGTTTTTTCCGTGGTGAACAATCGCTCATCCTGGGTGTCTCGGGCACCGGTCTGGGCCTGTCGATCGTACTTAACCTAGTCGAGATGCACGGGGGGCGGATCTGGGTCACTTCGGACGGAATCCCGGGAAAGGGATCCACCTTCACGGTGTCGCTGCCGGCAATTAACACAAAAGATGAAGCAGTGGGGAGCGGGGAATAGGAATGGCGAAGATTCTCGTCGCCGAAGATGAACGCGATATCCGCGAGCTCATCGAGTTTGCACTTCACTACAACGGCCATGAAGTCCTGACCGCAGCCGATGGCTTGAGCGCCTGGGATCTTACGGTGGCAGAACAGCCGGATCTAGTACTGCTGGACGTACGCATGCCGCGCATGGACGGATACGAGGTGTGCCGTAGGATCAAACGTAGCGAAAAATTGCGCCATATCCCCGTCGCCTTCCTCTCGGCGAAAGGACAGGAAGCCGAAGTTCAGGCAGGCCTGGATGCCGGCGCAGAGGAGTACATTCTTAAGCCCTTTTCCTTGGAACAACTCGACCAGGCGATCGCCCGACTGCTGAACGATTGATGCTTTGAAAAGCTGGATGAAACCATATCCTAATAAATAATGTTATACTGCCTCTAGCATCTTGGTAGCAGACGCACGGGGAGTCCAAGCGGACTGAGAGGAGGGCAACGACCCTCGACCCGCAGAACCTGATCCGGATCATGCCGGCGTAGGGATGGCAGCACACTTTGCATCACCAACAACAGCCACTCCCTACCCAAGGAGTGGCATTTTCTATGCTGCATCGCACACTCATCCTCACAAACGGAGAACTTGTCAATGGCCCTGCGCTTAAGGCGCGCATCGAAGCCTGGAGCCCTACGCAGGTGATCGCCGCAGATGGCGGCAGCCGCCACGCGTCCACACTAGGATTAAAGATCGATCTTACAATCGGAGACCTCGACTCAATAGATGCCGCGCAGCGCGAGATCCTTAGGGCGCAAGGCACGCAATTCGAACACTTTAAAGCCGAGAAGAACGAGACCGACCTCGAATTGGCGCTGCTGCGTGCCGTCGAACAAGGCGCAGCCGAAATTGCTGTCCTCGGCATTGTCGGTGATCGGCTCGATATGGTCCTGGCGAACATCCATCTCCTTACGCTCGAGGCTTTAAACCCAATCCGCGCAGAATTCTGGCTCGGGCGCCAAACCGCCTGGCTGATTCGCCCTCCCGGAGAGGAGTTTGAGGGCTCTCCGGGCGATACGCTGAGTCTGATCCCACTAAAAGGGGACGTACTAGGTGTTACCACTGCCGGATTGACCTACCCGCTGCAAGGGGAAACGCTTTTCTTCGGGCCTGCTCGGGGTGTCAGCAACGTAATGGAACAAGAGGTTTGCCGCGTGGACTTGGAAGCGGGGATCTTGCTCGCGGTGCATACTCAGGCGGAGTAGTCCCTGCGGATCCTTCGCTGCGCACTCCTAAACATGTGGTTGTTCCTCTGTTGTGGGAGAAACGGATGCACCGCAGGTAATGGAGGTAGATAGAACATGACCATCGATCCCGAACGCACAGTGAATGTTGCCGTTCAAGTGCTGCCCCTGCATGAGGATGTGTACCGAATTGTTGACCGCGCCATCGGTGTCATCGATGAGAGCGGCGTTAAATACGAGGTTGGTCCAATGGAGACCGTGATGGAGGGGCAGCTGGACACCCTGCTTGAGGTCGCAAAACAGGCTCACCTGGCCTGTTTCGAAGCCGGTGCGGAAAAGGTGGTAACGCTGATCAAAATCGGCGATAGCACCACTGGGACCTCAATCGAAGAGAAAGTCGCTAAATACCGCAGCCGTTGACCAAGAGCTCAGTACCAACCTGGGAGATCACAGCAGATGGACGGTAGAGACAAAGAGGGCCAGCCGCGAGCGACACGCTTCTGGCATGAGGCTCTTCCGCCGCTCCTGCTTGTTGGCTTCGTTTTGCTCGTCTGGCAGACCGTTGCCGCTCGCAGCGGTCTCTCGGCCTTCATCCTCCCCTCGCCAATCCAGGTTGCACAGGCCATAAATGAAACCTGGGATGTGCTGCTCCCCGCGATCGGGACGACAATGGTGGAGACAACTATCGGTCTGGGTGTCGCCATCGTGTTCGGCGTGGCAATTGCCGGCGTGATGGACCTCTCAAACTTGCTGCGCAGGGCGCTCTATCCTCTCCTGGTCGCTTCACAGACCGTGCAGATTCTGGCGATCGCGCCGTTGCTCATCATTTGGTTCGGTTTTGGGCTTCTGCCGAAGGTCCTCGTCGTGATCCTGATCTGCTTTTTCCCGCTGGCGGTCAATACTGCGGATGGGCTCGCCTCGGCAGACCCGGATCTAGTTGCCCTTCTGCGCTCTATGGGGGCCAAACGCAGCCAGATCTGGCGCATGGTCCGACTTCCCGCTGCGCTGCCATCCTTCTTTTCCGGCCTGCGTATTGCCGTCACCTACAGCGTCGTCGGTGCGACGATCGCGGAATGGGTGGGCGGTTCGGCTGGCCTCGGTCTTTACATGCTGCGGTCGAAGAATGCATTGGCTACGGATCAGGTATTTGCAGCCATCGTCGTGACCTCGGTTATCAGCATTGGTCTCTATACGCTGGTCTACGCCCTGGAGCGCGCCGTGCTTCCGTGGTACCACACCGCCCAGCGTGAAGAACACTGGGAGGGCGCCGGCATCTATTAAAGTTCCCGGGATATCGATCCGGTGTGTGTGTCTTTTATGAGGAACATTATCATGCGAATCAGGAGTTTTTCAGTCCCTATACTCGTACTCACGCTCATCCTTGCAGGTTGTGCAGGACAGAGTGAGACGCCCCCGTCCCCCACCCTGCAGGACGTGACGTTAATGCTGGATTGGGTTCCGAACACAAACCACACGGGCATTTACGTCGCCCAGGCTAACGGCTACTTCGGAGACGCGGGCTTGAACGTCACGATCATCGAGCCCGGTGAGGTCTATGCCGAACATGCTGTCGCTGCGGGGGCTGCCGACTTCGGCGTCAGTTTCCAGGAGCAAGTTACGCTCGCCCGCGCCGATGAGGTGCCGATCGTGTCGATCGCGGCTATTATCCAACATAACTCCTCCGGCTTCGCTTCACGTGCCGAGCTCGGCGTCCACTCTCCCCATGATTGGGAAGGCCTACGCTACGGCTCGTTCGGCAGCCCATTTGAACCGCCAACGCTAAGTGTGCTCATGAACTGCGACGGGGGCGAATTTGAAGCGCTCGAGGTCGTCAACACAGGTTTTTCGGATCCTCTGGCGCTGCTCGACGAGGCCCAGACCGATCTGGCCTGGATTTTCTACGGCTGGCAGGGCATCCAAGCCGAGTACGAAGGCATTGATCTGCAGATCGTGATGATGGAGGATTGGTTCGATTGCATCCCGGATTACTACACGCCGGTCTTCATCGCCAGTGAAAAAACGATCCGGGAACGCCCGCAGGTAGTGCGTGCCTTCCTCGAGTCGATCGCGCGCGGTTATCGTTTTGCGATCGACAACCCCGACCAAGCCGCAGAAATCCTGCTCGAGGCCGTCCCTGAGCTGAACGAGGAACTCGTTCGCAGAAGCCAATCGTGGCTATCACCCCGCTATCAAGCTGACGCCTCTCAGTGGGGAGAGCAGGACCTCCAAGTTTGGCAGGCATATTCAACGTGGATGGTTGAGAATGGGATCCTCGCCGAATCCATTCAAGCCGGAGACGCCTTCACCAACGAATACCTTCCAGGGAGCCAGTGATCCGATGCATATGTTGAGCGTCGAACTGCGGGGGGTTAGCAAGACCTTCCGTGCAGATGGTCGATCGGTTAGAGCTCTCGATGATGTTTCTCTACACATCGAGGAGGGCGAGTTTCTCACCCTGATCGGTCCATCGGGATGCGGCAAGAGTACACTTTTTAACCTGGTCGTGGGGTTGTTAGAACCCGACGAGGGGGATATTTATCTCGACGGGGAAATCTGCCCCGATCGAATCGGCCGGGTAAGCTACATGCCCCAGCGCGATCTTCTGCTCCCCTGGCGGAACATCCTTGACAATGTGATCATCCCCCTGGAGCTCGCAGGGGTACCGCGGGGAGAAGCGCGCGCCCGCGCGCAGTCTATGCTCCCTCTCTTCGGGCTGGAGGAATTCGCCAGCAGCTACCCCAGCGCGCTTTCGGGTGGTATGCGCCAGCGTGCCGCGCTGCAGCGCACGATGCTCGCCGAGAATAAGATCTTGCTCTTAGACGAACCTTTTGGAGCCCTGGATGCACTCACCCGCCGTGAACTTCAGGGCTGGCTGCTCAAGGTTTGGCGTCGCTTCGGCCAAACCGTCATTTTTATCACGCATGATGTCGAGGAAGCCATATACCTGGGCGATCGCGTGGCTGTGATGAGCCCTCGCCCAGGACGGATTGTCAAAACGGTCGATGTCCCTTTGCCCCGCCCGCGCCGGCAAGCTATGATCACCGAACCGATCTTCTCTTCTCTCCTCGCCGAGCTCCTCGAAGCGCTTGGGGTAACAATCTAATCCCGCCCGAGGACGCACACAAATAAAGGTTGACGGATGGGCAGCGCCATAACAGTTCACAAACTCAATGAGCAGGGCGTTGAAGTCTTCTGCTATAGCGGAAGACTTGTTGGGGAACAGGGAACCAGTCTCACGCTCGAAGCACACTTCAATCGTTCTGACGTTCAATTCTTTGGAGTCACATTTCGGGAGGGCGATCGCTTTATCGAGACGTACTACAGCGATCGCTGGTTTAACATCTTCGAGATACACGACTCCAACAACGACCACCTGAAAGGCTGGTACTGCAACATCACACGCCCAGCTCGAATTGAGCAGGGGCACATCTACGCCGAGGACCTGGCGCTCGATTTGCTTGTTTACCCGGACGGCCGCTTGCGAGTGTTGGATGAAGATGAATTCGAGGAGATGGAGCTCAGCGAGTCTGATCGCGAGAACGCCTTTTCAGCGCTCGAGGAATTAAAGCGATGGGTCGAGGCGCGCAAAGGGCCATTCTCCAAGCTCACGGCGGAGAATCGCCCAAGAGTGTGACCCGACTCAAAACACCGGCAATAAATTAATTCAAATGAAGATAAGCGCCCTTAACGTCAGAGCGCTTTTCGGGCATTCGCTCGACGCCACAAAACCCAGACGATATACGCAGTCACCACAATCAAAATCGAGGCAATGAGCACCGGCACTACGATAGCTAGGATGGAGATGACCATCGCCGTCACATCCTCGGCTATGCTGACGGGCACATTCCCGATGCCTCCCGTCGTAGCGGTGACCGCCGGGCGAACGACGGCGGATTTAGCCGCATGCACGCTGCCAGCGACTAACAGCCCGGCAACAACACTCAAGATTGGGCTGACATCCGTGATCACATTAGCGCTCGCGGCAAAAGCGATGCCGCCGGCCACAGGGCGGACGAAGGTTTGAATGGCATCATTGACGTGGTTTACCACCGGGATCTTATCTGCGAAAAACTCAACCACGCTGAGAACCACCAGGATGCCGATCACCCACCAACTGCTGATCGCATCCCAGGGAGTGGTGAGCGTCATCAAATCCGTAAAGCGGGCGAGCAGCGCCAGGATCAACATGGGGATGTAGGCATTCAGGCCGGCACTTGCGGCCAGTCCAAATGCAGCGAAAACACCGCTCAATGGGTCCATTTTCTTCTCCTCTACAAGTGGAACCCACCCCAGGTTCCGGTCAAAGTATAACGCAACAGGTCGATCAACCCAATCTGAAGCAAGCCGAGCGTCAGTCCCGCTGCGAGCGGGACGATCAGATCCCGCCAGGTGTCTGCCTTCTGCGTTCGACGCAGAAGCGGGATCGTGATCAGCGTGTACGCCAGCGTAAGAAGCAGCAGAACCCCGAGGCTGCTCAATAGAGCTAAAGGATAGAGCAGAAGCGGGTTCTCGCTCAATACCGCCATGTCAACAACGCCGGCAAGTGTCAGCAGCACGAGCAGTTCGCGCGGCGAGCGCAAGATCCGCTCTGATTTCCAATCTTTCCACGCGTACTGGCTGAAAACGGGGTAGACAAGCGTCACGAGCGCAATCCCAACCAAGCTGCCGGTAATTAAACGCAGGGTGTTATGAGGTGTATAGATCTGCATTGCCGAGGGAAGCATCGAGAGAAAAGAATTCGCCCCATCTACAACCCAGGTCAACCCCAACACTCCGATTGCCGCGAGCACACACCGGGTTGGATAGAGGCTAGCTTTCGTACGCAGAAGCGCGTAATAAGCAAAAGCGATCAATGCCCCCAGAAACATCCCTGTGTCGCGAGCGCAGAGCGGAAGCGGTCGTGCTCCCAGATGGAAGGAGCGCAGGTCGATCCGATGACACACCGCATAACCGATGGCATCTGCTTTTCCCAGGAGACCATCCGGGGTGTAGTACAACCACAGCCCGGCCACGAGCGCCGTTAGAACGAATACGATCGCGTTCACCAGGCGCCTTCGCCGGGCGCTCTTCGAAGAAGTATCGCTTTCTATCATCGCGCGCTGATTATAATCGAGCGCGGGTGAGGTTGAGTGTCCTGCGGGACATCACTCCAATTTACACGCCTTCTTGACGGGCAAAAACAGGGACGGTTATAATCCCTTCACGTTCCTCGGTAGCTCAATCGGCAGAGCAACCGGCTGTTAACCGGTAGGTTAGTGGTTCGAGTCCACTCCGAGGAGCCTCGGACCAGTAATCAGGGT
>SOIH01000215.1 GCA_004376895.1 Anaerolineales bacterium | reverse complement strand
TTGAGTGATAACCAACAAAAAGAGCTGACAAAGATCATTCAGGCTGCAGAGAAAGAATTGAGTGACAAGGAGTAACTGGTGGAAACCTATCTGCGAGTGTTATCGGATGAGGATCGCGACCAGGTGCATGAGAGCACGTTAAAGATCTTGGCCAAAACTGGCGTGAAGGTTGAAACAGAAAAAGGGCGCCAATATCTAAGAAAAGCTGGTGCTGAAGTTAATGAAGATACGAAAAATGTCCGATTCCCCCGAGATTTGGTGGAAGAAGCGCTTGAATTAGCTCCTAAAGAGTTTTCATTGGGCGCCCGAAGACCTGGTTGGGACTTACCCATGAATAATGGTGATTGCACCTTAATGGGTGATGGTGAGGGCATAACTGTAATCGATCGTAAAACCGGGGAACATCGGCCATCCACTCATCAGGATTGGGTTGATGCCACCCGGTTAACCGATGCCCTGGATGAGATTGGTGTGTACTGGGCAATGGCTGAGCGAGGAGAAGGTTTAGAGTCGATCCCAGATTCAGTGAATTACTGGACCCAGATATTCAAGAATTTCTCCAAACACGTTCAAGATTCTTCACCAAGAGCCGAGCACAGTCCCTGGCTGTTGGAAGTGCTGCAAGTCGTGTTTGGTGACAAGAAAACCATACGACAGAAGCACCCCTTTTCATTCTTAATTTGCCCCCAATCCCCATTGACGATTGATGAGCAGTATACGGATGCTTACCTGGCTCTCAGCGGTTGGAATATCCCGGTTGCCGTTATGCCCATGCCTTTAATGGGGGGAACGGGTCCTGGAAATATGATTTCAATGACAATCCAGGGTAACTGTGAAGTGATAGCCACCTTATGTCTCGTCCAGGCTGCTGAACCAGGGACTCCGTTCATATACGCACCTGCACTGGCTGTTATGAACCCGCGTACCGGGATGTACAGCGCAGGAGCGATTGAAGGTGCCTTACTCAGTTCTGCTGCCATCGAAATGGCCCGATTTTATGGACTTCCCGTGGAAGGAACAGGAGGCGGAACAGATACTTTTGCTCCCGGAATCCAAGCCAGTTATGAACGTGCGATGAATCTCTTGATACCGATGTTATCCTGGCCTGATTTAATGATCGGATGCGGTTTATTAGGCGGTTCGATGATTCTCAGCCTGGAGCAGCTGGTGATCGATGTCGAAGTGTTTCGGATGAGTAAACAGGCTCATCGAGGCATCCAGACTCAAACTGATGCCTGGTTGGAGGATGTGATCCAGCGTGTTGGACCGGGGGGCAATTATCTGGGCGAAAAATCTACGGTTGCCAATGTGCGCTCGGGGGAGTGGTTGATCCCCGACATTGGGGTTCATGAGTCTCAAAAAGCCTGGGAAAACGCTGGAAAGAAAGGTATTCTCGAAGAAGCCCGCGGAAAGGTGGAAGATCTCTTGTCCACGCATAAACCTTTACCCCTTGGAGAAGAAATAGAGAAGGAGCTGAATAATATCCAAAAACGAGCCCAAGAAAGCTCGGACGGTTAGTACCTGGCCAAAAAGCGAAGCTACTCTGGTGAGTCACAATAATTATTCGAAAGGAGACGAACATGAAAACACTAGTTCTGGGAGGCGCAGGAGCCGTGTGCAGCGAGACCACCCGGGACCTGGCACAATACAGCAAATTCGATGAAATTGTGGTTGCTGATTACAATCAGGATGCTGCCAACCAACTCATCAAGGATATAGGTGACCCAAGGTTAAAAGCTGTCCAATTTGATGCAAACGATTATGACTCAATGTTGAAATTGTTTCCAGGTTTTGATGTAGTGATCAGTGGTTTACCCTGTGAATATGACCTGGCAGTCACCAGGGCCTGTGCCGAGACGGGTGTGAACGGGTTGGACGTAGCCACAGAAGAAGACCAGTGGAGCTATGATGCTGTTGCCAAAGAAAAAGATATGGTCTACATCCCTGGTGTGGGTGCGACCCCCGGTATCACCAATACTATGGCTAAACATGCTGTAAACCAGATGGATGAAGTTGAAGAGATCCAGATCAATTTCGCCGCCTTCCGCTGCCCTGCACCAGCTCCTGGCTTGTTAGTAACCTTTCTATGGGAATTCAATCCTAAAACTGAAACCAGGTTCTATGTTGAAAACGGAGAGAAACACATGGTTGGACCTTTTGAGGGATTAAAAACAGTGGACTATAAGGGAGAAATCGGAGTTCAGGAAGTCTGTTATATCCCTCATCCTGAAACACGAACCATGCCCAAAAGCCTGGGTGTCAAAAATGTATCTGTGCACGGATGTTTCCCGCCCCAGGCCATGAATCTTGCCAAAACTATGCTGGAATGGGGTTTATTTGATGAGGAGCCCTTCACCTACAAGGGTGTTGAGACTAATTCGTGCGATGTGATGCTCGAACTATTGCTTCGATCACCCCGCACCAAGGAAACTCCAGTCTGGGGGTATGGATTGGTCTTGGAAGTATTTGGCAAAAAAGATGACAAAGACCTCAAGATCAAACTTTGGACTGAACATCCTCCGATGAGTGAATGGGGTGGGAAAGCGGCCTATTACAAGAATATAGCAATTCCTCTCAGCATTGGCGCTCAAATGATTGCCCGGGGCGATGTCAGTATTCGGGGAGTCGTACCCCCAGAATTAGCCATTGATCCAGAAATGTTCTTTGATGAGCTGAGGGTCCGGGGTATTGAGGTATTTGAAGAAACTGAATGGCTTTAACCATCCCAACCTGATCTATGTGATGACCCAATTCCATTGTTGGAATTTAAAGGACTGGAAAATTCAATTTAATACTATGAAAAGGAGATTAATATGAAAGCGTTGGTTTTAGGTGGGGCAGGCGCGGTTTGCAGTGAAACTACCCGCGATCTGGCACAATACAGCAAGTTTGATGAAATTGTGGTAGCAGAATACAACCTCGATGCTGCCAACCAACTCATCAAGGAAATTGGCGATCCACGGTTAAAAGCTGTCCAGTTTGACGCTAACGATTACGATTCCATGCTTAAACTGTTTCCCGGCCATGAGGTTGTGATCAATGGTCTGCCCTGGAAATATGATCTGGCTGTCACGAAGGCGTGTGTCGAAGTAGGGGTAAGCGGGTTGGATGTCTCCACCGAGGAGGACCAGTGGAGCTACGATGTCGCAGCCAAAGAGAAGGGTATCGTCTTCATCCCCGGTGTAGGTGCCACTCCTGGGATCACCAACGCCATGGCCCGAAGGGCCGCCGATCAGATGGATGAAGTGGAGGAGATCCAGATCAACTTTGCCGCCTTCCGCTGTCCGGCGCCGGCTCCGGGTTTGCTGATCACCTTCCTGTGGGAGTTCCATCCCAAGACTGAAAGCAGGGTCTACTACGAAAACGGAGAATTCCACCGGGTTGGTCCCTTTGAGGGGTTGAAACAAATTGATTTTGGTGGGGAGATCGGCAAGCAGGAAGTCTGTTATATCCCTCATCCCGAAACCAAGACCATGCCTAAAAGTCTGGGAGCAAAAAAGGTTTCAGTCCGGGGCTGCTTCCCTCCCCAGGCCATGAACCTTGCCAAAACCCTGCTTGAATGGGGACTATATGATGAAGAACCTTTCACATATAAGGGTATTGAGATCAATTCCCTGGAAATGATCCACCAGCTGCTACTGCGATCCCCGAAGACCAAGGAAACACCCGTCTGGGCATATGGTTTGGTTGTAGAGGTATTCGGCAAAAAGGATGGGAAGGACCTCAAGATCAAACTCTGGAGTGAACATCCGCCCATGGATAAGTGGGGAGGAAAGGCAGCCTATTATAAAAATATCGCTGTCCCGCTCAGCATAGGTGCTCAGATGATTGTACGCGGGGATGTGGATGCTCGTGGCGTTGTGCCCCCTGAGACCGCCATCGATCCTTCGATCCTCTTCGATGAGCTGAAACTGCGCGGCATCACCATCGGGGAGGAAGTGTTGTAGTCTGGAGAAAACCCCAGGGATGTTTGGATAATCCCCTCCAAACATCCCTGACCGGGAAATTCAGGAGGTCCGAAATGCGTATTCTCGTGCTTGGCGGTGCCGGAAAAATGGGATGCATCGCAGTTCAAGATCTTGCGAATGATGCAAGAGTAGACGAGGTAGTGATCGCCGATATCGATGTTGAATCGGCGAAAACTGTTGCTGAGTATCTGGACAGCCCGAAAATCAGTATCCAAAAAGTGGATGTCAATGACGAAGAGGGTTTCGTCAGATCGCTAGAGGGGTCGGATGCTTGTTTGAACGCCACCGTTTATTACACGAACTTGCAGGTGATGGAAGCATGTCTTAAGGCTGGTGTGCCTTACACCGACATGGGAGGTCTCTTCTTCACGACCCGTAAGCAGCTAGAACTGCACGACCGCTTCGAATCGGCTGGCGTCAGTGCTGTCTTGTGTATGGGATCAGCCCCAGGGGTGCCGAACATGCAGGCTCGGTATGCTGCCGACCGGCTGGATACCATTGAGAGCATCAAGATCTTCGATGGGATTAAGCCGCCAGCGCCAGATGACGTGCGCTTTTCCTACGCGGTTCCCACCATCGTGGATGAGATAACCGTGGAGCCTATGGTGTTTGAAGAGGGAGAGTTCGTCGCCAAACCACCGCTGAGTGGATTCGAGGACTACTGGTTTACACAACCCCTTGGGCTGCTCCCCATGCATCTTACGCTTCACTCTGAAGTGGCGACATTGCCGGTGAGTTTTAAAGATAAAGGCGTGAAGGAGTGTTTCTTCAAGATCAATTACTGGGGAATGGCCAAGGAGATGGTCGAGAAGGTGCGCGTCCTGGTCGAATTCGGCTTTGATGGACGGGAGCCGGTTGACGTTGATGGAACCTCAGTTGTACCGCGGGATTTTATGGTTTCGATGCTGTCGGGATATGTCCATTCCATCACCGATCTCCTTGCACCTCCCAAGTCCCAACCACCAGATTGGACAAAGGAAATTGTCACTGAGGTACACGGGACAAAAGATGGGGAAGAGACAATCTACAGGATGGGAACGCTTACATGTAAGGGAGCCTTGCCAACAGGTGTGGCCCCGGCGATCGCAGCTGTCTGGCTAGCGGAAGGACGTGTGGATCCCGGAGTCTACCCTCCAGAAACAGCCCTTGACCCGGTTCCCTTCTTCAAAGAACTTGAACAGCGAGGGATAATCACGCAGGTGACAGTTACCCAGAGAGTGTAAAAGATGAAATACTTTTCTCGATCACATAACAGGAGCAAGAATCTCAGGCCGCCTGATCTCTACGAATATTTTGTCGACAACTACTGGTTCAAAACAGTTGATCTCGAGAACCAGGAAATCAATGAACCTCTTCGCGGCAGCCACAATGCCGATGTGGTCATTGTCGGAGGTGGCTACACGGGTCTTTCTGCTGCCTACCATATCAGACAAAAGTTTCCCGAAAAGCACATTGTCCTTCTGGAGGGGGCTTGTTGTGGGTATGGCGCTAGCGGGCGTAACGGCGGCTTTTGCATAGCTACGGATCTTTTAAGCGAAGATGGTGATGTAGACCCTGAAGTGCGACAGAAAAACCTGGACGTTTCTTTTTACGGTCTCAAGTTTATCAAGAGAATGATCTCGGAGTATGGAGTCGAGTGCGATTTGAGAGAAAATGGGATGCTGGAAGTTGCATTAAACGAAAAGCATATCCGAGGATTGGAAAAGTTTCGCGACCATCTTAAATCTTTTGGCCTCGATTCTACTCTCCTCCGAGGCGAGGAACTTGAGACCGAAATCAAATCCCCTCGTTTTATTGCTGGCCTGAATTACCCGCACGGTGCGATTCTCAACCCGGCGAAACTTGCCCGTGAGATGAAAAGGGTGGTTGAAGAAGTCGGTGTTGAGGTACGGGAGCGGACAGTTGTAACCCGCATTACGCCCGGCAAAATAAACCATGTGGATACCGAATTAGGGGACATTCGTGCCCCAATTCTGGTTATCGCATTGAATGCGTATGCTCATAAACTCGGTTTCTTCAAGAACCGAGCTTTTCCCGTCAGTGTTTACCAGATCGCTACGGAACCTCTCACTGAAACACAGCTGGAGTCCATCGGGTGGGGTAATCGGCAGGGTTTATCCGACATGCGCAGGTTTTTTAGCTATTTGACTCTGACTGTAGATGATCGCATCGTAATGGGCGGATCGGGCGTTGGGTATTATGGCAACGATGCTTTATGCTCTGGGAACGATAAAACAATTACCCAGCGTATCATCAAGGATCTCTTTAGTTTCTTCCCTCAATTAGATGGTTTAGGAATTGAACATGCCTGGGGAGGTACTACAACATACACTTTGAATGAATCTCCTTCCGTGGGGGTGATGGGTGACCATCGAAATATCTATTATGGCGTTGGCTTGAGTGAAGGTGTGCCAACTACACAAACGTTTGGCCGTATCATCGCAGACCTCATGGCTGGAGAATCGAACGAGTTTACCACCCATGATGTGGTAAATCATCCGATTACTTATGCCGGCCCTCCGAGTCTGCGGGGGACATTTGGTAGAGCTGTCAAGTGGATGTGGGAGAAATTTGGGTAGTCGCGTATGTCCCCTTCAACAAACCATGCGAACAGTCCTTCCTTAGATACTGCTAGGTGCCCGCTTTGTGGTGGCCCCAACCAATGTGCTCTCGCAGCGGATCCAACTGCCACCGAATGCTGGTGCGACACGTTGACCATCCCGAGGGAGCTGCTCGATCAAATTCCAAGCGATGCGGTCCGAAAAACTTGTGTTTGCCAGAAGTGTCTCTTGCGTTTCAAGGCATCGGCAAGTGATACTGATATTACATGATAGCGACGAGAAAGGAGGCCTCATGGTTTCCGTGACACCGGATATTATCCCGTTCGTATCGCCTATCAAGGCCAATGTGCTTACTCAAACTGAACTTGAGACGGTGAAAGAAAAGACGCTGCAACTCTTAAACGATGTCGGTGTGCATTTCCCTTCTCCTAAAGCCTTGGATATTTTTACTGAACATGGAGCACAGGTGGATAGGGCGAATGAAATCGTCCGCCTCCCGCAGGATTTGGTGTTAGCGGCGATGTCCACAGCTCCCCGTTCCTTCATCCTTGGAGGACGTGAAGAGCGTTTCGACCTGCTCCTAGATGGCCGTCGCTCCTACCTCTCCACCGACGGCACCGGAGTGCATGTGATCGACGCGTATACTCGTGAGAAACGTCCATCCTGCAAGGAAGACATCGCCATGATGGCGCGGGTGTGTGACGCACTTCCACTGGTCAGCTTTTTTTGGCCGATGGTCAGCTCGAAGGAATACGGGCACACAGCACCGTTACACAATTGTCATGCCAGCCTGATTAACACATTGAAGCATGTGCGTGGGGGAACGACTGTGCATCCGCGATTGGCCCATTATTTTGTGGAAATGGCAAGCGTTGTTGCCGGGAGCACGGAAGAACGTATAAAGCGCCCACCGATATGTGCAAACATTTGCACAATATCTCCGTTAAGTCACGACAAGCATGGGATCGAGACCGCGCTTATTTATGCTGAAGCAGGGATCCCAACCAGCTTCATGGCGATGCCAACGATGGGATCCACCGCGCCGGCGACACCCCTGGCTGCGCTGATCATGGGTGATGCTGAAGTCATCAGCGCCATGGTTCTCCTTCAGTTGGCTTTTCCGGGCACGCCCGTATTTCACGCTGTTTTTACGTCGATCATGGATCCACGAACTGGCGGATATATCAGCGAAGTTCCTACCCCCTCCTACATCATGGCGAAGCAGCTCGCCCATGCCTGGGATGTGCCCTGCCTTGGTGGGGCACGAGTAAGTGGGGATGCGCCAGAACTAGGTTGGCAATCAGGTTTTGAAGTTGGCCTTGGGGCAGGGATGATCGCCATAGCTGGTGCTGAAATCTGTGGCTTGATGGGCCTGGTGGGCAGTGCTACTACACTCTATCCTGAAGAGGTGATTCTCGATCATGATAGTATCTATCATGTCTATGAGATGGTTAACAACAAAAGATTTGATGAGATCGATTTGGCTTTAGATGTCATTCGGAAAGTAGGTCCTCGCAATCACTTCCTGGCACAAAAACACACCCGGGAGCATATGAGGCACTTCCGATTGCCATCTCTGCTCCGGCATCGTGGAGCCGACGGAGTGCAGCGCGATCCACGCGAAATCGCATTGGAAAGGTTCAAACATATTGAAGCCACCCATCATCCACAGCCGCTGCCCGAGGAGGTTCTCCTAGAACTAGATCGCATTCTAGAGAGAGCAGAAGGTGAGGCGGAGAGGATATTCAAGGAATGACGATAATAAATTAGCCCGAGTATTAGAAAACCTGCAAATGACGCAAGGTTTAATTTGACAGTCTGGGTTCTACCACAAAGAATCTAATAATTACAAAAGCAATAAGCGAAATGATCGAGGAGATCAAAAACATACTTGGGTACCCTAATAGTTTTACCAATCCACCACCAATAATGGGTGCGATCAATTAAAAAGGGGCCGGTTAAGGTTTTAGACATACCAATGTATGTTGGTCGGTCAGCTTCTTTCCCAAATTCCATAAAAACCAGGATAAAAGCATGCCGGGAACAAAACCTGAGATAGAAATGTTAAATACGGATATTCTTGTAATCGGAGGCGGAAGCGCCGGTTGCATGGCTGCCATAGCCGCCAGTGATGCCGCACCTGATCTGGACATAACCATACTGGAAAAAGCAAATATAAGACGAAGCGGAACCCTGGCTACCGGTATGGATGCGCTCAACATAGTGGCTGTACCGGGGCTATCAACACCTGAAGAATATGTAAAAGGTACAGACCTGGATCACCTTCGCGAGGTAATTGATGAGGACCTGCATTACGTGCTGGCAGAAAAGAGCTTTGCCATGCTCAAAAAACTTGAGCAATGGGGGGTTGAATTTGAAAAAGACGATACCGGACAATATGTTGGAACACCTACTTTTTATGGTCCTTATCCAGGAAACTTTACCATACTCATGGAAGGACTTGATCTGAAACTAATTCTTTCCCGTGAAGTCGCCAAACGCAGGATAACGGTTTTAAATCATACCATAACGACTTCTTTGCTTTCTGATAATAACAGCGTTTACGGCTCCTGCGGTTTTAATATTAGAAACGGAAAATTTATCGTCTGCTCCGCAAAAGCAGTAATAATGGCTGCTGGTGGCTGCGGCAGGTTCGGAATGCCCTCATCCGGATATATGTACGGCACGTTTGACTTCCCCGGGAATGCAGGAGACGGTTATTCAATGGCTTACCGCGCAGGCGCCCAGCTGAGGAATTTTGAATATGTTCAGCATTTTGTGGAAATAAAAAAACTGAATGTGCCGTTGGGTAAGGGATATGATTCAGAATGTGAAACCAAAATGATTAATGAACATGGAGAAGAGATTGAATGGCGTGATGGATCGGATGAGGATGAAGTCAAGCTGCTTTTAAGCGGAGAAAGCGTATATGAAAGATTCAGCCATCTTCCGGAGGAAGACATAAAGAAAATTGAAGAAATATGGTTTAACAGTGAAAGGAAACATTCCATCATCAGTTTCTTCAGGGAAAGAAAAATAGATATTCGTAAAGATGATATCGAATACGGTTTTGAGGATATATCCCTGTGCTCTGGACATGGCAGTTCAGGGATCAAGGTGGACACAGAAACGGCAACTTCTTTAAAAGGTTTGTATGCTGCCGGAGATGTGGCCTGTGTACCGGTACAATATCTTTCAGGTGCATTTGTTTACGGAGAAATTGCCGGTCAATCTGCCGCGAAGTATGCAGAAAAATGCAATACCAGGGAAATCGATCATGAATTAATTCAGAACCAGGCAGATAAGATATTTGCCCAGCTTGACCGGTCTGACGGCATAAAACCCAAAGACTTTGAGCTTAGATTAAGAAATATGATTACCGAGTATCTGGCACCTCCCAGAAATGCTGAAAAACTTGAAACAGCGCTCAAGTGGATAGAAAAATTCAGAAATGAAGATGTAGAAAATTTGAAAGTAGAAGATCTTCATGAATTGGGAAAGGCCGTTGAAGCACGGTTTATTCTTGATTGCGCGGAAATGACCGCCAGGTCTGCATTGAAAAGACAGGAAACCAGATGGGGCAAAAGTGACTTCCGAACCGATTTCCCTGAAAGAGATGACAAGAACTGGCTGAAATTCGTGGACTTGAAAATGGATCATAAAACAGGGGAAATGACGATATTTACTAGTCCGATTAAACGAAGGAAAAGCAAGGAACAAAAATGAACGAACAATTAAGCGTCGAAATTGACAGGGATAGTTGTAATGGATGCGGTATATGCGTGGATATCTGCCCCCTGGATTGCTTTAGAATAGATGAGGATGAAAAAGCCTTTATGAAATATGATGAGTGCTGGTATTGCGGGAGTTGTACACTAGAATGCCCTCAACATGCAATGACTCTTCGGCTCCCTTACCCTGTCAGGACATAAAATTTATCGCTTTGAAGTGAGGTGCCACAGCGCCGAAAATTGCGATGTCCAGATGTGCCATGGAAGATTCTCCATGTGTTGAAGCGCTTAAGGCTGCTGCAGAAAACGGCTTCGACGCTTTTGAAGTTGATATCTATTTCCCAACAGTCGATCTGGATAATTGGAACTGGAATGAGATTGAAGCTATAAAAGAGATATCACGAGATGCAGGAATTGAAATCTGTGTTACCGCGGCCTATTATGAACTCAATCAGCCGATTCAATGCCGAGTGATCGCTGCTGTAAGAGACTTTTCATGGATTGGCGAATACCCCCAGTTTTTCATCATCCACTTGACGCCTCTGCCAAATAAACCTCGCAGACTGCTGGCCGCATCAGCTTTGTTACTGCCTCGTAGAGGCTCAGAAATCTCCCGATTCTCCAGATCAGTTCCTTCGAACCAGAAGTTATAGACAAAATATTCTTAGAGATCGGGTGGTCTGAGATTCTGGCTCCTGTTGTGTGAGCGAGAATAATATCTCATTGATAAAGTCCATTAAAATCCGAGGCTCTGAAAACTTCTACACCATCGACTAACGTCAAGAGCACCTTCGTTTTAGCGATTTCATTCCCGGGAATTTCGAAAAGGTTCTGATCCAACACAATGATGTCTGCCTGTTTGCCGACCTCGATGGATCCTGTTTCATTTTCGAGGAAATTTGCATATGCCCCGTTGTATGTAAAACTGGTAATCAAATCTTCAAGGGATGCTCTTTCCTCTGGATACAAAACCTCCTCAGTTGTTTCAACGATACCTAAGCGGGTTGTTCCTATTTGAATGGCGATCAAGGGATCGAACGGGATCGTTACGGGAAAATCACTGGCGGAGGCTATGATCACACCAGCATCGATGAAACTCTGCATTGGATATTGTTTGGCGGCTCTTTCCTTACCCAGATAAGGCAGTGCCAGCTCCGAATAATAATCGTCTATCTTGAACCAGAATGGCTGCGGCACAGCGATTACGCCCAGCTGTTTGAAGCGTTCGATATCTTCAGGTTCTACAAGCTGTAGATGGGTGATCAGGTGACGTGAATCACGATTCACATTTGTCTTATATGCGCTTTCTAGCGCGTCTAAAGTAATTCTTGCTGCTGCATCCCCGATCACGTGAAAGTGGATCTGGATGTTCTCGCCATCGAGGGCTACACACGCATCCTTCAAGATTTCAGGATCCCAAATCGGTTCCCCGCGAAATTCGGGCTTATGCTCGTAGGGCTCCAGAAGATATGCGGTCCCACCCTCAACAACCCCATCGACAAAGATCTTAGCGGCACGGGTCTGGAAATACGGATGCGTATTCTTGGAGCGTTCTTCGAGAACCGTTTCGATTTGTTGTTTGATCCCTTGATCGGGCTTCAAAGCTATTGAGCCGCGGAAGCGCATATTGAGCTGGTCTTCCTCTGCGAGCGCATTAAATGCTGCGATGGCTTGAGCGTCCAGCATGGCATCATGCGACATCGTGATTCCGGCCCGGTTTGCCATCTCCTGGTAGGCAATTAGGGCTTTTTTCCGTTCTTCCATCGAGTGATCTGGGATCACACCCTCAAGTAATTTAAAAGCCGTCTCCCTGAGTGTGCCGCTTGGTTGACCGGTTTCTGGGTCGCGTTCGATCCTCCCACCGTCTGGATCTGGTGTATCTTTGGTGATTTGTGCCCTTTCCAGGGTCACAGAGTTCACCCACATGGAATGACCATCGTAGGACACGATCGCGATAGGTCGGTCCGGGATGATCGCGTCCAATATTTCTTTGGCGGGTCCGAGGTTTGGAAAAAGCGTATCAGCCCATCCACCGCCTCGGTAAAACTCGTCATCAGGATGGCTTTCGACAAATTCTGCGATTGCCTTTTCATATTTTTCAAGGGAATCAAGTAAATAAAGACTGATGTTACCTACAAAGTCCATCGCGTGAGACGGGTGGGCATGGGCGTCGACGAATCCTGGCAAGACCATCTTTCCTACCAAGTCAATGACAACTGTTTCCGATCCGAGGTAGGATTCAACGCCTTCGTTTGAACCCACGAAAACGATTTGATCTCCCGCAATTACGACAGCCTGTGCCCAAGTACGATTTTTATCAACTGTATAGATCCAACCATTTTTTAAAATGAGATTCGATTTTCTTTCTATCATTTCCAGTCCCTTTTCTCGATACGAAATTACGCTAATTGAAACGGCCTTATTTGCGGCTCTAACCCAGGCCTAAAGGTTTCTAATTCTGATTCTGGTGATTAAATAGAAATAAAGGTAGCTCCACATCTGGCAAATTATATCATGGGTAATTCTGTATATTCAATAAATCACTATTATTGTGTCCGAAACAGAAAAATAAATCCCAGCCCATTGACATTTCGGAAAGAATAAGCTATCCTGATACACGTAATGGATATTATTAAAAACAATTTGTCTAACATTTGGTGGGGCCTATGTATAAACCTGATAGATTTGATTGGAAAATAATTGCGCTACTGAACGAAGATGGCCGAATGCCCAGTGCTGAGATTGCACGAAAGCTGGGCAATGTCTCCGCACGTACCGTGACGAACCGTATAAACGCTTTGACGGAACATGGCATCATCAATATTCGTGCTGTCGTCAATCCTCAATTGGTAGGTTATGGGGTGTTGGCTGATGTATTCGTTGAGGTTGAGCCAGGAAGGGTGCGTGAGGTGGCTCAGCAAGCTGCTGAATACCCAGAAAGCAGCTACGTTGCTTGTGCCACTGGTGAGTCGGATGTTAGCATCTCATTGCGAGCGCGTAGTATCGAGGAACTCTTCGATTTCGTCACCGAAAAATTAGGAAAGATATCAGGAGTCCGCCGTACGCGAACTTATCTTCTCCCCCTAAAAATCAAAGATCTCGATACCTGGTTACCTCCCAATGTTCTTGAGGATCATGAAGTAAATGAAGACGATGACCTACAGTCTTCATAATGATCTGGATAAAAACAAATCGTGGGCAAACCTGACAGAGGAAAAGGATCAGGAATTGACCCAAACTGATTTCTCTACGGCAGTTTGTCCACCTAAGTTAAAGCGGAAATTCTTCGCTGATAAGTAACTTCACACTTGCGTTGTTGGGGAGAGCTACTATGCCTGTACCCGAAGAGATCCTTTACCTGACCGAAGCTGACGTCCAACAAACGTTGACAGTTGCTGAAGCAGTCGATCTGGCTGAAGAAGGCATCAAAGCAGATGCAGCCGGTCGGGTCAATGGCGATAAATTCTACATGAACGTCGGTGAGAATTCCTTCGTCAAACCCTTCTCCGGCTATATTAATGGTGAAGAGTATGCCTTTGTCAAAACCTTCAGTTACTTCCCTGATAACCCAGAAAAATACAGCCGCCCCACCACTTCTTCCGTGGTGATCCTATTCGACGTTGAGACCGGGCTTCCTGCTTGTTTCATGGAGGCCAGTTGGGTGACAGGATTGAAGACGGCCGCATCTACTACTATAACCACGGCGTATCTGGCACGGCCCGAGTCTGAGACGATAACAATATTTGGCGCCGGTACACTGGGGCGCCTCCATCTACTCGCTGTGGCCGAGCGTTTTGACCTAAAGCAGGCTTTTTTTGTGGATATTCTGCCTGAAGTCGCCGAGAAATGTGCAGCAGAACTTGAACCGATTGTGGGCTTCCCCGTGAAAACTGTCTCGTTAGCAAACAGGGAAAGTGCCGTAAGGAAATCAGACATCATTTTCACCGTCACTACCGGTAGTCAAGCGCTATTCGAACATGCCTGGTTGAAACCGGGGACCTTTGTTGCTCGTTTAGGCTCCCATCAGGAAGTGGATCATAACGTCATCACCAAGGCGGATAAAGTGATCGTTGATCAATGGAAATACGTCAGCCCACGAATTCCTGAGATAATCCAATTGAAGCAAGAAGAACGTTTCGATTTTAAGGATATCCACGCAGAATGGACGGATATAGTTGCCGGGAAAGTACCAGGTCGTGAGACTCCCGATGAAATCATCGTCTATATAGCTCTGGGCATCTGGGGAGAGTATGCCGCTATTTTGCCTGAAGTTTATCGTAAGGCGAAATCCCTGGGGATTGGGCAGAGTCTGCCTTGTTCGCACTAGCTAAATCATATCCAACAAGATTGTAAAATTCGATTACTAGTATGAAGGAGAATGCTGTGAGTTTACAAGGACCCAAAACTAATGCGCTTTTTGATAAAGCAAAAGCCGTTATTCCCTATGGCGTCAATTCAAACTTCCGTTATTGGGGGGATGATGATACGTTGGTCATCACTCGAGGGGAAGGCACGTACGTGTGGGATGCAGATGGGAAACGCTATATTGATTATCGATTAGGATTTGGGCCGATTATTTTAGGTCATGGCTATCCCGCTGTGGTAAAACGAGTTCAAGAAGCGATTCAAGGAGGCACTGTCTTTGCCTGGACAACGCCCTATGAAATCGATCTCTGTGAGCGCATCACGCGTATGTGTAAGGTGGATAAGGTGCGCTTGACGAATACCGGCACCGAAGCCACCATGCACGCCCTGCGCATTGCGCGCGCACATACAGGCCGGGAAAAGTTCATCAAATTCGAAGGGCAATATCACGGGATGGCTGATTACTTTATGTTCAGCACAGCCTCCTCGAGCCCTAAATCCCTGGGTTCGAAGCGCAGTCCCATCAATTCGCCAGCAACCTCCGGGATCCCAAAGGGCATTACCCAGTATGTGATTAATCTACCCTTTAATGATTCAGAACGTTTGGAAGAAACCATTGAAGGGCAATGGGGCGATATCGCCGCCGTTTTTGTTGAACCGATGCTCGGAAATGCTGCCAGTATTATGCCCTTACCCGGCTACCTCGAGAAAGTGCGAGAGTTATGTGATAAGTACGGCATTGTGTTGGTCTTTGATGAAGTCAAAACAGGCTTCAGGATCGCGAATGGGGGTGCCCAGGAGTATTTCAACATCCAGGCCGACCTGGTGACCTACGCCAAAGCTATGGGAAATGGTTTCCCGATTGCAGCCATCGCCGGTAAAGAAGATGTCATGATGACAATTCAACCAGGGGCAATGGCCCATGGTGGAACCTATTCTGGAAACGTGGTCGGCACCGCAGCGGGAATCGCCACGCTTGAAATCCTCGAAAAGGAGCCGATCATCGAAACCATCAACAAACGTGGTGAAGCCCTAATGACAGGGTTTGGCGAGATCCTGGATGAAGCTGGCATCCCACATGCTGTAACCGGAGTCCCATCCATGTTTGGATTAGTTCTCGGTGTTGACCAGGAGCCTCATGATTTCAGGGAATATTTCAAGGGCGATGGCGAACTCTACGAAAATCTCGCCCTGCAATTGATCCAGAGGGGCGTGCAGCCAGATGGTGATGCCCGCGAACCCTGGTTTTTATGCTATGCCCTGAGCGAAGAAGATGTGAACGAAACGCTGAATATTTTCAATGATTCGCTGAAAGCCGCAAAGGCATAGGTAGGGGATTCAAACCTACCAAAGCCCAAAAATGTCAGATAAGAGGTATTTGCTATGCGTGTCTTAGTTCTTGGTGGCGCGGGTGCGGTTTGTAACGAGACCACCCGAGACCTCGCCCATTACTCCGATTTTGATGAAATCGTTGTGGCCGATTACAACCTCGATGCTTCGAATGCGTTAGTTGAAGAAATTAACGACCAAAGGTTGAAGACGGTTTTTTTCGATGCCGATGATTACGACGCCATGCTCAAAATGTTTCCAGGGTTCGATGTGGTTGTCAACGGCCTCCCATGGAAGTATGACCTGATCGTTACCAAGGCATGTGTCGAAGTTGGCGTAAACGGCTTGGACGTTTCAACCGAGGAAGAACAATGGGATTTCCATACCACCGCCAAAGATAAAGATATGATCTTTATCCCCGGCGTCGGTGCAACCCCCGGTATTACCAATGTCATGGCACGACGCGCCGCGGATCAAATGGATGATGTCGATGAGATCCAGATCAACTTTGCTGCTTTCCGTTGCCCAGCCCCTGCTCCAGGTTTGCTGATTACATTTCTTTATGAGTTTCATCCCAAAACTGAAGAACGAGTCTACTACCAGGACGGCGAGTTTGTTTGGGTGGGACCCTTTGAGGGATTGAAAACCGTGAAATTCCACGGCCCCATCGGCGAACAAGAAGTTTGTTACATCCCTCATGAAGAGACCTGGACGATGCCCAAGAGCCTGGGGGCTAAGGCTGTTTCGGTGCGAGGCTGTTTTCCCCCACACGCTATGCGGTTGGCCAAAGCCATGTTCGAATCAGGCCTTTATAGCGAGGAGCCAATCTCAGTTAAAGGGGTTGAAACCTCTGCATATGAGATGATGCACGAAATCTTGCTTCAGTTACCAGAGACGAAAGAAACCCCACTCTGGGCTTACGGCTTGGTCGTCGATGTCTTTGGCAAGAAGGATGGGAAGGACGTCAAGATTACGCATTGGAACCAGCACCCACCCATGGAAGAGTGGGGAGGCAAAGCAGCATATTATAAAAATATAGCCATCCCATTGAGCATTGGCGCGCAAATGATCGCCCGTGGCGACATTGAAGCCAGAGGTGTGTTGCCACCTGAAAGTGTGATCAACCCCGACATCTTCTTCGCTGAACTGGAGATGCGGGGGATCACAATTAAACAAAAAGCCGAGTAAAGCAAAAAACGCTTGCACGGGATTTCTATCCCGTGCCAATATATTGTAAATATGTTGACCAGAGGTACCAATGAGTCTTGAAGAAAGGCTGTCTGCGGATGGTATCTCCCGAGTGAATAGGGAATACACCTTCTTCTCCTGGTCGGTGAAGTCATGGTCTCGGAGAAAATCGCGCAGCACTTTGTAGACAATACGTTGTGGAGTGAGCTGACGTACAGCGCCCATCCTCTGTCCTGTGCATCACCAGATCACAGGGTGGTGAAGGAATAGAGATCATCGATCAGGCTTTGAGCATCACAGACGCGGAGTCTGAGGCATAAAGCTGCGAGTTTCAAGGAAACGATTGGTGGACGGTTCTGATGAAATTAACAACCAATTTCCCGGAAACTGAAATGATATTCCCATGATGGAGACAAAGTTACCCTTCATGGGCAAAGCGCGCAGTCGGTTGAGTCCTTCACACAGACTAAAGTCGTAGTCGAGCGCTGGTTTAAAGAGTGGGCGCGAGAATTCTAGGAGATAAAAATGTACTCTGAAACACCGGATATTATCTCGATCTCCTCACACCATAAGATAGAGGTGCTGAGTGCCTCAGAGTTAGAGAACCTTAAGGAAGGGACTTTACAGCTTTTATCCGATGTTGGAGTGTATTTCCCAAGCCAGAAAGCGCTGGCGATTTTTGCAGACCATGGCGCGGATGTGGATTGGGAAAGCCAAATCGTTCGCCTCCCGCCGGATTTAGTGAAAAAAGCGATGGGAACCGCGCCGCGCAGTTTTGTGCTGGGAGGCCGTGAAGAACGTTTTGATTTAACCCTTGATGGGTCGACCTCCTACCTGGCGACGGATGGGTGCGGGGTGCACGTCATCGATCTGGATACCCGAGAAAAGCGCGCCTCCCGAAAAGCAGATGTTGCCATGATGGCGCGAGTTAGTGATGCCTTGCCCGCGGTCAGTTTTTTCTGGCCGTTGGTGAGCGCCCAAGATTTCGGAAAAGCAGCCCCTCTGCACGAATGCCATGCCGGTTTGACGAACACCCTGAAACACGTACGCGGCGGCACGACCGTCCATCCCAAACTGGCTCCTTCCATTGTCGAGATGGCTACTCTGGTTGCTGGCAGCGAGGAGCAGATGCGCCGTAGACCGCCCGTGTGCGCCAATATTTGCACCATTGCGCCCTTAGCCCAAGATGCCCACGGCATCGAGACAGCTTTGGTTTACGCGGAGGCAGGCATTCCGACCAGTTTTATGGCCATGCCCACAATGGGGTCAACAGCCCCGGCTTCGGCGCTCGGCGCTATAGTGGAGGGTGATGCGGAAGTAATCAGTGCAATGGTTTTGCTGCAGTTGGCTTATCCAGGCGCGCCAGTGTTCCATTCAATAATCTCATCACTCATGAACCCGCGCACTGGCGGGTACATCGGGGATGTGCCCCTGCCACTTAGGCTGATCGCCGTGCAGCTCGCCCACGCCTGGAATGTTCCCAGCCTGGGCGGAGGTTCCTTCAGTAGTGATGCGCCCGATATCGGTTGGCAGTCCGCCTTCGAAGCAGGTTTTGGCGGCGTGAAGATTCCGATGGCTGGGGGTGAGATTTGCGGCTATTTGGGGTTGGTGGACTGTTCTATGGTCCTTTACCCCGAACAAATCATTCTGGATGCTGAGATCGCGCTCAACGTATATGATACCTTCAAAGAATTTGAGTTCAAGGATCTGGATGTTTCCCTGGATGTGATCAAAGTGGTGGGGCCGCGGGGCCATTTTTTGCGTCAAAAACATACCCGCAAGCATATACGTGATTTCCGTTACTCTCCCATCTTTCGCCAGCTTGATGCTGATGGAAATCTGCGCCGGCCGCAGGACGCAGCCTTAGAGCAATTCAAAAAGATATTTGACAACCACCACCCTGAGCCTTTGCCAGATGATGTTCTAAAAGAATTGGATCAAATAATGATTGCGGCTGACAGAACTGCCGAGAAACTTGGAATATAACATGACAGAAAAACAAGCAACGGAGAAATCAACCGGCAAGCTTCCAGCTCATGCAAAGGTTGTGATCATCGGGGGAGGGGTGATCGGTTGCAGCACTGCCTACCACCTCATAAAACGCGGTTGGAAAGATGTCGTGCTCTTGGAACGCTCCCAACTCACCGCTGGAACCACCTGGCACGCCGCTGGGTTGGTTGAAGCTGGTGGGTTCTTCAGCAGCACTCTGCTTGAGATCACGCAATACACCTTGGAGCTATTCAGCGCTCTGGAGAGTGAAACCGGTCTGGCGACGGGCTTTAACGATGTGGGGATGCTAAATATTGCCACCTCTCCCTCTCGTTTAGAGGAGTTTCGTCGGATTGCCGCTTTTGACCGTCATTTTGGGGTCCCAATTGAGGAGATATCACCAGAAAAAGTTAAGGAGTTGTGGCCGCTGGCCTATACCGATGATATCCTGGCTGGCTTTTTCACACCTGGGGATGGCCGCGTTAATCCCGTCGACGTGACCATGGCGTTGGCCAAAGGCGCGCGTATGGGCGGCGTGCAGATCTTCGAAGAAACCGCGGTCACCGGGTTCAGGAAAGAAGGGCAGCGAGTGACGGGGGTGATCACCAATAAGGGAGAGATCCAGGCTGAATACGTGGTCAACTGCGCGGGGATATGGGGTCGCGAGATCGGCAAGCTGGCTGGTGTCAATGTCCCCTTGCAGCCGATGGAGCATTACTACCTGATCACCGAACCGATTGAAGGCATAAAGGCAGATTTGCCCGTTTTGGTGGACCTCGGCAAATATGCCTACTATCGAGAAGAGACCGGTGGCGTGTTGTTCGGCTTGTTCGAGCCTGACGCGGCACCCTGGGCGCTGAATGGCATACCAAAGAACTTTAGCTTCGGCGAAATTAACCCCGATTGGGACCGCATGATGCCTTATCTCGAAGAAGCGATGAAGCGAATCCCAGGCTTAGAGACTGCCGGGATCCACAAATTCTTCTGCGGCCCGGAGAGCTTCACGCCGGATTTGGAACCCATGATGGGGCTGGCACCGGAGTTGGATAACTTCTATGTTGCCGCGGGTTTCAACTCACTTGGCATTCTCATGGGCGGTGGGGCTGGAAAGGTAATGGCCCAGTGGATTGTGGACGGAGTGCCGGATATCGATGTGACCGAGATCGACATCGCCCGTATGCTGCCGTTCGAGAATACACCCAAATACCTGAAAGACCGGTCGATCGAAGTGCTAGGGTTCATGTTCGAAGAAGGGTATCCAAATAGGCATTTCAAAACGGCGCGCAATGTGCGCAAATCCGCGTTCCACGACCGGCTGACAGAAGCTGGCGCTTACTTTGGCGTGTATGCCGGATGGGAATACCCGGATTGGTTCGCGCCCAAAGGGGTTGAACCTAAAGTCGAGTACTCCTGGGGGCGACAAAATTGGTTTGAATACGCGGCAGCCGAACACCAAGCCACCCGCGAAAACGTGACCATGCTGGATTACTCAGTGATGGGCAAGATCTTGGTGCAGGGAAGAGATGCGGAAAAGCACCTCAACCGCATATGCGCCAACAATGTGGCGGTGCCGGTTGGCCGCATCGTCTACACCCAATGGTTGAACGAGACAGGTACCATCGAGGCAGATTTGACAGTAACCCGCTTAGCTGGAGATCAATTCCTCATTCTCACCGGAGATGGCACTATTACCGCGGTTCAGGCTTGGCTGAGACGCCATATCCCTGCGGATGCGCACGTTTTTGTGACCAATATTACTTCAGCGTACAGTGTGTTGAACATCCAGGGACCGAAATCACGTGACTTTTTGAGCCGCGTCACGCACGCTGATATGTCCAATGAGGCATTCCCCTTCCTCACCATGCAGGAGATCGATATTGACTACGCTCTGGTAAAGGCCATCCGCATAACCTATGTTGGCGAATTGGGATGGGAGCTTTACATCCCCACAGAGTTTTCCCTGCATGTCTTCGATACTCTCCTGGAAACGGGAGCGGATGTCGGGTTGAAACATATGGGGCTGCAAGCACTGGATACATTACGGCTCGAGAAGGCTTACCGGGATTACGGCAACGATATCGATAATACAGACTCGCCATTGGAGGTGGGTTTGAGCTACTTTGTGGATTTTGATAAGCCTGGTGGATTCATTGGCAGAGATGCACTTTTACGACGTAAAGAGGCCGGACTTAAATATCGCATGGTGCAGTTCCTGCTGGAGGATCCTGAACCTATGCTATATTACGGTGAAATCATTCACCGTGATGAAAAACCTGTCGGGTACATTATGGCAGGTGGCTATGGACACACGTTGGGCGCATCGGTCGGTGTCGGCCCGGTAGAAAACGAGGGAGAAACCGTAAACGCTGATTACATCAAAAGCGGCTCTTATGAGATTGACATCGCGGGTGTACGCTATCCTGCCAAAGCATCTCTACGACCGATGTATGATCCCAAGCTAAAAAGAGTGCGCTGCTGATATCCAGAATATATTTCATTTAATTTCAAAGCGATCTATCCATGAAGTGAAGGATAGATCGCTCAATGATTTTCGTGAAATTGGGACGCTCGTTGATAAAGCGTCTAAGTATCTGATACAGCTTTAGCCATCAATACCTAATTGGTCAGCCACCCAACCCAAATCCAGTTCCTCCAGCTTAGCCCGTGTGGGATTGCCAGTTTTGACCTCCCAGCCACAAAACTCGTAATATTTATCCAGCGCGGAATCAATCTCAGCGCGATCAAGCTTCCAGCCGTCGCTCGCACCCCCCTCGAGCGGTTTGAAGAGTTTTTGGGGCAGCACATCATCCTTACGGTCAAACCCCTCACGGGCGTTGAAAGCCCGCATCATATTAAGCCGCCGCTCACCCACCTTTTGCAATTCATCAAAGCTCACATCTTCCCAACCTGTTACAGCTTGGACGAGTTCAACCATATCGGCTGGACCATACAATTGCCACGCCGGGCCATAGACGAACTGACACAAGTTCAAGCTGTCCATGGCGCTGTACATGCGCTGGGAAGCTGCGGTGAAGCGAATTTTCTCATCACTTAACGAACGGGGTTCTTGTCCCTCGCTGAAGCCTAATACAGCCATGCGCTCGGTGTAGTACTCGAAATCATCTTCGATGGCCGGATCGTGCTCGTGGGATTGGTGGTCTGCTCCGAAGGGGTTCGTGGCGTAGATGATCGCCAGAGAGCGTTTGACGCGTGGCATATGAGCTGGAGCTTCCTGCCCTTTGAAAGTAATCAGGTACTCTTCCGTGCCGCGCCCGATCTTTTTCGCGGCGCGCTCGGAACCTTCGGCAAGTAAGTCACCGAAACCCTCGCGTTTGGCTATTTTCTCCGTCAGTTTGACCATCGACTCGGCATTGCCCCAGGTAAGGTCGAGCCCATCCGTATCCTCCAAGGTAAGTTTGCCCTGGTTGAAGGCTTCGAATGCCCAGGAAATAGTTGCCCCGCAAGATATGGTATCCATGCCATACTTGTTGCAAATCTCGTTGGCTTTGCAGATGGCGGGCAGGTCGTCGATGTTGCAATAATTGCCAAAGGTTGAGGTCGTTTCATATTCCGGTCCACCGTAATGCGGATCGACCTTGTACGGACCTTCAGTAATCTCGACCACGCGCTTGCAGCGCACGGTGCAGGCGTAGCAGGTATCACGCCCTAAGCCGTCTTGCTTGCCCTCGGCTGCGCCTCTCAAGACGGTATCGTACATAGTCGTGCCGTCGATAGGTTCCCAACCATCAAACACACCGCGGTTGTAATTGTACGAAGGCAGCGTTCCGGATGCCTGGTTTGACCCGGTCGTCTCGTTGGTGCCGTATTTTGCAAGCCCGGCAATATCGGAGTCTTTCAGATTGGCCGCGCCCCATTTGGCGAGTTTGCTGAGCCCAGCCTTGTCGGCCACACTAGGACGGTTTTTGCCGCGCACGGCAACCGCCTTCAGGTTCTTGGAACCCATCACGGCACCCATCCCCGTGCGTCCATTTGCGCGGTTGGACATGCTTAAAATTCCAGCGAAGCGCACTCCTTTTTCTCCGGCAGGGCCGATTTGCATAACTTCGACCTTGTCGTCGCCCAGCTCTTCTTTGATGGTCGCTTCGGCTTCGCCAGTGATCGCCCCCCATAGATGAGAGGCATCGCGCAGTTCGTAGTGGCCATCGTTAATCCACAGATAAACCGGCTCTTCAGCTTTGCCCTTGATCACGATGGCATCGAACCCGGCAAATTTGAGTTCCGCGGGGAAGAAGCCTCCTCCCTGCGAGTCGCCAATCGCGCCGGTCAGCGGCGATTTGGCAGCCGCGGTTATGCGGCTCTGACCTGATATGGCTACCCCGGTCAGCACGCTGAGCGCCAGCACCAGCACATTTTCAGGGCCAAGCGGGTCTGCCCCGGGGGGCATTTCCTTGAGCAGGTAGTGCATCGACAACGCGCTGCCCCCCATGTATTTGCGATAGAACGCCTCACCCGGTTCTTCTACACGAAACTTTCCCTCAGTGAGGTCAACATGCAGGATTTTTCCGTTATAGCCATACGACATGGTTCTCTCTCCTTAGCATCCGGCTTGCTCGGCATGCATGGAACGCTAGCCACCACTGACAGAAGAAAATATCTTCACCGCGTCACCATCTCTCAAGTGACGATATATATCCGGTTCGTGAACGTCATTCACGCTGATGACCACTTTGCGCTTGATGCCTATTTCATCGAGGAGATCGGCAAGCGTTGCGCCTTCGTCTAATTGCAATACCGCTCGACCTTTTGCTTCGCTGGGGAGCTTCTCTCGCAGGATTGAATAAAGTTGCAGGTGGGTTTCCAAGGTTTGCCTCTACACTATTGATTCAGGAACGGACTTTTAGGCCTTTAGGGTCATACATTGGGCGCAGGGAAGCCTTCGCGGGGTAGCGCACACCTGCCACCTCGATCTCGTAGCTGCCGCTCCTGACGAAATCAGCCGTTACACCTGTTTCGTTCTTTATAGAACCCAGGCCAACCGCTCCGCCAAGGGTGTGTCCGTAACCTCCGCTGGCGAGGTAACCAACTCGTTTCCCATCCCGGAAAATGGGTTCGCCACCATAAAGCAGCGGTTCAGGATCCTTTAGTAAAAATTGTGTGAGCCGGTGCTTGAGACCTTCTTCCTTTTGCCGCAGGAGCGCATCTTTCCCAATGAAGCCGCTGGGTTTGTCGAAATCAACCACAAAACCCAGCCCTACTTCCAAGGGTGTGTCCGTATTGTCGATATCCCAACCGTAGTCCCGATAAGCTTTCTCAATCCGCAGCGTGTTCAATGCCTGGAACCCGGCGTATTTAAGGCCGACATTTTTACCTGCATCTACGAGCATATCGAAGACGTGCAGCGTGAACTCGGTTGGCACGTAGAGTTCCCAGCCCAACTCGCCCACATATGTCACCCGCAGGGCCTTGACGAGTGCATAAGCCATATCGATCTCTTGCGCGGTAAGGTATGGGAAGGCTTGGTTTGACATGTCCGCGCTGGTCAGACCGCTTATAAGCTGGCGGGATTTCGGACCTTGTACATTGATGATGTTATAGCCGGAGGTCACATCGGTGATGGAGACTTGGGCATCCGCTGGGGTGTGATTCTTCAGCCAGGTTTCGACGTGGGTGTGCGCTTTATCCACTAATATCAGCAGGTAAATGTCTTCCGCCAGGCGGGTCACCGTCATATCTGCTTCGATAGTGCCGCGTTCGTTCAACCACTGTGTGTAAACGATGCGGCCAACAGGCACTGCTACGTTGTTGGCGCAAATCTTGTTGAGCACCTTTTCCGCATCACCTCCCTGGACGAGGAATTTGGACATATGGGTCAGGTCCATTAAGATGACGTCCTCGCGCGCCGCTTTGTGCTCTGCTGCCACATACTCAAACCAATTCTGGCGTCCCCAGGAATACGCGACCTTGGGCTCAATTCCCGCCGGAGCGAACCAATCCGGATACTCCCATCCAACGGATTCCCCATAATAGGCGCCAGCCTCAGCGAGACGGTCGTACATCGCCGATTTGCGAGAGCCCCGCGCCGTTTCGGGCTGCAGATTAGGCCAGCTGATATATTGCCAGCCTAAAAGTTCCACAGTGCGGTCATGTAGGTATTTAGGGTTGTTCTGGAATGGCATCAAACGGTCGATGTTGATTTCACTGGTATCGACTGGTGGGTAACCGTCGACAATCCACTGGGCCATCACACGCCCGGCACCGCCACCAAATAGAATACCCAGCGAATTGAAGCCAGCGGCGACATAGAAGTTCTTCAATTCCGGCGCTTCGCCCATCAACGTGCCCATGTCGGGCGTGAAGCTCTCCGGACCGCAGAAGAATTTGTGCACCCCAGCATCTTTCGCGATCGGAATGCGTTCCATGGCCTTTTCGACATATTGCATTAAACGGTCCCAATCAGGTTGTATCTCACCGAAACTGAAATCCTCTGGAATGCCATCCATCCCCCATGGTCTAGCCACCGGCTCAAACAATCCCAACATCAGACCACCCATTTCTTCACGGTAGTAGGCAAATAGGTCCGGGTCCTCGACTATGGGCAGATCCGGTTGCAATCCCTCGATGGGTTCGGTAATGAGATAGTAATGTTCGGCGGCATGCAACGGCACATTGACGCCGGCCATCTTGCCCAGCTCTCGCGCCCACATGCCGCTGCAGTTGACCACATATTCCGCCTCAATTTCTCCCTTATTGGTGACCACACCGGTCACACGTCCATTCTTTTTCTTGATCCCGGTGACTTTGGTCTCTTCAAACACGCGTGCGCCACCCATCTTTGCGCCTTTGGCAAGCGCGATTGTTGTGTCAATTGGATTGACCCGGCCATCGTCTGCTGTGTAGAATCCGGCGATAATATCGTCGGTGTGAAACAAAGGCCACATTTTCTTGATTTCCGCGGGTGATATTTCCTCAGTCGTTACACCATATCCGCGACAGTAATCAGCCCTGCGCCGCAAGTTGTCCAACCGTTCCGGGTTGCTGGCAATCTGCATGTAACCAATCGCCTTGAAGCCCGTATCCTGCCCGGTTTCCTCGCCAAGCCTTTCGTACAAATCTCGCGTGTATTTGGCCATGTCGATCGTAGTTTCGGAAGAAAATCCACTGACGATCAGTCCTGCTGCGTGCCATGTGGTTCCGGCTGTTAGTTGGCTGCGTTCCAACAACACAACATCTCGCCAGCCAAGCTTGGTGAGATGATAGGCAACACTGCATCCAATCACGCCACCGCCAACAATGACAACTTGCGCATGGGATGGTAAGAGCGTGTTGCCAGTTTCGGGTTGTTGGTCTTTGTTCATCTTATTCTCCTTGAGCGTGATGTGCGTCTCGTGATGAGTTGCCTTCCCCGTCTTCGAATACGTCCGGCGGCATCCAGGTGGCCATGTTCTTTAACTTGAGGGGCAGGAGAAAAGTTCGGGTGTGGCGCACTCCGGGTATCTTGCCTATTGTCTCGATCACGAAGTTGTATAACTCACTGATGTTGTGGGCCCGTATTGAGATGATGACATCGGTATCCCCGGTGGCGCAGGCCGCGTAGCTGATCTGCGGCAAATCGGCCAGGAGTTCTGCCACGTCGCGCAAATTCCCCGGCTCGACTTCGATGAATACGTCAGCCAGCACACCATACCCCACCACTTCCGGGTTGACAATGGAACGAATATTGATGATACCCTGCTCAGTTAATCCGTTGATACGATTGGTGACCGTGCGTGCCGAGACGTCACCCAGCTGCCGCGCAATCTCGGCACTCGACATGCGTCCATCTTGGTTGAGTAATGCAATGATTTTCCAATCTGTTCGATCTGGTCGAGACATAAG
>SOIH01000260.1 GCA_004376895.1 Anaerolineales bacterium | reverse complement strand
CCGGGAACTCAACCGGTCCTTCCTACCCCTATCACAAAAGCCAACGACTCAGGACCTCACTCAAGGCTGTGAATCACCAACCCGCTGCGTAATTTTGGCTCAAACCAGGTTGTTTTCGGAGGCATGATGTTCCCAGCATCGGCGATGTTGATCAATTGCCGCATGGATACTGGATAAAGGGCGAAAGCCACCTGCATCTCACCGCTATCCACCCTTCTTTGTAGTTCTCCTAGCCCCCTCATGCCGCCGACAAAGTCGATCCGTTTTGAGGTCCTCAGGTCCATGATGTTGAGAATGGGTTCAAGCACTGATTTTGATAGTATCGTGACATCCAAAACACCGATGGGATCGTTGTCGTCATACGAGCCTTCATTGGCGATCAACTCATACCACTTTCCCTTAAGATACATGCCGAAGGTATGAAGACTTTCCGGCTTGAAAGGCTCGCTCCCCTTCTCCTTCACATTAAACACTTCACTGAGTCGCCCCAGGAATTCCTCGGGTGTCAGACCATTCAAGTCCATCAACACCCGGTTGTAATCCAGGATGCGCAGCTGATTATCCGGAAAGTGCACTGCCAGGAAGTAGTTGTACTCCTCATCCCCAGTGTGATCCGGGTTGTTGCTCTTTTTCTCATTACCCACCAGAGCGGCGGCAGCCGTGCGATGGTGCCCGTCGGCAACATAGGTTGCCGGAAGCTCGTTGAATAACTGGATCAAGCGCTGGATCTTGCTCTCGTCTGTTATCACCCAGAAATGGTGCCCGATGTCATCATTGCTTGTGAAATCATATTCGGGCTCCTGGTTCTCAACGATGCCCTTGATGATCTCGTCAATTTCGGGAACGGCGGGGTAAGCAAAGAAGACAGGCTCGATGTTCGCATTTGTTATCCGAACATGCTTCATTCGATCTTCTTCTTTGTCGGGGCGTGTTAATTCATGCTTCTTGATGATCCCGCGCATGTAGTCTTCCACACCCGCACAGCCGACGAGGCCGTATTGCGTACGGCCATCCATGGTTTGTGCGTAGATGTAGAGGTAGTCTTTACTGTCCTGTACTAAATATCCTTTTTCTTTATACGACGCGAAGTTCTCCTTCGCCTTCTCGTAAACCGCCTGGGTATGTATGTCGGTGCCCGGATCGAAGTCGATTTCGGGTTTCGTGATGTGCAGCAGCGAATGAGGATTTGCTTCCTCTCTAGCTTCTTCCGAGTTCAGCACATCATACGGCCGGCAAGCCAGTTTCTCCACAATATCCTTCGGCGGGCGTAATCCACGGAAAGCTTTCAATATCGCCATAGCTTTAATCCCTCAAAGATGATCTAAGTATATTGCTCAGAACATGAGAATGTCAGGTCAATACCCTCGATTCCCCCATTCCAAGCGCCTGAAAAGAGCGAGAGATCCCCTGATGAATCCAATTAGGACTGTTAATTTCCCGTATTGAACTTTATCGCCTGGTTATTTGTTAACCTGGAAGGTATTATCACCGTTTTCCAGAAAACCCTTTATTTGCGTTATGGCGGCAACGCCGGCATTGATATTCGCCTCGGCGGTCTGGGCGCCCATTTTCTTCGGCGTGAAGAAAAACCTGCCGGGGTATTTTTCTGCAATTTCGTCTTTGCAATCGGGAGCGATATCGGAGATGTATGAAAAGTCTTCCCGGTCTGCAAACACCCTTAACAGGTCATCTTCGTGGATGACCTCTTTACGGGCGGTGTTGACCAAAACAGCAGGTTCTGGCATTTTGGTCAGAAGGTCATAATTGATGGATGCTTTTGTTTGGTCGGTTACTGGGATATTTAAGGAGACAAAGTTGCATGTGCTGTATAGTTCTTCCGCGGATTCTATGCAGACAACATCGTCGCCTTCGATAACATCTTTGGGGATGAATGGGTCGAAAGCGAATACGTGCATCCCGAAGCCTTTAGCAATACCGGCGATTAATTTGCCCACATTGCCATACGCGTGCAGGCCAAGTTTTTTGCCTTTTAACTCTGTGCCCGCTTTGCCGTTATAGCCGTTCCTCGCCAAGTAAACCATCATCCCCAGAGCAAGCTCGGCGACGGCGTTTGAGTTCTGGCCCGGCGTATTCATGGCCACGATGCCTTTTTCTGTGGCTGCTTCCAGGTCGATATTGTCATAGCCCGCGCCGGCGCGAACGATGATTTTCAGATTCTTCGCTGCTTCGATGACTTCTCGGGTGGCTTTATCGCTCCTGATAATCAGAGCGTCCACATCCGCGACAGCGTCTATAAACTCTCCCTGATCGGCATATTTCTCAAGAAGAACGAATTCGTAGCCGGCCTCATTGGCGATCTTCTCGATTTTTTCAACGGCCTCAGGAATAAACGGTTTTACGGTAGCAACCAGAATTTTAGTCATGTCGATATCCTTATGATCTTGATATGAAAACCAGGGAGTATGCTCCCTGGTTTTCGCGTTGTACTAATGCTCTGCTTCGAATTCCTGCATGCTATCCACCAAGGCCTGCACGCTCTCGAAGGGCAGGGCGTTGTAGCAGGAAGCGCGGAACCCGCCCACCGACCGATGGCCCTTGATGCCGATCATGCCTTTGCCGGCAGCGAACTCCAGGAATGCACCTTCGAGATCCTTGTATTCCTCGTTCAGAACGAAGCATATATTCATCTTGGAGCGATCTTCTTTCGCAGCTGTGCCGACGAACAACTTGTTGCGATCGATTTCGTTGTAGAGAAGATCGGCTTTTTCGTTCTTGATTTTCTCGATTGCCGGCATGCCGCCCTGGTCCTTCAGCCAGATTAGAGTTTGTAGAGCGCTGAACACAGGCATGACCGGAGGTGTGTTGAACATCGAACCTTTTCCGATGTGGGTTCGATAGTCAAGCATCGTTGGAATGTCACGGTCGACGTTTCCGAGAATGTCATCCTTGATGATCACCACAGTTGCGCCTGCTGGTCCCAGGTTCTTCTGATCCCCGGCGTAGATGATCCCGTATTTGGAGACATCGATCGG
>SOIH01000190.1 GCA_004376895.1 Anaerolineales bacterium | reverse complement strand
CGCATACCCCTCATGAATATATTGAAATATCACCAATCGAAAGAGGCTACACAGCGCTAACGAATCTTCTTCGCTTGCTTTAGGATCCGCTCTCTCTTTTTAATACTCCCTCCACACATCGGAATCTCCAACAGGCTTAGCAGAAACTATGTTACCCGTTTAGATGCCGCTCCGCCTCACAAGCAGAGCAAAAACGAGAGCAACATACCCAGTGTCACGGTTGCGTTGTCGAGCTTGGTGTCATGGTCGGAGTAGGAGGATCACCTTCGATGGTAAACCGCGTTGAGACCATCCATGTTTCACCCAAGAAGATCTGGATCTCATACTCTCCAGGCAACCATATTCCCAGTTCACACTCTGTGTATCCATACCCACCGGTTCCCCCATCCCACGCATGGGTTTCCAAACAGATCAATTCTGATCCGGCATACCAGATCGCAGTCCATCGTAAACCGTCTGTGAGATAGTTATAGGTGAATGCCCCAAACAGTTTTCCGACTGGATTCGTAAAAATATCAGACGCTCCGATCGGAAGATTTTGACGATTGATCCGTCTAGCTACCAGGACGGGGCTGAAGACCGCCTCGGGATCAGGAGCTTGTGTCTCACGCAAGAGGAGAACACGGATCTCCTCCGGGAGAGATGGTGTGGGTGTCAGTGTTGCTGTCGGGGTGACCGTGGATGTGAGAGTGATCGTCGGTGTGGTTGTGTTTTTTAAAGTTGGCGTAATGGTAGGCGTGGATGTTTTCGTTGCGGTTGGGGTGATTGAGGGAGTTGGGGGATATAGTGCATAGACCGCCCTCTGCCCGAGAGATGCCGATACGATACCTGCAAGGCCAAACATCGCAGCAAGTACAAACCAACGCCACCCGATGAGCGTCCGCTCTTTACGTAGAAGATAGTAGGGTAATTTCCGTGCAGCCTGGATTTGCACCCAGCCAACCCAAACAGCAACAAATACACCTAACCCGAAAATGATCGTCATGAGCAGGATCGTTTGATCAATCGTCATACTAGACATCACGTCTATTCAACTTCCAAGATTGCCGATCTATCGATCTCAAGGCAAACCGAATAGATCTTTGGACTGACAACCTTATATTCCAATTCATGCCCCTGGATCCGCAAAGATTTCGGGGGGCCAGGTAAAGCAAGCCAAACTTGACCTTGAGCTCCCCGCTCACAGTCTATCATCACTGTTAGAGTTCGATCACCATGATCCCAGGATTTCACACACAATCCTTGTGATATGTGTAAAGTATCCCCGACCCATTGTGACTCGTCACGCGCTTCACGCAACGCGATCAACTCTACGCCATGGGCAGCGATGGGACCTGAGCGGAGAACGCGATCGTGAACAGACTTGTACTGCGCATTCCAAAAATCAACACTATGATAATCGAGTAACGGATTTAGTCCGAATACTTCGAGTGGGATCTCGAAATGCTGCTCTTCATCCTCCCAATTTAAGATCGCAATCAGCCACCATTTTCCTATAGCTCCCGCAAGCTCCATAAGCAGCAGCTTTGGTCTCTCTTCCTGGAGGAGATCGACGACGCGCATTCTCCCGGGTAACAGTGGGCATATACGGGCAAGCCAGCTTCTTCTCTCTGCATCCAGAGCGAGCAAATCGTCGGAGACCATCGCTGCTCCACCCGAGAGGGCAACTACTGTCACCAAGGCCTGAACCTCCGCTTCAGATAACTGGGGCTCGGTCCTTCGTAGGAGCAAACAATCTGGATCATTAATCCACCAGCGGCGATGAAGCGGAGCGCGCGTTATCGTGTTATGAAGCGCATTGCGAGCTGAAGGAAGGTCCCACTCGTTTTTGATGAGTGCGTCGACGAAAGGGTATCTTGGCTTCCAGGAAGGTGCTACATCTGGACCAACACGCATCGAATCGAAGATGCCAATGCCAGAACCGAGCGGACAGCCGCATCCTACGAGAGTGCTCTCCTCACCAGCCATCTCCCGGATCTTTATCAACATTTCCCGAAGTGCTTGCGCACCTGTGAGTCGTGGGTTGTATCGTTTGCCAGTGAGAGCTGCGGCATAGAGGAAATCGAGCTTGATGTAGGAATAACCCCAACGGTTTATAACAGTATCAATCACACCCACAATATCCTCTTGCACGCCAGGATGTGTCACATCAAGAGCACGACCAAAAGACTCCCAAACCCAACCCGTATTTACCGGTAGGCCATATCGGTTTCGAAGAACCCAATCCGGGTTTCTTTGCACGACTTGAGCGGAACTAAGGGCAATAAAAGGCGCAATCCACAAACCCGCCTCATGACCTGCTCCTTGTATATCGCCAGCAAGCTGAGCCATACCGCCCGGAAACCGTTCATTCGTTGTCAGCCAATCTCCGATATTTGATTGATATCCGTCATCTATTTGATAAACCTCCAGCGGGATTTCGTCCTCGTATTCTTTTGCCCATTTGAGGTGGTCCTGAATATGGGTTTGATGGACCTCCTGAAAGTAGTAATACCAGGAACACCACCCCAGCGGGGAAGTATTAGCGACCCGAGCCGAATTCTCTTTGGCTGTCAAATCCAGATATGTGGACAAGGGGTCGCTGGATTTAATATCGATGAAATCGATGCAGGCCCAATCTGAGATGAATGATTCCCCCGGATCCAGGAGTACACCATCCAGGTTAGTTCGTAGATGGAGCGACGGTTTTTCACCTCCCATATAGGACGCTACCGTCCCAAATGCCGCCCTTTGAGAAAGGAAACCCGCTAGGATTCCGACATGGCTGATGCGATCCAGAAGCACGCCGAACATATCTGAACGGACCCTTCCTTGTCCTCTGGGAATATTCACGCCCGGCTGGTCCACCATCGGGCGCCTAATTGGACCCAGGCGAGTCCTGGGCATTGATTGATCTGCTCCTACCAATCCAGCGTAACTCCAGCTTTGCCAGCCGCTGGAATAGAATGCCAAGTCAATCTCAGGTGATGCAAAGTGAACACCACTCCGTCTGCCATTTCTCTCTTCGTTGAAATGTGCGAGCGCCTGTCGGAGGTGACCATACAAGCCCATTCTCTCATCTGACCCAGCAGCCATCATGTCCGCCGAAATCAGCCGGATAGCGGAGGCTCCTTTATTCTTGATCTCGAGTCGCCATAACATCGTTGGAGATGCATGGAGCAGCGAGAAACACACTTCCACTTCCAGGCAAGAATTTATTGGTATTCGCAATGTTAGGTGAGCTGCAGATCCCAATGAGTGCGCGGGTTTCCCCTTATCGACCTCATCCGCTCGGGAGAATGCTAGTTGTGTTGTATACCTCCTTCCGGCTTCCATCCAGGTCAGAGCCATCGAAGCATTCATTATTTGCAGATCATGTGAGATCGTTCGAATCGACCACGTGTCCAATTGTGGTTGGAAGAAGAAATTCAAGTGAGATGAGAAAAGTGATGGGGCCATGGTCGACAGTGTTCTCTAGTTCAGGCTAACGTACGATCTACAATTGGTTATGATGCAAAATTAGTTTTCAATCCCACAAGCAGGACTCCACAACGCTGCATCACCTAACTGCGGCAGTTCTGAGGTCTCGGTATTTAATTAATCATGGAGATATCTCCACGCTCGGCATTGGTGATTAAATGATCAAAGCCTTCGTGTATACTGTATTCCTGCAACATCTATCAGGCAACTTTTTACCGGATTCTGCATCCAATGCAAGAGAGAGAAACAATCTCAATCAAAGCACTGAAAGCCGGGGACCGTGAAGCTTTCGCGGCGATGGTCGACGCTTACTCGCCAAAGCTATATAAGCTTGCCTTGCGCATGCTGGGCGATCCTCTTGAGGCAGAAGATATCCTACAAGAGGCCTTTCTAAAAGCCTATCGAGGGCTTGAGAACTTCAGGGGTGGCTCGAAATTAAGCACCTGGCTCTACCGTATTACCGCGAATGAAGCGCTGATGCGACTCCGCAAGAATGAGTTGGATACAGTACCCGTCGATGAACCTTTACTTCTCGAAGATGGCGCAGAAGTCCCTCGCGAACTAAAAGATTGGTGCTGTCTACCGGAAGCTGAACTCATGAACGCAGAGGCACAAGGCACATTGGATGTCGCCATAAATTCGCTCTCCCCCACTCTCCGGGCAGCTTTCGTTCTGCGCGATCTTCATGGACTCTCAACTCGTGAGGCAGCGGAGGTTCTCCAAATTTCAGAGGCAGCCATAAAAACCCGCCTTCTCAGAGCCCGACTGCAGCTTCGGGAGATCCTTTCCAGTTACTTCTCAGAGAGAATGGAACGGTAATCAAATGTCTGAACATAACCTCTGCCAGGAGTTTCTCAGCCAGGTCTCAGACTATCTGGATAACTTAGTTGATCCAATTACCTGCGAGGAGCTTGAGAGACACCTTGTCGACTGCACCAATTGTAGAATTTTCGTCGACACACTTAAAAAAACAGTCTACCTTTACCAACAGCGAGAAGCAGATATCGAGCTCCCTGGTGGAGTTCGAGAGCGATTGTTTAAAGTGCTGAGCCTCGATGATCTGGTCCGCTAAACAGCCTTTCACCTGTGTTCAGGGCCAAGCTTGAGAGACAAGATGTCCCGCAACAAAATAAAGAACAAGAGACAATCAGCTTATAAAAACTCGAAAGCGAAAAAGCGCTCCCAATCACATGAACCCCGAGCCGGAAAGCCTTGCCCCAATTGCGGTAAGGTTAATCTGGATTACGATGGCTGTCTAAATCTAGTGTGCACCAAATGTGATTACGTTGCCTGCGGCGTTTTTCACTGATAGGACCTTTCCCCTCCGGGTGAGGGCCACAAAATCCATTCAGCGAGGACCGAAGCACAAATATCCCGTTTATCATAAAATCTGAGAGGTTCCTAGATCGGTCTAATCTGGTTTCCGATTAAGGTACCTTCAAGAATAGGATCTATTCTTTGCGTCGACCCATGCATGTACTACTCTTCGGAATCGGTTTAGTCTTTATTGCAATGGCAATTCTCGTTGCAGTGATTGCGGCAAATCAAGCACAAAGTGTTACGGGGGTCGAGATACCGCAGGATTGCGTGGAGCCAATGAAAGTTGATTATCCTGCTCCCGCAATTCGACTTACAGATATCGCCGGATCAACGGTCTCACTCGCCGATCACAATGGGGACGTAATCCTTTTAAACACATGGGCAACATGGTGCCCTCCATGCCGTCGAGAGATGCCTGACCTGGAGACTTTCTTTCGTACACACGCCGAGGAAGGGTTTGTCCTCCTGGGAGTCAATGTCGGGGAAGGAATGGAAACTGTGGTCCAATTCGTGGACATGTTCCATCTAACTTTTCCAATCCTGCTTGATCCCGACGAGAGCACATTACGGTCTCTTAATTCTTTTTCACTGCCCTACTCCATCGTAATTGATCGAGAGGGGATAGTTCGCTATGCATGGAGCGGGGCAACTTGTTTGAGCATCCTTGAAAGTACAATATCACCCATGCTGCACCAATGAGGTAAGGAGAAAAACATGGATGCAAAGGTCACGTGGAGTAAGCGGTTGTCTTTTATCGGAGAAGCAGATACAGGTTTTTCAGTTCCGCTCGGAGCAAACCCGCAAGTCGGTGGTGACAACGATGGTTTCCGCCCAATGGAATTGATCGCCATCGGCATCGCCGGCTGTACAGGCATGGACGTTATCTCTATTTTGCAGAAGAAACGGCAGAATGTAACCGCTTTCGAAGTTCAACTTCGCAGTCAACAAGCGCAGGACCACCCTCACGTTTTCACTCAGATTGAAATCGAGTATTTAATTAGCGGGCATGATGTCAATGAAACCGCAGTGCAGCGTGCAATTGAACTATCAGAAAATAAATATTGCCCTGCGCAAGCAATGTTCAATAAGATATTGCCTATCAGGCTTTCCTACAAGATATTGCAGGCCGAGCAATAATTCTCACAAGCGGGCATGTGTCAAGTGCCCCTGCGAATAAAGGCCGGGGCTTTTCCTGTCGCCATGCTGCTCAAAAGTTTATAGCAATCTGATCGGGCTTGGTGCTGGATATTCCTTGCGGAATGCAGGGGTGTTGGAGCGTAAGTTGTAGAAGGCGTAACTCAGGCAATCGTTCGCTATCTGGTCAGTTTAGAAGGCATTCAGTTTCCGTGAACGATTAACCTTCGTCAGATCATAAGTCTCTCGCACTACACAAATTGGAAATTGATTTTCTGTAGGATGGATGATGTTGACCGGACAGGCTGCATGCAACTAAATAGCAGGTTTCAGTTTACCGTGAAATATGTATAGTGGTATTGAATCCTGCCATCAATCAAGCCGAGTGTATCATTCCCATCCATGATAACACCTTGCTCGCTCGTTGCTCTCCACATGAAATGCCGCGTTCGTCCCTCCCCGGATTTGCCAGTAACCTCAAAGTGCGCGTTGGGCAGAATGCTCGTGAAAAGTGATTGATACCACTGCTGAACCGGTTCTTTCCCAACGATTGTACGTTCACCGGTAACATGCGCTGCGCGATCCGCGTACAAACCAGAAACAAAGATTGGATCGTGCTCATTCATCCGGCCGATCAACCTCTCCGGCATATCTGCAACGGGAGCGCTTGCCGGCCAATCGAAATCAGCCATTGCATTCCAAAGGTCCATATATTTCGGGCGCCTCGCGAAATCCCAGCTCCAGGCGTTCACCGCTGAGAGACCTAGATCCTGCGCTTTGTGCAGAAAGAGCGTGACTTCATCCGCTGTCGGACACCAGCCTCCCCGCTCATATGTCGGGAGTGTCGGAATCACGGGTCTTACTGGCTTTAGCGCCATGTACTGCTCGACGCAACGTTCAAGCTGCTGCTCTGGATTGTGGGCCTGTTCGAAATAAACCTGGGGCATACTGAAATCGCAATATTCAAGGAATTCCGCAAAGGGTAATTCCATATGAATTCGTGGGTAACGGTAGGAGCTGAGTGCGATCGGGAGATTCGGCATCCCCGCGCGGATCTCCTGCATAAACCGGCTTGCGGCAGCTCTCTTGCTCGTTGTGCGATACTCACCTTCGGCATCAATGACATATCCATCGAGATGAAGCGCAGCCATTCTGTCGACTGCCAGGCGGGCTTCATTCACGGGGTCATCACCTCGAATGTAGTGCCAACCCCAAACTTCAATACCCACATTCTTTAATGCATCACACACCGGAGGGATCAGATCGACGTTCGTCTCAAAATCGAAGTTGTAAGGCCACGTCGACCCATCTGCCACTTTAATTAGAACATGCGAAAGATCGGCAGCAGAAGCTGTGGCAGCAATTGCCTCTGGATCACCCTCATCACAAAAAGGGATTTTCCAAATGAAGTAACCTTTCCCGTAAAGGGTCATTTACGAATCTCCCTGAATGCTCTCAACGGATTCTTCCATTTCAACTAACTCGCCTTCGTTCCTATTTGACGCATGCTCACCTTTTACCTAACATCTTCCTCGGGTTGCTCATCTCTCTCCGACGGGGCTTGCTTTCGTAGACCACCAGCCCGTCTCAGAGAATCAGGTCCATACTGGTTCCGGATTGAGTCAATGGCTTGTTGTAATCTCTCATCCCGATCCCATTGCCGATCAAACAGGTCTAGCTGATGGATGGGTTCATGTAAATCCGAAACCCCCACCCCCAAGAGCCGGACTGCTTGACCTTTCTTCCACAATCCCTGAAAAAGCTTGCAGGATTCATCAAATATAATCCGCTCCCGATCCGTTGGCTGCTCGAGGCGAACCTGCCTCGTTTTGGTCGTGAAATCCGGCCAACGGACCTTTATCCTGATAGTGTGCCCTGCCAGTTCCGCTTTGCGTAGTCTTCGGCCAACAGTTTCACTCAATCTAAGAATGACTGTCCGCAGCACAGGCCAATCGGATATGTCGGTGGAAAAAGTCCGCTCAGCCGACATTGACTTAGGGTCTCGCCCCTCCATAACCGGGCGATCATCCTCCCCACGCGCTCTTGATGCAAGTTCCAGACCATTATCACCGAGAGATTCAATTAATGCGTGCGCGGACATATTTGCCATGTCCCCAATCGTATGAACGCCCCTTTCAGCCAAGCGATCCTTTGTTTTCGGACCCACACCCCACAACATTCTCACCGGCAAAGGCGCCAGGAACGTAGCCTCTTGTCCCGAAGGCACCACGATTAACCCTTCCGGTTTTCCGACCTCCGTTGCGATCTTGGCGACTAATTTATTACTAGCAACGCCCCAAGAAGTTGGAAGTTTAAAGCGCTTAAGAATCTCCCTTTGTAAGAATCGCGCCACCTCAGGCCCGGTACGTGGATCATCGCTAACATCGAGAAAGGCTTCATCAATCGACAACTGCTCAACGACTGGTGTAGAATCGCGGAGAAAACTCATAATCTCATGGGAATGCTCACTGTACATCGCATGTTGAGGCGATATCACGATCAGGTCCGGGGCTTTACGCAGCGCCTGCGCTGTCGGCATAGCCGAACGGATGCCAAACTCACGGGCAGCATAAGACGCCGAGGAGACGACCCCACGGCTCTCCGCTGAACCACCGACAACGAATGCCCTCCCTTCCAAACCCGGGTTGAGCAAGCTCTCAACCGAGCAGAAAAATGCATCGAGGTCGAAATGCAATATCGTTCTCGTCCAGCTTGACATTAGATTCCCTCTGTCAAAACCACAAACATTCAGTTTATTCTTCCGTTAACGATAATCAAGGCTCACAATTCTACAAACCATTGCTCAAGGATGATTCCAAATCATCATTGCGAATATTGACACACACGATCTCTTCCATAGAATCTAGGTGGACCCCAACAGAGGAGGTATTACGTGCGAACCTGTACACAATGCAACAAACAATCTCCCGATACAGCAGGTGAATGCATCCATTGTGGAGAGGACCTCTCCCTTCATTCTGCGACCGCCAAGGCACTTAAAGAAATGCAATCTAACCCTCGGGTAAGCCAAATCCGCCTTATCGTCGCCCATGATGCGTGCCCCGCGTGCCGACAAAATGAAGGCACCTATGCAAAAAATGCAACTCCCAAATTGCCGGTTGACGGATGCTCACACAGTACAGGCTGTCGCTGTTTCTATGAACCCGTACTCAACGTGATCTTTCCTTGAAAACCGAGATATGGATTATATTCTGAACACCTGAACGTGGGCTTGTCGCCTGAAGCTTCCCGTCCACCTGCTATGCACGATATCCTCAATTAATACCCTGGGTGAATTCTTATGTTGCCTCAGGTATTTCTGTCTTCAGCCCATTCAGCTTGGCCAAGATTGGAAAAACGCAGACCAGACAATGCCATTCAAAGACTTGAATGGCATTGTTAAGAACGCCTCCTCGAGTTGATCATTGATCGAAGCGCTCATAACACGACCTAGGATTAACCCCGTGAGAAATCCCAGTGATAATTCTCTCGTGGCTGTACTCCAAGGATGCTAAAAAAATCTCCGCTCTTCTAGGATCCACCTGCGAGCATTTCTCTCACTGAAGCTAAGGCTTGATCTCGTGTTTTGAGCTTTCCTGTTACCTGAAGCTCAACCAAATGCTGAAGAAATTTTCCTATCATCGGACCTGGCTTGAGTTTAAATTCAGAGATGATTTCTTCCCCAGCTAGCAGGGGTTCCAAGTCTATGATTTCATCTCTTCTGTCGAAATATGCCTCAAGCAGCTGACGGGCGATTATTACACGGCTCTCCCACTGTTCCTCTGATGGCGAACCATCCGTCCCTGCAAGGAAGTTGGCCAAGTCGCAGAAAACAAGCCCTACACCTGCGTCCTTCGTTTGCTGGTAATAACGATAGATTTGGAGATCATTGTCCCCGCTGGTCTCCTCTGATAATTGAGGGATGTGCCCTATAAGAAATCGATCAAGCCAATTTTTTTCTTTGCGACTCATGTGATAGCGGTCGAGCCATGCCGAAGCTACGAACGTCTTGCTACCTCGATCCAACCCGTCATGAGATCCATCGCCATCGCCGCACGGGTCACGATTAACATAAGACGAAAAAAGACTCCCAAGGAGAACCCAAGCCTTTATTGTTCGCCCAGAACTCAGCTCTTCGTCAAGATAGTCTGACATCTCTTCACGAAAGCGCCCCAGACGAATCGCGACCAATCCAAGCGTTGAGTCTGCGACAGCTTCAGGATCATGCATGGGCGCTAAGACCTGGAATAATTCGCTGAGTCTTGAGATCACCGCGAATGCCTGCTGGGCGATGTCACGCATATCTTCTATGCGTGATTCTCCGCCAATGTGATCGCAGAACTCGTAGAAGAGCATATCGAAGAGACCTAGATGGTCTAGCAATCGCAGCGATCGTGCTGGTTTATGATTATCAAGCATTCGGAAGATCTCATCCCGCAGCCTCTCGACCGAGATATGAGCCAACAACGGACCCGCTTCCTTGATCTGCTGAATAGTGTTCGGCTCGATGCGGAATTCAAGCTCAGAAGCGATGCGTACGGCTCGCAAGGCGCGCACGGGGTCGCTCTGTATTGCATCAGACTTACATGCCCGCAGAAGCGAATCCTTTAAATCATTCAGCCCATCTGTCGGGTCAATAAGAATATCGAGATTATGTGGGTCAAATGCCAGCGCGTTGATCGAAAAATCACGATACCCTAGATCCTCTTGAAGACTCGAGCCTCTCATTCGTGTGAAATCAAAGACCCATTCTTCTCCAGTAGATCTAGGCACCAATACTCGACCCGCTCCACGTTCCGGATCAAGATCGTAGTACTTACCGCCCAACGCATCGGCAATCCGCCGAGCCAGGCGAAGGGCATCACCAGCAACAACAAAATCAAGATCAAAGGATTGACGATGTAGGAAATGATCCCGTACTGCACCCCCCACCAGCCATACTTGCGGACCCTCAACTGGTGAAGGTAAGAGCTCAAGGAGCGCGGGGGGGAGGGATTTCTGCAGGGTCATCCGAAAATGGGAAGCCTAATCCGGGGGGATGTACTTATCTGGTTTCACAACACCGATGAAAGGGAGATTCCGATAGTATTCATCAAGATCGAGTCCGTAGCCAAAGACGAACTTGTTGGGGATTTTAAATCCACTGTAATGGATCGGGACTTCCGCCTCTCGGCGCTCATGCTTATCCAATAAAGTACATACTCGTATGGACGTTGGTTGACGGGTTTTGAGCAACTCGATCACGGATGCGATTGTATGCCCGCTGTCGATGATGTCCTCGACTAATAGAACATCCTTGCCCTCGATTGAGCTCTGAAGATCAAGCGTGATTCGGACCTGTCCACTCGATTGCCGCGCTCCAGTTCCATATGAGGATACAGCCATGAAGTCGATGGCGTGTGGGACTGTGAGCGTTCGCATCAGGTCTGTGAGGAACATTACCCCGCCGCGTAAGATGCAAACCAGCAGTATACTCTTGCCCTCATAATCCCGGCTGATCTCCTCCCCAAGCTCTGCAATTCTCGCTTGAAGTACATCTCCGGGGATCAGAATTTCCTCTAAGAACTCCTCATACGGCAGCATCTTCAATCCCTTGGAACTACGTGATGCCCGCGGCAGCGGGCCTCATACATCTCGCTGGCGCCAACTACAACAATTGGATCATCGTAATGTGCGGGTCCTCCGTTGAGTAGCCTTTGTGTGCGTGATGCCGGCTCTCCACAAACCATACAAATTGCGTGCAGCTTATCCACACGCTCCGCCTGTGCCATCAGCTTCGGCATGCAACCGAAAGGTTCCGCTCGAAAATCGGTATCCAAACCGCCGACGATCACGCGCAGACCAGCTGCTGCTAATTCTTGGACAATATCGCATAAACTCTCGGTAAAGAACTGCGCTTCATCGATCGCAACTACGGTTGTGTCTTCTTCCATAAGGTCGCGGATTTGATCCGGATCTTGAACGGGTGTAGCTTCAAATTCTGTTCCAGCGTGAGATGCGAGTTTCTCGATAGCGTAACGCGTATCAATACTCGGTTTAAAGACTTGGACTTTCTGCCGGGCGATAACCGCGCGCCTTAACCTCCTAATCATCTCGTCAGTCTTCCCGCAGAACATTGATCCTGTGATAACTTCCACGCTTCCTGTTTGATGGCGCATATGATCAATTAACTCCTTATACAAAGAAAATGAGCAGGTGCTTTCACACCTGCCCTGAGTTTACACCAGCCTAATATTTGAGCAAGTTTGGAAGTTTTAAACCTGCGGTTCTAGCGCAGCCTCTGGCAATTCAAAACCGCGCCTTTTTAAGGCTCGCTTCAGATCTGCAAGACTCTTTCGCCCAAAGCCATCGATATCCAGTAACGCCAGATCGCCTTTTGCCATCATCTCAATTGCTTTGCCAACATCTAGGATGCCCGCCTTTGCAAGTGCCGACTCCGCACGAGCGCTGAGTTCCAGTTCTGCGATGAGAAGATCTGGTGATGTTTTCGCAGCTTCCCGCGTTTCTTTATCCTTAGCATGTTGCTGTCGCGCCTCGAGCTTCTTATAGAAGCGATCAACCTGGCCTTCTGTATCAACAATGCGCTGCTCACCCGTGTAAAAAGGATGACAGTTTGAGCAGACATCAGTGTGAATCGATTCAACCGTTGAGCCAGTCTGCCATGTGTTGCCGCATGCACAAACGACCGTCGTGTTGGGGTAATACTTCGGATGGATATTTTCTTTCATCAGATTACAACCTCACCAAATAGGAGCCAATACTTCATCACCTGGCAATAGATATCCGGCGTTTACAGCACCGACCCGTTCCTGCCTCGTGAAATTAAAGTATTTATTCTGGGACTACGTTGACGCGTTTGCGTCCTTTGCGAACGAAATCGAAGTGAACAAACCCTTCTGCGACAGCATATAGTGTGTCATCTTTGCCGCGTTTTACGTTCACCCCTGGATGAATGCGGGTTCCGCGTTGGCGCACCAGAATATTTCCGGATCGCACACGCTCACCGCCAAATTTTTTCACACCCAGTCGCTTAGAGTGACTGTCACGTCCGTTCCGGACTGAACCGCCGCCTTTTTTATGTGCCATTCTCTATCCCTACACTATTTTTTGGCCGTAGATTTTTTACCAGAAGAAGACGATTTGGAACCAGTCTTTGTCGACGTCGACTTAGCCTTGGTGGCCTTCTTTTCCTTGCTAGTTCCGGTCTCCTTTTTGGAAACCTTTCCCGTGGTTTTCTTCGCCGTCGAAGCTGCCTTCTTCGTGGTCTTCTTCGCGGGGGGCTTTACCGCTTTGTCAGTTTCTTTTTTGCTCGTCGCTTTCTTTTCAGCCGAAGGAAGCTTAATTTTATCGATGGACACGCGAGTATATTGCTGCCGGTGACCCTTCTTACGACGATATCGTTCCTTCGGGATATATTTGAAGACGATGATCTTCTTGGCTTTTACCTGGTCGAGCACTTTACCTTTAACCGAAGCCCCTTTGATCAACGGTGTGCCGACTTTAATAGTAGAGCCATCTACTGCAAGGAGCACTTCCTTAAACTCAACCGGTTTGCCTATATCCAGCTGTAACCGATCGACTTCAATGGGCTCCCCTTCCCGGGCGATGTATTGCTTACCGCCGGAACTTACGATTGCGTACTTCATTCACTTCCTCCAGCTTCGCTTCACCACCGCACCCGCAGTAATTGTTACGACAACTGCCGATCGGCGGGGAAGTTGGGGATTCATACACCCGCCCCAACGTCTATGCGCTGGGGCAGACGTAGCATTATAACGAGTGTGTTATCAACCTGTCAACGATTAGTTTAAAGACAACCCTACCCCTTAATCGGCTGCGACTGCCTCTGCTTCAACGATTTCGTCCTCAGGCTGTAATTCAGGAGAGACTTCCATCTCCCCGTCTATTCTCTCATCATGTAGAGCGACTTCTTTGCCAGGGAAGCCGGTGCCCGCCGGGATCAGCTTGCCGATGATCACGTTTTCTTTTAGCCCACGCAAGTAGTCGACTTTACCCTCGATTGCTGCACCTGCCAGCACTTTGATTGTATGCTGGAATGACGAAGCCGAGAGGAAGGATTCAGTGCTCAGCGAAGCCTTAGTTACCCCAAGCAGAACTTGCATGGCGTTCGCCGGCTGTCCTCCATCTTTCAGCGCTTGCTCATTCATCCTCTGCAGGTAATATCGATCGATGAGATCGCCCGGAAGCAGTTCCGTGTTGCCTGGTTGTGTGATCTGAACCTTAGAAAGCATCTTGCGAGTGATGACCTCGAAGTGCTTGTCATTGATATTCTGTCCCTGAGAGCGGTAGACCTTCTGAACTTCGGTTAGCAAATAAAGCTCGCATGCCTCACGTCCAAGAATGCTTAAGATGCGGTGAGGATTCAATGATCCTTCAGTGATCTGGAAGCCTGCCTCGATCTTGTCTCCCTCTTTCACAAGCAGGCGTGCGCTTGCGGGAATGTCATATGCTTCCTCTTCCAAGAGATCGTAAGAGACGGTGACTTTTCGATCCTTGATGTGCACTCGTCCCGCGTGACTGGCGGTGATCTCCGATTCGCCACGCTTTGCGATAAGCGCTCCTGCCTCGATCTCGTCCGCATCGTCTACACGCAACGACCAATTGCCTGGGACGTTGTATTCATCCTTGATCAATTCACTGTTTACGACCTGAACCACACGAGGACCATCAGGAACCTCAGGGCTAATAACTTGGATCGTCCCTGCAATCTCAGCGATCACCGCTTCACCCTTAGGCTTTTTCCGCGCTTCAAACAGCTCCTCAACACGCGGTAGACCCGTTGTGATGTCTCCCCCTGCAGCAACACCACCCGTGTGGAACGTTCGCAACGTCAGCTGCGTGCCCGGCTCACCGATCGACTGTGCTGCTACGATGCCTACGGCTGAACCAAGCTCAACCACATTGCCTCGGCCGAGATCCATGCCGTAACACCGCTGGCACATCCCGAATTGCAGCTCGCAGGTCAAAGGTGAGCGAACGAAGGTTTCTTGAACACCTGATTCCGCGATTGTTTTAATAGCCTCCAGACTGATCATTTCACCAGCTTTGATAAGCACTTCGCCAGTATCAGGATCTACTATTTTTCTCCCCGCAAATCGTCCATAAAGGCGTGGGGCGAACTCCTGACCGGCCACATCATCCGACCGTCGGATCCAGATCCCTTTCTCTGTCTCACAATCCTCGGCGTTGATGATCATGTCCTGAGCTACATCCACCAAACGACGGGTCAGATATCCAGCATCTGCGGTCCTGAGAGCAGTATCCGTTAGACCCTTTCGGGCGCCGTGAGTCGAGATGAAATATTCCAGTGTAGTTAATCCATCTCGGAAACTGGAGCGGATCGGTAAGGGGATGATTCTGCCTGCTGGATCCGCCATCAATCCGCGCATCCCGGCGAGCTGCGTAATCGCACCGAACCCGCCTTTCGTGGCGCCTGAAATCGCCATCATGCTTAGATTTCCTGCCGGGTCCATGGATTCCTCAACCGCTTCGGCGACAGCCGACGTGGTTTTTTGCCATAGCTCGATAATTCTCTCAGTCTGTTCCTGTTCTGTAAGGAGCCCGCGGCGGTAATCCACTCGAACCGCTTCGGTTTGTTCGAGAGTTGTCGAAATGATATCTCGCTTAGAAGATGGAACCGTGATATCCGAAATAGCGATTGTTGTCCCAGACCTGGTCGCGTAGGCAAACCCAATGTCTTTAATTGCGTCAACAACCTCAGGAGTGCCCTCTTCGTGTAAGAACCTGTAGATTTCTCCTACTAGATCTTGGATAGCCCCTTTATCAAGAACCCGGTTGACGAACTGAAGTTCTTCAGGGAGGATCCGGTTGAAGATTACGCGTCCAACAGTGGTGTCGATGATGCGCTCATCTTGCGTTGCTAAGCGCTCGTCGTTCTCGTCGTACCATGTCGCTGCGGCCAGTTTGATTGGGGCATGGATACTAACCTGGTCGAGGGCATACGCCATTTCCACCTCATCCATATCAGAGAAGGCTCTTCCGGCGCCTACATGCTCTTTGCCGTCTTCAATCATAGTCAGGTAATAAACACCAAGTACCATGTCCTTTGTGGGGCCGACGACTGGTTCGCCATCTGCGGGTTTAAGAAGATTGACTGCGGAAAGCATCAACTCTCGCGCTTCAGTAACCGCCTGTTGAGACAAAGGTAGGTGAACCGACATCTGGTCACCATCGAAGTCCGCGTTGAATGCAGCACAGACAAGTGGGTGCAAATGGATTGCCTTCCCCTCGACGAGAACCGGTTCGAAAGCTTGAATGCCAAGGCGATGGAGCGTTGGCGCCCGGTTGAGCAGGACTGGTCGATCCTTTATCACTTCCTCTAAAACACCCCATACCTCGGGGCGCTCCCGTTCGATGATCCGCTTGGCACCCTTCACGTTCGCGGCGAAGTCATAAGCTACCAACTTAGAGATCACGAAGGGTCGATAGAGCTCGAGAGCCATTGTTTTTGGTAAACCACACTGATATAGCTTGAGATCCGGACCGATCACAATGACTGAGCGGCCTGAATAATCTACGCGTTTACCAAGCAGATTGCGACGGAAGCGGCCTTTCTTTCCTTTGAGCATATCGCTCAAGGATTTCAATTCCCGCCTCCCTCGACGCGACAGCGCCTTACCTCGTTGTGAATTATCAATTAGAGAGTCAACCGCTTCTTGAAGCATCCGCTTCTCATTGCGGACGATCACATCTGGAGCACCTAGCTCAACAAGACGCTTAAGGCGATTGTTTCGGTTGATCACCCTTCGGTAGAGATCGTTGAGATCAGAGGTTGCAAAGCGGCCACCATCCAATTGGACCATGGGTCGAAGATCTGGAGGAATGACCGGCAATATCGTCATTACCATCCATTCGGGTTGATTTCCAGATCGCCGAAATGCTTCTACAACCTTGAGACGCTTGGTCGCTTTCTTCTTGCGTTGCTTGCTTCGCGTGGTACGCACTTCAGTCCAGAGATCTTCAGCAAGTTGAGGCAAATCAATGTGCTGGAGGATCTCATAGAAAGATTCCGCGCCCATATCCGCTCGGAAGACTTGCCCCCACTTCGACTTCAGTTCTCGGTAACGCGTCTCGCCTAAGAAAAGCATCTGGTGAATGCTGAGCAACTCTTCACGCTCTTCTTCTAGTTGCTCTAAAGACTCGACCCCTTCGTCTATGATGGTGTCTTCGATTTGAGAAAGCGCAAGATCTGCTTCTGCCTTCACCGTTTCCACATCCATCTTGAGAGCTTCGAGTGTTTGATCGCGCTGGTCCTTCAAAGCCGATTCAACCTTATCGAGATGGGATCTCACACCCTTTTGGACCTTTATAAGATGGGCCTTGTTGATCTCATCCCCTTTTTCCGCAATAGTTACATCAAGAGCCTTGAAGTGAATCGGACTGCGGATGGTCTTCCCCTGCTTGTCGGACAGACTACTCTCCAGACGCTGTCCTTCACGCATCACAGGGGCAATTTGCTCCGCGACCTCTTCATCATGGGCAGCCTGTATCTCTTTCTTCGTTTTGCTGAGCTCCGCAAGTCTCTCTTTCTTTTCGGCTCTAATGTCAGCCTTCCGTTGTTTAAGCGCTTCCTTCTCTTCTTTCATCCGGAGAGTAAGCTCTTCCTCAATACGCCTTAACGCCTTGCTCCTCGCATCTTCGTCGACATAAGTGACGACGTACTGAGCGAAGTACAACACGCGGTCAAGATTGCGTCGGGAGATATCCAGGAGTAATCCGAGGTAGGAGGGAACTCGGCGTGTATACCAGACGTGTGCTACCGGTGCGGCAAGAGTAATATGCCCCATCCGTTCTCGGCGCACAGAAGAGCGAGTAACCTCAACTCCACACTTCTCACAAGTAATCCCTTTGAAGCGGATGTTCTTGTACTTCCCGCAATAGCACTGCCAATCCTTCGTCGGCCCAAAAATCGCCTCACAGAAGAGACCGTCTTTCTCCGGTCGAAGTCTGCGGTAGTTAATCGTTTCTGGCTTTAATACCTCACCATGTGACCAGTTACGGATGGTTTCCGGTGATGCTAGACTGATTCGGAGCGCTCGAAATCCCTTGGAATCCACCAAATCTCCTCCCTCGCGAGTGGCGATGGTTGAAATGCATCGGCGATCTTATTCGAACATACGTGCTACTGTGAGTACGAACCAAAACAAGCGCATGAGGCGTCTTTTAACCTCAAGCGCTTCCTACGCCGACCGACACATCAGTTATCACGACGATTACGAGTGGAATTATATCGAATAACCTATGTGTGTCAAGAGAAATCTAGTTAAAAGTGCGGTCACCCACCAGTATCAGGTGTGTTCTTCTGGCCGGGGAACTCTCCATTCCATTGTTCGGGGAATAATTCTAATGCTCGCTGCGCGGCTTTTACAATATGGGGATCACGGTCGTACTTCAATTTCCGCAGCGCAAGCTGTGCTTCTGCAGTATGCCACTCCACTAGTTTCAGCAAGACTACCATGCGTGAACGGCCATTATCGGTTTGTTTCGACTCGCCATCCTCCTGGATGTAGCCCACTCGGGGCTGCTCAAGGATCTCTATCATTACTGGGACTATTGCCAGATGTTGTATTTGCGTCAGGTGTTGAACGGCAGTATGTGCCTGCTCTAAGTCCGCCAGACGCAACGCCCGGAATCTGTAGAGCTGGATCGTTGTGAGTATGGCCAATTCGCGTGCAAGCGGATCAGGATCATCCATTGCCGCCACAATCTCCGCAATAATGCCCTCATCTTGAGCTACACCGGCGCGGTTGGCGAAGGCTATTGCTTCCTTCAACCGAACCCCTGGGTCGCTTACGCGAAGATCATACTCAGTTCTTGCCCGCTCAAGCAAGCGACCAACAGGAGTCTGCTGAGGAAGAATCGGTTGTTCTTCAGGAAAGCCTCGCTCATCAGGTGGAGTATCCATCAGTGTTAACGCATTTTGGACAGCCGGGGTCACCAGTTCTTCGTTTAACTCAAGTAATTCATTCAGGTAAGACTTCAAGCTTAAAGTTCCAGATTGTTGGGTCACTTCTCGTGCACGCTTTCGCCAGCGATTCACATCATCGGCGATATGCTGCTGCTCAACACGCAAGACTTGCTGCTGCTCACGGATCGTGTTCTTCTCCTCTTCCTCAGCATCCACCATTTTATGCCCAAGATCTTCCAACTGCTCACTTAGTTGGATGAATTCGTGCTGAACAACACTGGCCTTGCGCTCCAATGCTTCCTTTACATGTCGTAGCCCAATTCCAATGGCCACGGAATGCCTCCATACGATCTATTTCAAGGGCCAGATAACACCTGTCTAATGGCTAGCGATGACCAATGTCCCACCGCTCTCGCTCTTGATATTTAATCTTAGAACCCATCAAGATAAGCTTCAAGAAAACCGAGTACACTCGTCAGTATAGATAAGGACCTATACGGCGTCAACCAGTCCCCAAGCACTACTTCTTCCAGCTATTGTTGGCAACGTACTGGTTAAACCAGACCCAGAGAAACATTGACCTACATCAGATACCCTTTTAGAATGCGTCTGGGAATTGTATAGAAAAATAGGAGGAGTATTGCATGACGAAGATCGTAGACATCGAAGGCATTGGGCCAAAGTTCGCTAAGAAACTGCACTCAGTAGGGGTTCGATCTACAAGTCGGCTCCTCCAGATTGGTACCGATAAACGAGGGCGAAAGGATCTGGCTGAGGAGACCGGAATCTCGGAGAAGCTAGTCCTTGAGTGGGTTAATCTCGCTGACCTTATGCGTGTAAAGGGAATCGGAGAGGAATATAGCGACCTCCTCGAAGAAGCAGGTGTCGATACGGTAAAAGAGCTCCGTCATCGCGTGCCAGAGCATCTCTTCAAAGCGCTCGTTGAGATTAATGAGAAGAAAGCCCTTGTTCGCAGGCTACCTTCGTCTAAACAAGTAAAATCCTGGGTTACCCAAGCCAAAAAACTCCCTCCTGTTATTAAATACTAATTACCCCATCGTGCTTCCCGCAGAGGGTACCCGATCCTTTCTAATCGCTGCATATCACCAAGAGACGACCTCAAGTACTTTTATCAGATCCTGATATCGTCTCTTTAATAGGTTTCTTGATTCACGACTACCGATACACGCAATTACTCTGATCTCTGAGATATTGCCATCATACGTTTTCTTCGAGGGGGATTAGTTATGAGTGCCAGTATCGATAAGATTCCCTGTATGGAGCAATGTGAGATGCGAGCAAATTTCTTCAGTGAGGACGGAAAGGGAATTCCATCCGTTACAGAAGATGAAATGCGAGAAGTCGACCGAATTGCTGTCCAGGATTTCCAGCTAAGCGTTCTCCAAATGATGGAAAACGCGGGAAGGAACCTAGCTTCTCACGTTATTGACGTCTTCGGCGGGGCAGCAGGAATAATCACCATCCTCGCCGGATCGGGCGGAAATGGCGGTGGCGGCCTCTGCTGCGCTCGACACCTCCATAACCGAGGCTTCAAGGTCCAGCTCCTTCTGACGAGACATCCGGAGGCGTTGGAGGGAGCGGCGGGAGCGCAGTACGCGATCCTTTCGTCAGCCGGGATTGTCGCAGTAGGATTAGAAGATTCAGAAAGGGTAATCTCCGAAGCGACCGTTGTCATCGACGCCTTGATCGGCTACAGCCTGCAAGGCGCGCCGCGCGGCAACACCGCACTGTTAATCGAAGCATGTAACCAATGGGCAAAGAATGTAGTCGCACTCGATATTCCCTCGGGTATTGACGCAACGACAGGCGAAAGCCCGGGCATATCGATACGAGCTGACAGAACGGTCACGCTGGCGTTGCCCAAACGCGGTCTTGATCCTTCGAGGTACGACCTTTACCTTACAGATATCGGCATTCCACCAGAAGTCTACCTTCCACTAGGGATCACCCTTACCCCCTTCTTCGCTGATCACTTCTTATTGAAGCTCATAACCCGAGAAGATAACTAGCATATCCATCTCTGTTGAGTTGATTTCGCGCAAACAAGGCATCCTGTATAATCGATACCGTGAGTGAAAAAGAGGATCGACTAATCTCCCCTGATAACCAAGGGGATGATCAAAACGAAATCCCTATCCGACCGCGTTATTTGCACGAAATGATCGGGCAAGACCGGGTTAAGCAGAACCTTGCAATCCTGATCGAGGCGGCAAAGGGTCGTAACGAGGCGCTTGATCATGTCCTCTTCTACGGACCTCCAGGTCTGGGGAAGACGACGCTAGCTCATATTCTCAGCACAGAGATGGGGGTCAACTTAAAGATCACCTCCGGTCCGGCGATTGAACGAGCCGGAGACCTCGCGGCAATCCTCACCAACCTGCAAGCAGGGGACATCCTCTTCATCGATGAGATCCACCGCCTCGGGCGCGCCGTCGAAGAGATCCTTTACCCGGCTATGGAAGATTTCGCACTCGACCTGACAATTGGAAAGGGACCAAGTGCGCGTTCAATTCGACTGAAGCTTCCCCATTTTACAACCGTCGGAGCCACAACACGTCTTGCGCTTCTGACCGCCCCGCTTCGAGCCCGCTTTGGAGCGATTCACCGGTTGGCTTTCTATGACGAGGAATCGATGGTGGGGATCGTACGCAGAGCTTCTGATGTTTTTCACGTGAGTATGGACGAACCGGGGATCAGAGAGGTAGCCTGCCGCGCACGAGGGACCCCACGGGTCGCTCTGCGGTTACTGCGCAGGGTCCGCGACTTCGCCGAAGTTCGAGCCGATGGTCGAATTACTCAGGAAGTCGCAAGAAAGGCTTTGGCCCTAATGGAGATCGACGACCTCGGTCTGGATGATTCAGACCGCCGAGTCCTGGACACAATTATTCGGAAGTTCAGCGGCGGTCCAGTAGGTCTTCAAACGATATCCGCATCGATCAGCGAAGAGCCGGACACGATCATGGATGTCGTCGAGCCCTACCTGCTCCAACTCGGATTTATCGACCGTACACCGCAGGGGCGCGTCGCCACGCCAAAAGCATACGAGCATCTCGGATTGCCGTATCAAGGCTCGCCGCAGAAACGTCTTCCCGAATTGTGAGCTTCGCGGCAGGATAATGGACCTCTCTTCCATCGCACGTTGGGTCATCCTCGCCGGTGTGGCAATTATCATCGTCGGCATTGGTTTATGGTTTGCAGCTCGTTTCGATCTGCCTCTTGGCCGTCTTCCAGGGGATATTCACATCGAAAAGAATGGATTCTCATGCTTTATCCCCCTGGCAACCTCAATCCTCCTGAGCCTGCTGTTGACATTGGCACTCAATATCTTGCTCCGTTTCCTTAACCGGTAAACCGTGCGAACTACGGATTTCGACTACTCCCTACCTGAAGAACGCATCGCCCAGAGACCCGCAAAACCACGGGATAGCTCTCGCTTACTCGTGTTTAATCGAGACAACGATCACGTTGAACATCGGATTTTCCACCAGCTTCCCGACTATCTCAACTCGAATGATGTCCTGGTGCTCAACGAGACACGGGTTATCCCCGCTCGACTGAAAGCCCGGAAAATCCCCGGGGGTGGGCGCGCCGAGGTATTGCTGCTGCACCGGCTGAGGGAAATGACATGGGAGGTGATGGTAGGGGGCAGTGGCCTAAAACCCGGCAGGAAGCTTCAGGTTCTAAATGGTCCACAAGCGGAAATCCGAGAAGATCTCGGGAGGGCGCGGCGGGTTATTGTCTTCTCCGAAGCGATCTCACCCCTTCTGGATCGATTGGGAGAAATGCCTTTACCTCCGTATATCCATGCGCCATTAGAGGATCATTGCGAATACCAAACCACTTTCGCAAGATACCCTGGATCTGCCGCTGCACCTACGGCAGGATTGCACTTCACGCCAAACACCCTCACATCCATTGAAGATAAAGGTGTTCGCATCGCCAAGATCACCCTCCATGTCGGTTTGGATACCTTCGTCCCAGTTCGCGAGGATGATCCAAATAAACACCCAATTCATAGTGAATGGTGCCAGGTCCCGCAGGACGTCGTTCAAGCGATTAAAGCCGCAAGGGCAGCGGGCGGAAAAGTTGTCGCTGCTGGGACGACAACCGTTCGGGCACTGGAAACCGCAGCGCGCATAATCCCTCAGCAGGACATTTCCCCATTCGAGGGACCGACTTCCCTCTATATCTTGCCAGGATTTGACTTTCGTGTCGTGGACGCGATGCTCACTAACTTCCACCTTCCTCGCTCTACCCTGCTGATGATGGTCTCTGCATTTGCCAGCCGGGAACAAATCCTACCGCTTTACAAAATGGCGGCAATCGAAGGTTATCGCTTCTATTCCTTCGGAGATGCCATGCTTATTCTGTAATTGACTTTCAAACATCCGTATGCAATACTTCCTTAACTGATTCAAACGCCTTCCTTCGCTATTTTTGAAAGGAGGAGGTGGTGCCAATGATCGAACTTTATGATGAACGTGCTGCGGCATCCCTCCTCCCTTGTGGATAAGGATGCCGCAGCGCAACCAAGAGCCGTCCTCATGGACGGTTCTTTGGTACCCTTACTGCTAACAAGTACCCATCTTCTTAGAGAAGCCTGCGGAATTCCCCTTCCCGATCTTAATTTGCCCTCGGGTATCTGTCGCCGGATTCATATTTACTTATGAGGGTGAAGCAAGCAAGGAGTATACAAAACGAGAGCTTCGGATTCATCAAGAAGCCCTCGCTTGCCATGGATACAACTACGCTATTAATGACTCGCTATTCTTCAGGCGATAAATGTCTTCATGTAGCCCAGCCCAGAGATGAGTGCGACTACAGCGAGTACCAATCCAATGAATACTATGATCCCCTTGCGTCCGAAGACCTGCGCGCTAATCCCACCCAAGATAGCATAAATCAAGCCCATTACAAGCCAGCCAAGGATTGGAGCCGCCTCCGGATTGAGGACCCACACCACACCTCTCGACGCCGCCCGTAACCCATAATGCTTCCATTCCGGCAAGCACACAGTAAAAGGGTCCGGCGCTAATCGCACCGACGCCACTGAGTCTCGGCAGTCTTGATCGATGGCGATCGATATTTCGACAACTCCAGCCGCAATTAGAAAGAACGCCATAGCGAGCAGGGCCCCCACCAAGAACGTCTTCTGAGTTTGATCAAGCTTTAACTTCGATACAGTCTGCAAAGTAACCGCTCTCCTTAGTTAGAATAATCAAGAAAACAGGCTGCCGATCTCCAAAGCGCATACGATAAGTCCTCCCAGCGATCGTTCCATGAAAAGTCTATTGGAGATCCCAGTAAAGGAATTCTTCGATATTGCTTGTGAAATTGGGAGTCTGGGCTGCGCTTATGAACAAGCCGAAAAGGCCTTCACTATGAGTAGTATCCGTGAGAGTCGTAAGCAGCTCGCCCTGTGCATAGAGCTTTAACTCATTTCCTTGCGCCCAAACACCAATCCGGTGGGTTTGTTCCGATCCGGCTGCGAGATGGGTGCTTGGCGTCCAATCGAGAATTTTGCTCATTACCTCCCCATCCCAGGAACGTAGCGAGTAACGACCATCGCAAGAGATACCAAAAAGATAACCAATATACCCTTTATCAGAGGCGGGGGCGCGGAACATCAACCCATAGGAATCTCTACCCGAACAGGTTTCTACGGTTCCAGTAGCTTCGATGTAGAAATTAACATCTTTTCGCCAGCTCAGTAACCACCCGTTGTAGTAATCAGCATTGAACGCCGTCATGGCCAGGTCATTCTCGGCGATTTCGAAACGGGCGTGGTCATCCTCATATATCGCCCAGTCGCTCGCATCCGCAAAGTCATCCTGCCATGTCGGATCACCCAAAGATGCCCTCGGATCAGAGTCGCCTAATGTCGGGGAAGCGGTAGGCGTTTGTGTGCTCGTCGCCGCCGGGGTTGCAGATGGCTCGATCGTCACAGTTGCACTAGTTGTTGCTTCAACAACCGGGGTGTTGGTAGGGATCAACTCGAAGGGCGGGAGAAGGAGATAATCCCAGGCAAAATAGATATCGGATCTCACTTCGTCAACGCCCAGGGTTACCGTTTTTCCAATCACACCAAGCTCTGTCGTTGATACAGGGTATGTCCAAATGCCTGGCGCCAAGACACTGGCGTTTATTTCACTCTCGGGGTCGATCGAAACGCAGTAATCCCCTGCCTCCAAGCCACTGAAGAGAAAGAGCCCATCGGCGGCTGTGATTGTCGCGTAGCTCCCTGAAGAGGGGCATGGCCCTGTGCCCAACCTGACGTCCACACCGTGCAGTCCAATCTCAGCAACGTCCAATTTTCCGTTCGCTACCCACTTCATCCCATCTGGCCCGCGGACACATCCTTCTGGAGCCGTCTCCATTTGGATTCCTTCTGGCGGGGATGAGCAAAGGTCATGCCAAACCCGGCCTGCAATCCCACCATTTCCCCCTCCATCGTCAATCGCCTCGTCAGTCCCGCTTCCGTTAATGAGGGGTATGTTGCACGAGGGAAGGACCAACAAGAGTGTCAGCGTGATCAGAAGGACAAGCATGCTGTGGTTATGAGCAATCCTTTTCATCAGAACCTCACAAAATTTCCGTCTCGTGAATAATTAATCCCAAAATGCCAGCACCCCGTCTATTGTAAAGGGCAGATGGCTATGGGTGCACAAGATACAGTCAGCAGCCAACACAATTGGACGCCAGAGTCAGCGATAAATTGTAAACGAAAAACAACCTCCGTCACTATAGCATGACGATGGTTGTTTCGAAAGGCTCAGGTGCCCCCACGGGGTTTCGAACCCCGGTTTCGGCCTTGAGAGGGCCGCGTCCTGGGCCACTAGACGATGGGGGCAGCGAAGGCCATTCTACCATTCGTGTTTTTGAGCGTCAACAGATGGACTTATTGCGGGATAGACCATGGCGTGATCAGCAAACATTTTTTAGCTTTCACCACAACTATCATCCTTCGGTATACGTCCGTTTAGGATTGTCGGTTTGGTCGAGTTAAGCGCACTTCGTTCATCTGTGGAAGTGAAGACTTGGCACAAGGTTGATGGGGAAACCGGCACACAATGGGATGCGCCTCCACAATTTCCTCTTTGCATAGAGGTCGACCCGCATGTTAGTCCAATGTGTCAACCAATTCAACCCGATTTTATTGTGCGATCAGCGGGCAAATCCATCCCCTGAAGCACGAAAACTTGGCGAAGCCCACATGCTATAATATTCAGAATATTTTTATCCAAATTTGCCCGGGTTAAGTCCAATAGATGCATCCACAAGAAATCGACCGAACACTACAGCGCATCCTTCCTGGTGTACAGAAGCCAGGTCGCTACACAGGAGGCGAGCTGAACCAGGTCGTCAAGGACTGGAAAAGCGTAGACCTAAGTGTAGCGCTGATATTTCCAGACCTCTATGACCTCGGCATGTCCAACCTTGGACTCGCGATCTTATACGATGTCTTGAATCGCGAAAAGGATATCCTCGCGGAGCGAGTTTTTGCTCCCTGGCCGGACATGGAAGCCGCGATGCGTCTATCCGGAATTCCGTTGTACTCACTGGAAACGAAACACCCGGTTTCTGAGTTTGACATCATCGGGTTCTCACTTCCCTACGAAACCCTTTATACAAACACCCTGAATCTCATCGATCTCGCTGGGGTTCCGCTCTTCGCGGCGAAACGCCAACGAGATGATCCGATCGTGATCGCGGGAGGCCACGCAGCGCTCAATCCGGAGCCGATGGCCGACTTCTTCGATGCATTTGTGATTGGCGAGGGCGAAGAAGCTGTTCTAGAGATCGCTCGCTGTGTTCAAGATTGGAAAACCAGCGGACGTTCGCGAGAAGAACTTCACCTCGAACTCGCTAAGATCTGGGGCGTCTATGTGCCCAGTCTGTATCAGATCCATTACAAGGAGGATGGGACCATCTCCCGAGTCGAACCCCTCCATGAAGACACTCCATTCCCGATTCTGAAGCGTATCGTTGGGAAAATGCCCAAATCAACCACGCGCTTCATCGTGCCCTTCATCGACATTACACATAACCGCATACCCATCGAGATCATGCGCGGCTGCACGCGCGGATGCC
>SOIH01000150.1 GCA_004376895.1 Anaerolineales bacterium | reverse complement strand
TCAAGATTCCAACGCCTGCAGAAGGCAGTCGCAGACGCGTTCCACCTGTACTTCACTCAAGGTGCCAGAAAAGGGCAATGCGAGGCTTCTCCGACTGAGGTCTTCTGTCACAGGGTAATCCCCGGGCTGGTAACCGAAACGTTCCGCCATATAGCGCTGAAGATGAATCGGCGTGAAGTAAGGACGCGTGGGTACACCTTGCGCATCCAGGCGCTCTACTACTCTCTTTCGATCAACCCCATCATCAAGACGTACCACATACACAAACCAGCTCATTCGTGAGGTTGAAGGGGAAATTTGCAGCAGTTCAACCCCGGGCATCTCGGCCAGTCGAGCGTGATACCACGCCGCGACTCGCTCACGCTTCTCCAGCAGCTCATCCAAACGGCTCATTTGCACGCGTCCCAGCGCAGCGCTCATTTCATCAAGGCGATAGTTATAACCAAGGTGAGTATGGTCAAGCCACAAATCGCCAGGCGCGCGGCCCTGATTCCTGAGCGCACGAATGAGTTCGGCGGAGTCATCCCTGTCGGTGACGACCATGGCGCCCTCGGCTGTGGTGATCTGCTTATTTGGATAGAACGCAAACACACCGATATCCCCCAGCGTCCCGGTCTGACAACCCTTATATTGCGCACCGAGCGCCTCACAGGAATCCTCGATGACCCCCAAGTTATGCTCGGCGGAGATCGCCTGGATCGGGTCGTAGTCAGCCGGTTGCCCGAAGACATCAACGGGCAACAGGGCTCGCAGTCTACCTGAAGGTTCGGCCCCTTTGCGCGGCAGCCAGCGTGAAGCCTTCTTTCCGCCGGCGATTAAATCCGCAGCCGCCTCGGCCATGAGGTCCGTGTTGATGTTGCCCGTATCAGGATCCACATCAACAAAGATGGGAATGGCGCGTTCATAGAGGAGAACATTTGTTGAGGCAACAAAAGAAAAGGGTGTCGTGATCACCCAATCGCCGTCAGTGATCCCCGTCGCAAGGACGGAGAGGTGAAGCCCCGCGGTGCCCGAACTCACTGCAATGGCGTGTTCCACGCCCACATAGCGAGAGACGGCATCTTCAAATGCCGCGACTTCCGGCCCCATGCTCAGACGCGAGGTCTGCATCACCTTCGCGACCGCCTCGCGCTCGAGATCTGTAATATCAGGGGATGACATCGGGATGTTCTCCCCCACAGGGTCGACTGACCTTCCCTGTCCCTTAGTTCGATTATTCTTTACAGTTTTCATGATTCTTCTGAGCCTTGAGGCCAGATATCCCCCGCCCGGATCATCTTTCCAGAGGGAACATCCTCTTTTATGACCGCGCTGTTGCCGATGCGTGCCTTAGACCCAACAGTGACATTCAGGTTTAACGTCACACCCATCCCGATCAGCACACCTTCATCGAGTGTTACCGCTCCCGCCAGTAGGGCTCCCGGAGCGACGTTGACATAGGCTCCCAGGCTGCAATCATGCGAAACGATGGCTGCTGTATTGATGATGGTGCCAAACCCGACGTCGGTGTCACTTCCTATGTAAGCATATGGGAAGACCTGCACACCCTGGCCAAGCTGCACCGTAGGTTCGACAAAAGCGGTAGGGTGGATGAGGGTTGGAAAGCCGAACCCTGCTTCCAGCAATCTTTGGAATACCTGGATTCGGCTGGTAATGTCCCCTATTCCGCCAACAGCGTTCACGGCAAGCCGCACACCCTCTTTTGCCAGCCGGGGGAGTTGATCTACTCCCCCTATTACGGGAACTCCCATTACATCGGTTCCCTGCTTAAGGCCGTCGTCAATCACACCGACGACTCGATACTGCCCTAGAGCACGGACCAAGTCGATGACCGATTTTCCATGACCTCCGCCTCCGTAAACGACGATCGCGCCTGCATCAAAATCCGCTTCCGGTAATTCCATTTCTCCGCCGCCTTCCAGCGCCAGGATCCGGCGCACTACAGATTCTGTTATCAGCGTCTCTCTCGGCAAACTAGTGGGATCTAATCCGTGACCACGCACCAGGCGCAAACCGGGTTTCGTGATCCGTAATCCATCGGGTATCGCGCCTTCATCGACGTCTGCCGGTGAAGTCTCCTTCTCGGGCGGCGCCCATTTCGAATCATCCGCCAACCAGCACAATCGGTCGCCCGCTCTTAGCAGATCACTTTCCGCAAACTCAAGACCAATAATAAAGCCCTCGCGAACTGCGGTCACTTCCGTGACCGACTTCGTGCTCTCAAGCGTGCACAGCGGATCACCCTCCTGAACCTTTTGACCCTCAACAACATGCACCCTGGCAACCTGAACTTCAGGCTCGTTGGGGTTTAAGAGCGGTACGAGGACCTCAATAGGATCGGGCATGCTCCTCCTAATTCTATGAGATTACGGCTGGGCAGAGTGCGCTCGTCAATAAAAGTTGAGCAATGAGATTATGAACACTGCCCTTGAATGAGTCTAATCGCGAAATCGCTCGCGGACCAATAGAGAAGCCTCTGCTGAAATAATGCTTCAGATCGCCTCAGAAAGCGCAATGGCCGCTTCAATAATATCCTCAATCTGTGGGAGTACAGCTGTTTCCAGCAGCCCGGCAGCGGGTATTGGCATATCGCCTGCGGCGACACGCTGTGCCTGGAACCCAGCGCCAAGTTCTTCGAGGGCGCGAGCGATGACTTCCGCACCCCAACCGAGCGTCATCGTACCCTCCTCAACGGTCAGCAGGCGCTTCGTGTGGCTCACCGCGGCGAGCAGATCGTCCAGTTCAAAGGGGGATAATTGTGTAGGGACGATGAGATCGCTGAAGATCTCATGATCGTAAGCCAGACGCTTCACGGCTTCACGCGCCAGTTCTGCTGAATATCCATAGGCTGCCAGCGTAATCACCGGCGCCGGGGCGCCGGTAATGCGCAGCCGGTAGGTTGGATAGTGGTCAGCGCTTACATCGACTTCGAAATCTGATAGTTCATCATGGGAGATGATCGGTTTTGCATAGAGAACCTTGTGCTCAAGGAACAATACAGGGTCTTCATCCTCTAAGACCACCTTGCGCAGCAAGTCTCCCGCATCTCCCAACGCCGTCGCCGCAACGACACGTAAGCCAGGTGCACCGAGTAGGTGCTTCTCCAGGGACTGGCTGTGCGTTGGACCGTACCCGCGCCGCCCCCCCATTGGCGTACGCACAACAAGCGGCACCCGCACCTGGTCATTACTCATCCACCTGAATTTTGCGGCGTGATTAATCAATTGGTCAACAGTTAAACTGATGAAATCGCCGAACATGATCTCGATCACTGGAAACAGGCCGCGCAGCGCCATACCAATCCCAACACCAACGATACCGGCCTCCGACACGGGTGTGGTGATCACATGTTCAGGGTAATCCGTGGATAACCCCTTGGTCACTTTGAACGCACCACCATACGGATCGAGCACGTCCTCCCCGATCACATAGACCCGATCTGATTCCTCCAGGCATGTTCGCAAGCCCCGATTGAGCGATTCGAGGATGGTCGTCATCGGCTTCTTCCCAACGGAGATGTGAGGGATGCAGGCTCGGCAGCGGGATCGGATTCGGCTTGCTTGAAGGCATCCGCGACCTCTATCTCAACCGATTCCTGAACTTCTCTTTGTATCGCTTCTTCCAACCGTTCTGCCTGGATTGGAAGAGGGTCTTTTGTTCGATAACGGGCGATCTCCTCCGGATCTCGACTATCGTCGCCTTTGGAGTGAGGTGCAAAACGGTACGTGTGCACCACAAATGCCGCAGGACCATTATTCTCGCGTACATACTTGAGCATGGGCTCAATGGCTTCGTGGATCTCAACTACATCCGTCGAATCTATCGATTCAACCGGAATACCGAAAGCCTTGAAGCGATTGGGGATCTCACCCGCCAAGTTCAATCGAGTGGGTGTGCTTTGAGCATAGCGGTTGTTTTCAACAATGAAGAGGATTGGGAACGCCCCGAGCGCGGCAATATTCAGGCTCTCATAAACGACACCTTCACCCAGTGTTCCATCTCCCATGAAGGAGAAAACCATCCTGTCTCCCCCTTTGAGTTTTTCCGTGCAAGCCATCCCTGCCGCCATAGGAACCGTGCCGCCCAGGATCCCATTTGCATAGAAATCACGCCATTGTATGTGCTGACTTCCGCCACGCCCGCCGCAAACCCCTGTGCTGCGCCCCATGAGTTCCGCTGCTAACGAGTGCATCGAACCGCCATAGGCAAGAAAATGACCATGACAGCGATGGTTGCTGACCACAATATCGCCCTCGCGCAACCAGGCGAGCACTCCAACCGCGTTCGCCTCTTGGCCTATGTATGTATGCGTGGTTCCATAGAACAACCCGCGCGGGAAGAGGTCGAGTACGGTCTCTTCAAAACGTCGTATCTGCAGCATTCGACGATAGAACGCTGCATTGTCTGGGCGGCTCATCGGGTGCACGGACCTCCGGTAGCTTGGCTAGGGTATCAGTATTTCGCCGCAATGATACCACTGCCTACAGATGAAACACGAGCCGCCCTTTGTAAAGGCAGCTCGCGGCTCCATCTCGAATTATGGAGTTAGCAAGCTCTGCTGACGTACTGCTGCAGACCTACCTAACCCCATATTTAGGAACAGAACTCTTACATATTTTTAAGGGCGAAGTCTTTGCCCACAATTCGCCAGGCTTCGTGCGTGCCTGCCGGGGCTTTTGTCACAGCAAAGTAGCGAGTCCTACCATCGTCTGAGACTTTGGTTTCAATCCGCCATTCTGTTGCCGAGAACTTCGTCTTCGACTTCACATCGTAGAATTCCAAAGATTCCTTCATTTTGTTCCTCCTCAGCTTGGTATTTCACCAATATTCTTGCATCATCGTACCCGTGATTTGTTTTTTTCGCAAGGAGTGAAAGGGCACAAATTGCACCTTTTTCTTGACATAACTAGCGCGTTGGCTCCTGTTTATCGCTGCCCATGAACTCTGCGGCTGTTGTGTGCCCGAGTTGGCTTATTCCCTCACGCGTGATCACCTTCCAGAGCGTGGTCAGTAGGATTTTAATATCCAACCATAAAGACCAGTTATCGACATACCAGACATCATAGCGGAACTTATCATCCCAGGTGATTGCATTACGGCCGTTGACCTGCGCCCATCCGCTGATCCCCGGGAGAACATCGTGGCGGCGTGCTTGCTCGGTTGAGTACCGGTCGAGATACTGTGTCAATAACGGCCGCGGTCCGACCAGACTCATCTCCCCACGCAGCACGTTGAACAACTCAGGGAGTTCATCGAGGCTGAGACTGCGCAGAAATCTACCCAGACCCGTCATCCGCTCAGCGTCGTCGAGCAAGTTTTCGCTAGAACCCCGCGCATCCGTCATCGTGCGGAATTTATAAACAGTGAAGGACTCACCGCCTTTGCCTGGCCGTATCTGACGGAAAAGCACCGGAGATCCAAGAAAAATGCGCACAAGCGCCCCAATAAGCCCCAACAGGGGACTGATCAGAACCAGACCAGGAAGTGTCAGGATCAGATCAAATAATCGCTTGCTCAGCGGAACACCAGGGGGAAGAAGCTTAGCCGTCATCCATCCCTCCTGACTTGCTTTCCGCTGCCGTATCATCTGAGGCGCGCCCTTTCCCATTTACGGCTATCGTTTCCATGATGAGTGCCATCTTTGCGGCGAGGTGTTCGCGATCGAAATCACCTTCGACGCAGCGCCTGCCAGCTTTTCCCAGTTGCTCGGCTAACGCAGGGTCCGTTGCAAGCCGCTTCACCGCCTCGGCTATGGCCTCAGGGTCTCCAGGCTGCGCAAACAACCCTGCCCCCGCGCCTTCAACTACCTGACGGATAACCCCATCAATGGCCAGGACAACGGGAAGACCAGCGGCCATATAGTCGAAAACCTTGTTAGGATAAGTCGTCCTATACGCATCTACCGCAAGAAGAATTGCCAGCCCGGCATCCGCCTGCACAAGCGTCGAAGCGATTTGGTCTTTTGGTATCGAAGGCAAGAAGTGAAGATTACGCAGCTTCATACTCTCCGCAAGTGCCATCAGATTGGTCTTCTCTTTTCCATCCCCGAGGAATACAAAATGGATGTCTTCTTCGCTCTGCAGGAGATCCGCGGCTTTCAGAACCGTTTCAAGATCGTTCGACATCCCATGAGCTCCCGCGTAGATAACCAGAAAGCCTTCTGATAACCCTAATTCGCGTCTCAAGGATTGATCTTTCTTTATTCTTTCAAACATGGGGAGATCTACACCATTCGGGACCACTTCCACCTGCTGGGCGCCCCGTGAGTGTACGTGCTCGATAAAACCCGGAGAATTAACTACCACTCGATCTGCACGACGATACAGCCCTCGCTCCAGCCATTCGGAGAGTCTGATGAGAAGCGGATTTGTCAACACACCGACTGCAACGGCGAAGGAGGGCCAGAGATCGCGGACTTCAAGCAGGAACGGCTTCCGCTTCAGCCCTGCAATCCATCGAACTGTCACAGCCTGGAAAATCGGAGGGGTCGTACCCCACACCAGATCGACATTCGCTACACGCAATCCTGTCCAAAATGAGACCGCCATGAAACTGAGGAAGCTCAGCATACGGTGCAGAAAGGAGCGATGCCATCCGGAATAATTCCGGCAGCGGATGATCTCCACACCGATGTCGTCCACCTCGCGCGTAAGCCAACCCCCATCACCCACGGTTCGACCCGTGAGGTAGCTCACCTGGCTGGCGATGATGGTTACGCGGTGACCGCGCCGTGTAAGCTGCCGTGCAAACTCATGATGACGGGTGCCGCCCGGTTCGTTAATTGCGGCAAAAGCCTGATGGATCAAAAGGATGTGCACGCTACGTTTCCAATCTCATTCCACGGTAATCGATCCAGGAAAGCGCCGGTCGCCTTATCTCTGGATCCAACCAACCAATGTCGACGTCCTCCATGTCCGTCTCATCAAGCATCCATTTTGTAACACCTCTCATCGGCAGCTGAGCATGGGCACTTCTCAACCAGTACAGCGCTGGTTGCTTCATTGCATATGTCGGGGAATACCAGCCATAGGACCTCGAATCCGACACAAACTCTTCCCCGGCAATTATTTCGCCAGCTCGGTACAGCGCGTATCGATCCTGGATCCCCTCCGAGTGAATACTCACCTTTGACCCTTGTAGATTCACACGAAGCGTGCTCTCCTCCATTTCAAATGGCATATCCGGGATGTTCCAGCCTATCCGAACTTCCGCCTCCCCAACCCCCAGAATATCATCAACTACCATCCACAGTTGATCTTCAACGCGTAAAATCGTTCGTTGGTGGACAGTGTGCCCGCGACTCCGGTATTGATGCAACGCTGAAAGGATTTCGAGGCGTCCATCTTTAGAGCGCCAACGCCCAAGAAGCCTGGCTTGACTCCATCTCAGCCAAAGGAATCGGCTCGCGCGCAGCATCGGATCACTCCCATCAATCAGGGCTGTGTTGTGACACCAAGCGCCCGTAAATACATTGTTCCAAGGAGGATCGGCATTGTAGAGATACGTCCCGGGATCGCGTGCCAGGTTAATCCCTCCCCACCATAGATCGAAGTGGAGTTGATCACTATGCCCGGGGCGGCTGTGGAATTGTGCCGCGCGCAACATCCCCCGGGACTTCTGGCCACTCATTAAATAGATCCCTGATTGGGGGAAATTATCAGGGCACACGCCCCCCTGATCCCCATCTGTCTCGTTCCGATGAGAAATCTCCCGTCTTAGTTTGCCATCATCCTTTGAAGTGTCACCGGCGACACTTGATTTATCGTCTCGTGCGTCCTCCACCCCAAGCCAAAGAGCCAGTTCATCCCACGAACCCGGATGAAATATTGGATCTCCTAGCACTGTCAGTGCGGCGGCCTGCAGCGTGGGCCGGAAATCCCCGAACGGACAAATGCTCAGGGGGAGCAGGAGTGCACCATCGTTGGGCCCCCAATTGGGAGCATTTCCCGTCGCCGGATCCACGACCGCAGCAAGCCAATTCGTCATTCTACGCACTGCATCCACGGATGTTTCGGGCAAGGGGTCGCCCTCAAGTTCAGCCAGACGCACAGCCCAGATCCCCGCTTGTAAGGCGAGACGGTGGTAATTCATCGAGTGCTGGATATACCCGCCATCTTGAAACACCTGTCCCTTGAGCGCCCGCACAATAAATTGCCGTCCGCTACTTTTCCACCGTCTGGCATCCCTGAACTCCGGGAAAAGCACACCCGCCGAATAGAGCGCGAGCGCTTCTACAAGCAGGTGGTTGTTGTCTTGCGCACGGGCATAGAGAAGCGTCGCCGGGATTCGATCCGCGTGTACGGCGATCATCGTCACCAATTCCTCCAGATCGCCGCCTCGCTCCCGAAGCACCTGATTGAAGGTAAAAAACGAAAATATCAGCGCGAGCAAACGGATGGCGATTTCCTGGCCCGAGTGCCAGTTCAAGCCTTTGTTTGGGGCATTTGCTTCCCGCCAGGAACGCAGCAAGGCAAAGAAACCCTCGACGTAACGCTCGTCTCCCCTCAGCGCATAGGCGCGAGCCAATGAATACGCCCATCCAAAGCGAGAGATTTCCCATAGGAGTTTGACGTCTTGAGGAAGTTCATTCAGGCCGTACTCGGTCCAGTGACGGTCAAGACCAACGACCGCCATCTCGCCGCTGGACGAGGTTAGTGCGAAGGTGCCCCAATTCGGCGGATTCCCAAGTGCGATCTCCGGTTGCCCAAACAGGCGGTACCGTCCGCTGAGCACCGAGTTGGCTTCTGCCACCAGCGCCTCACCGTCTTCACCTAGAATCTCTTTTAGAGTAATACCGAGGCGCTTTACATCCTGAAAGAAGAAATGCTGTGAGCGCGCCTCACGGTACTGGGCATATCCTTCAGGATCTGATGGGATGTGACTTTGCAGCCACCACTCAAGCGGTCTCTCCTCCCAGGTGAAGGCGGGCGTGCGCCAACGGAGCCAGCCGCTTCGCAGCGCGATCTGATACACAGCGAAGCGTGCGAGCGGTCCTGGACCAAGTTCGCGTAGCGCGTGGAGCGGTTGGAAGCGCATGAATGTTTTACTGCTCTGCAATCAGTCCCACATCATGTGGTTCGCGGGAACGCAATGAATCGAGTGCAGCAAAAGAAGCAAGTGAGACCGCAAAGATCTGCTCATAGGGGATTGGCGGAGAACCGCCCTGCGTGATCGTCTGTTGGAAGGTATTCCATTCGGCGCGATGGCCCTTATCCTGACGGAGTTGGGATTTGTGGGTCTTGGTGCGTCCGGATGTGGTTAGTTCCAACCGCCGAAAGTCCTCTAAAACTGCTACTCTCCCGTCTCCAAAGACCTCGATTCGCTCTTTAGGGAGTGCGCGGTCGCCATTCGCCAAGTAGCTCACGCTGCCGACTGAACCATCCGCGAACTTGAGCGTAATGACGAAGTTATCTTCACGATATCTTCCATCATCCGGAAGACCCATCGTGAATACCCGCACTGGAAGTGAATCTGTCAGGAACGTCAAGAAGTCGATAAAGTGACAGGCCTCACCAATTAGACGCCCTCCACCAATGGCGGGATCGTGAAGCCAATGATCCAACGGCAGAGGTCCGGCGTTTACTCGGTAGCGCATCACCAACGGTTCGCGGGCGCTATCCAAGAAATTCTTCATCTTGATGGCTAATGGGGCAAATCGGCGGTTGAACCCGACGCT
>SOIH01000071.1 GCA_004376895.1 Anaerolineales bacterium | reverse complement strand
TCGGAGGGGGGAGGGACCGGGAACTCAACCGGTCCTTCCTACCCCTATCACATAAGCCAGCACAAAGTGAATTGAAATTCGGGCGTGTACATGGGTGCGCCCCTACATTTAATAAAGTAGGGGACGGTCCTTTTAGGACAGTCCCTTTGCGCGTAGAGCTAGCGTGGGTCTAGCGCTCGGGTTGTGTCCATCCAAGCCGCTTGCGCCAGGTCGCGTAGCGTGAATAGATGTGCACTAGAGGGCAGGAGCGTCGGCCCATGATACGCGCTTGTGCTAGCGCTTCCTTGAACGAATCGGCATCGGAGAAGGCAGGCAAGTTCACGTAGGCGCGTCCGACTTCGACTGGTGCGTGGGCATCAGAACCAGCGGTTCCAAGAAGCCCGGCGTTGCGAGCTAAATCAGCTGCTCTATCGTTGGGTTTGTCGTTCCAGCAACGGGCGTTAAGCACCTCAAGAGCGTCTATATGGGGGAGGAGCGTTTCTAAGGTCTCCATCGACCAGCGGCAGCCACGGGTGAGGTCGAAGGGATGCGATATGCTGATCACGGCACCTTGCGCTTTGAGCCGCTCCACCACCTCCAGCGGTGGGAGACCCTCCGGGATCTCCTCTTGAACGAAGTAACCCAGGATCTCACCTTCAGTGGTGAGGATCTCCTCGCCGATGATAACCCGTTCAGGGTCCAACGCGGCGACCTCACGCGCGCCGGCGATCGAGTTGTGGTCGGTGATTGCTACACGATCAATACCGCGCCGTTCACAAGCCTGTAGGATTTGCTGTGGCAGCATCAGGCTATCGCTGGAATGGTACGTGTGGCAATGGAGTTCAACGTTGACGTTGGTCATGGATGTCGGGACCTCGATGGGTTCATTTTAACGCAGCTCGGAATCGTTAAGCCGCATCCGCTGGTTTCGGTTGGTTGCTCTCAAGGAGAAGCAAATCCTTGGAGATGAGCCAAATGGACAGACCCAGGGCAACGCCGAACCACAGCGTCGCGAAACGGATGATCAGCGTCGCCGCCGTAGCCGTGCTGGCAGGGAGGGCTAGCAGCAATATGAGCATGCCGGTCATACTCACCTCCACAGCCCCCAATCCTCCCGGGAGGGTGGACACTGCGCCGATCACGGTTGAGAATGAAAGGGTGAAGACCGCCATTGAGAACGTTTGCCAGCCTGCGGGGACACCCAAGCCCAGCAGCACAAGGTACATGGCGATGCCCTCTCCAAGCCAAGCAATTATTCCTAGACCAACGGCGATAATCGTTGAACGAGGCCGGAACAGCGTATAGGCGCTCTCGTAGAATTCCCGTAAATGATGACTGACGCGCTTGAGCAATGGAAGGCGCTCCGCTGTGTCCAATGCCCAGAGCGCAGCCGGGCGAATCTGCGAAAGAATGATCCCGGTAATGAGCAAAGTGAGAACGATCGCGAATGCGGGCCAGTAACGCGGGTATGCGATAACTCCAAGGGTTGATAGTAGCAGAACCGCCAGCCCGTCACTGATGCGTTCTGCCAGAACGACGGTGACGCCGCGTGCAACGGGTATGGTAGTCTCTCGATTGAGCCAGACTCCCTTCAATGCTTCGCCCACTTTCCCAGGCGTGACGGCTAAAGGGAAACCGGCGACAAACAGCTGGGCGCTTTTCCGCAGGGATAGATTATGAGCGCCGATCTGGCCCAGATAAAAATGCCACTTGATAAATCGCAAACTATAGTTGAAAAGCGTTCCAGCGAGGATTAATGGGGTTAAGGACCAGGAAAAAGCCGCCAGATGGGAACCCACTTGGCGAATATCGCTGAAGAGTGTCAACCCGAGAGCGACAACGAAGCCCAGGACGAGACCGGCCAGCAGCCGTCGACGGAGGGAGTCCATTATCGTCCGCGAAGCAGACTTAAGCCTCCAATCGCCGCCGCGGCCAACAGCGTCAGAGCAACGATAGCCTGGATCACCGTCTTTGGCTCCATGCCGGGAAGGACGACTTCTCCATCCCCGTAGGCTTTAAACAGCTGGCCCCACGGGTTCTTCAGAGCAGCCTCGACCCGTTTGCGGCCGACGAAAGGATACCAATAGACATTGTGATAGAAGTTGCTGGCAAAGTAGGACCAGGGAACGAGAGGGCTTTGCAGCAGCAGTTTTTCGAAGGGTTTCAAGGGACCATGGTAGATCATCTTTTGACCACGGCTGGCGAATGTATCGGTCTGAACGAACTCCCAGGGGGGTTCCTGTTCGATATCGTAGCCGACGATCTCGATCTCATCAGGGTTTCCGATGCCGAGATTGAGTTCATGCGCGCGGCGGATGAAGCGGATTTGCATCGGGTCGAAGCCCTGGAGCTTGGCGGAGACCGCATCGATCGCGACCTGGTCGGCCGAGGCCAGCAGGATGTCCTTCTGGTGCCAGCGCATTGCGCGCGGTCCAGGGCCATCACCGGCGAACGTGCCATCCATCACCGCGAACAGGCCCGGGTGGATTTCGCGCTGGATCATGAGCAAGTCGATTAGCGTATCGTGGATCACCGCGTGGGTCCAGTGGCGGTCTCGGTGGAGCAATCCGCCGAAGGCGTTCTTCATTGCCCCCGTGATCGTCGTGAAAACGTGTGTTTTAACCGTTGGCAGCTGGATCATGTTCATCCCCACGAGTGCTTTGGGAATGAATAAGCCCTGGGGGTAGACTTTATCGAGGACCAGCAATTTATGGTTCTTGGGTATGTATTCAAACCATTCGAAGGCTTCCTCGTAAAGATAGATGCAGGGGATGTCGTATTTGTCGGTGACAAAGCGGTGTTTGTTATTGAACTCGCCGACACTCGTGTCGACCACAACAGTGTCGTTATGAACACCGACGATGTCTTTATAACCTGCGCCTTGGAGCGCCTGTGTCACGCCTTCGATCTGCCAGGGGGTCGAGGAGCAACCCGGATACCAGGTCTGCCAGGAGATATTGATTTTCAGCCCGGTCCGGATTTCCTTTGGGAGCGCGGCTTCAAAATCTGCAAGCCGCATAACTTCCTGAA
>SOIH01000006.1 GCA_004376895.1 Anaerolineales bacterium | reverse complement strand
CACATAATTGAGAAGCGAATGAGACAGAACCGGTGTAGTTCAACTGAAGGATAATGATAGTTCAATCAGATTATGACGTGTAATGAATTGAGCCCATTAAACATAAGACTCTATACTTGCAGCATACATGGTATGCCACCTTTCAAATTTATTTTTTAAAAGTGAGCGTTGGATCTGATTGAGAAGGGGTGTCTCTAACTGCTGCGAAAGACGTTCGCGGCTTTCTTGGCTTTTTCCTGATTGGCGGGGACCATGAAGCAGAACAGGCTGCCGGTTCCTTCCTTGCTTTCACACCAGATCTGACCGTTGTGCATTTCGACCATCGCCTTGGCGATAGATAATCCCAATCCCATGCCGCCGTGTTTCCGGGTTAGATGAGATTCGACCTGATAGAAGCGATCGAAAACACGTTCGACCTCATCTTCGGGAATGCCGATTCCAGTATCGACAACAAAGACTTTAATCATCTCGTCGTCGCCCTCCGCTTTTATCCCTACCTGCCCACCGGCATCAGTGTAGTTGAGAGCATTATCGACCATGTTCGAGAGTGCAACCTCGATTTTCTCCAGGTCCCCGTCCATGAGGAGCGCGTCTTCTTTAGGAATGTCGAAGCCGATTTCGATCTGCTTCTCTGCAGCAGAATCGCGGAATCGATTAAACGTTTCCTCGACCAGCCTGCTGACCGAAAACGGTTTTCTGCGAACGCGAGATTGCCCCTGCTCATTGTGGGCGATGGCAGACATGTCTTCAATGATCGCTTTAAGTCGCATCGCGCTGCGGATGATGACCTCCATCTGCTCCTGGTGGTCAGGGGGGATGAATTCCTGTAAGAATGTCGCATGTCCGAGGATCAACCCCAGTGGAGTGCGGAGTTCATGAGATGCGATGGCGATGAAATCGGACTTCATACGATCGAGCCGCTTCAATTCTTCGTTCGTTTCCTGGATGCTGTCGAGTAAGCGCACATTCTCAATTGCTATTGCAGCCTGAGCTGCAAGCGTCTCTAGTACCTCCAGGTCGTCTTCGGTATAATCAGCGTCATCTGATTTGTTTACCGCCTCCAACACACCGATCGTTTCGGTTTTCACGGAGAGCGGTACACCGAGAATGGATCGGGTCTCGTACTTGAGTATTTCATCTACGCGGCGGAAAACTCGAGGATCGCTGTGTGCGTCTTGGATAACCATTGGCTTCGAGTTGGTGAAGATCCAACCTGCAACGCTAGAATCAAGCGGTATACTAATTTCGCGCAGATCATCGCGGTGTATGCCGGGAGAGGCTTCGAAACGCAATACTCCGGCGCCTGAATCGAATAGGAGAATGGATGCGACCTCACTCTGTGTGAGTTCGCAGGCAACATCGATTATCATATCTAATAATTGAATGAGATCGAGGGTCGCCGACATTGTCCGGCTGATCTCAAGCAAACGTTCAAGACGTTGTGATTTACTCATCTGCCCTACACGCTCAGACATAGAATATCCTTGAGCAAGTAACGATTGTAGCATAGCAGGTGGAGCGGGAGAAACACAACAAGTCATTTCTCCCATTTAGAAATCGTTATAGTGATCACGAATTTCAATGGAGGCGTAAGAAATGCCATCGAGCAAGAAAGTCAAAGTGGCGATCATCGGCGTTGGTAACTGTGCTTCAGCCTTGGTGCAGGGTGTCGAGTACTACAAAGACGCTAAACTGAACGACAACATACCAGGATTAATGCACGTCGACATCGGTGGATACCATATTCGGGACATCGAGTTCACCGCAGCGTTTGATGTCGTCGTTGGCAAAGTTGGTAAAGACTTGAGTGAGGCGATCTTCGCCCACCCGAATAACACTGTAAAGTTCTCAGATGTGCCGAAAACGGGTGTGACTGTTCAACGGGGAATGACGCACGATGGCATTGGAAAATATCTAGCACAGGTTGTGGAGAAAGCCCCTGGCCCAACGGACGACATCGTAAAAAAATTGAAAGAAACGAAAACAGATGTCGTCGTGAGCTACCTGCCCGTAGGCGCGGAGATGGCGACGAAATGGTATGTTGAGCAAATACTTGAAGCTGGATGTGCTTTCATCAATTGCATCCCTGTGTTTATCGCCAGCTCGGATTATTGGGCATGTCGCTTCGAAGAACGCGGCCTTCCAATCATCGGCGATGACATTAAGAGTCAGGTTGGTGCAACGATTACGCATCGTGTCCTGACTTCTCTTTTCGTCGACCGTGGTGTAGTCCTGGACCATTCCTATCAGTTGAATTTTGGCGGGAATATGGATTTCTACAATATGCTTGAGCGCGATCGGCTCGAATCGAAGAAGATCTCGAAGACCGGCGCGGTGACGAGTCAGCTGCCGTATGAACTCCCTGCGGAGGATATCCACGTAGGACCGAGCGATTACGTCCCCTGGCTCACGGATCGGAAATGGTGCTACGTTCGGATGGAGGGCACTTCTTTCGGCGATGTCCCACTGAACCTGGAGCTCAAGCTGGAGGTTTGGGATTCGCCAAATTCAGCTGGCGTTGTAATCGACGCAGTCCGCTGCGCCAAGATCGCGCTTGACCGAGGTCTTTCCGGACCTATCATTGAGCCGTCTTCGTACTTCATGAAGACGCCTCCGGTGCAATATAGCGATGATGAAGCGCATAGGAAGACGGAAGCGTTCATCCGTGGCCCTAGGAAAACGAAAGACAAGAAGTAGCGAATAATAAAATCACACGAGTCCGGCCCGATTTTTCACCCTAGGGCAGGCGACATTAAAGGGGCTGTCTAAAAATGGTTTAGTCAGCCCCTTTTGCGTATAGAGCGTGGATGGTTCGATGAAGCGGATCCCGCTCGTGCTCTTATCATTCCCTAAAGGACCGGAAATCTCACGAGAGGGGGACCGTTGCGGACAAAGAAAAACGTGTATAGTAGGTTTGCCGGCGTCCAATACCTCATCTCGAATAGGAAGTAGGCGAGGCAGCTTGCAAAAAAGAGGTCTATAAATAGCTTGGAAGGGGAACTTAAAGATGCGTGCTATGCTGCTAAACCGTGCCGCACCAATTGAGGAGAACCCTTTGGTGATGGTCGACCAGGCTAAACTCGAACCAGGCGAGGGGGAAGTGCTCCTTCGGGTGAATGTCTGCGGAATCTGCCACACGGATTTGCACACTGTAGAGGGGGAGATCATCCCGCCAATCTTTCCCGTGATCCCCGGTCATCAAGTGGTTGGCACGGTGGTCGCAGTCGGGTCGATGGTGAATGACCAGTTGGTGGGGGAGAGAGTAGGAGTCCCCTGGCTTTACCGTGCGTGTGGAGAATGCGAGCACTGTCGACGAGGCGAGGAGAATCTCTGCCCTCAGGCTCATTTCACAGGCTTTCACGTCGATGGTGGATATGCGGAGCATATGATCGCGGAAGAGCGGTACCTACTCCCAATCCCGGATGGGATCAAGGATGAGGACGCAGCTCCACTTCTGTGCGCTGGGATTATCGGTTTCCGCTCGCTTCATAAGGCGGATCTTCAACCCGGGGAACGTTTGGGTCTGGTCGGCTTTGGAGCCAGCGCACATCTTGCAATACAGGTTGCTCGATATTGGGATTGTGATGTCTATGTTTTCACGCGCAGTGAGGGTCACCGGCGGCTCGCTGAAGAGCTCGGAGCCGCCTGGGTAGGTGAATCTGAGGATCGCGCTCCAAAGCTCTTGGACCGCGCCATCATTTTTGCGCCGGTCGGTGATCTCGTGCCGGTGATGCTTGAGAAAATCCGTCCTGGGGGAACACTGGCGATAAATGCCATCCACATGAGCCCGATCCCGGAGATGGAGTATGCCCTTATCTACGGAGAGCGGACCTTGCGCAGTGTGGCAAATGCGACCTATCAGGATGGGGTTGAGTTCCTCCGCCTGGCAGCGGAGATTCCGATCCGAGTCTCAACGAACCTCTATGAACTTGGAGAGGCGAATCAAGCTTTGTTAGACCTCAAACGGAGCCGGATTGACGGGGCAGGAGTGTTGAAGATATGATCCGTTTAGGGACTTCGGGTTTTTCGTATGACGATTGGATTGGATGCGTATACCCAGAAGATTTGCCAAAGCGATCCTGGCTGGAATTCTACACACAGCAATTCGATACGGTTGAACTCAACGTAAGTTATTACCGGATCCCAGCGTTGAAAACCGTCAATGGCTGGGTGGAGCGGACTCCGGATAGATTCGTATTCTCGGTGAAAGCTCATCGCAGCATCACCCACGAGCGTGAAGAGCCTGCTTACGGGGCATTCATCGATGCCTTCCGGCCGATGGCGGAGGCTGGAAAACTCGCCTGTGTCCTGGCTCAGTTTCCTCATTCTTTTCACCCTTCAGTTGAGAATCGGGCTTACCTTGGGCAATTGCGTGAGCGCTTCCAAGATCTGCCAGTAGTTGTCGAATTCCGCGATCACGCCTGGGTATCTGATGAAACCTTCGAACGCTTGGAGGAGAAGGATTTGGGGTTCTGCTGCGTCGATGAACCCCGGATGAAAGGATTGATGCCGCCGGTGGTGCGGGCGACGAGTGATGTCGCCTATGTTCGCTTCCATGGTCGTAACGCTGGTAAATGGTGGAAGCACGATCATGCCTGGGAACGCTACGATTACACATATTCTGAGCAGGAGTTAAAGGAATGGATTCCTCGAATTCGGGAGCTCGATTCCGCCGCTCCACTTACGCTGGTCTACGCTAATAATCACTACCGCGGGCAGAGTGTTGACACCTTGCGAAAACTGGATAAGCTCCTGGTGAATGATTAAAAGCTCGCCCATCGCGGGTGCTTCTCTGAGCTGGGTAATTCAGTAGTAGACAGCCAAAATGGTATAATGATTTATCGCCTTCACCGGCAAATAAAATCCACGTCTTTGAGCGATGGAGGGAAGAGAGAGCGATGTCTGGTCACTCCAAATGGTCAACGATTAAGCGCAAGAAAGCTGTGAATGATGCCAAGCGAGGGGCAATTTTCACACGTTTGGCACGCGAGATCACAATGGCAGCTCGCGAAGGTGGTGGAGATCCGGAAACCAACTTCACGCTGCGGTTAGCGATCGATCGCGCTAAAAACGGCAACATGCCCAAGGAAAATATCGAACGGGCAGTTAAGCGCGGTACCGGGGAAGATAAGGATGGCGTCAATTACGAACAAATCATGTATGAAGGCTATGCAGCTCATGGCGTCGCGTTAATGATTGAAGTCGTGACCGATAACCGCAATCGGACGGTTGCTGATCTTCGGCATGCGCTCACAAAATCTGGTGGGAACCTGGCCGACGCAGGTGCTGTCTCCTGGCAATTTCGGCGCGCCGCTTATTTCTACATCCCGATAGAGGAGGCTGATCAGGAAAAGGTTTTCGAATTGGCGGTTGAAGCGGGCGCGGATGACGTGGTTATTGGCGAGGAGGAGATTGAGATCTTCGCTCCTGTGGAGGTGTTCAAGGAGATTAGTGATCAGTTTCATGAGGCTGGAATTAAACCATCCGAAGCTTCTCTGAGAATGATGCCCAACACGCTTTTAGGAATCGATGGCGAGCAAACCGTGAAAGTAATGCGGGTTATCGAAGAGATAGAAGATCTCGATGACGTGCAGAATGTTTATTCAAACCTGGAAGTAACCGAAGAAGCAGTCTCGATGATAGAGACCGCTTAACCCTGTAGACGATAGATAAGAAATGCTTGTCATCGGGATTGATCCAGGGACTGCGAGAACTGGCTACGGCTTAATTCGGCAATCCGAATCTGGATCATTAGATCTGGTGGACTTTGGCGTAATCCAAACGTCGCCAAATCAACCGATGAGCGAGCGATTGCTGAAAATCCATCGCGATTTACAAGAATTGCTGTCTCAGCATAGGCCTGTAGAAGCCGCCGTAGAACGCCTTTTTTTTCAGAAGAACGTAAAAACAGCGCTCAGTGTTGGGCAGGCGCGCGGCGTCGCGATACTTGCTTTAGCTGAATTGGGCTTAGACATCAAAGAGTATTCCCCACAAGATATCAAACTAGCGGTTACAGGCTACGGGGCGGCGGAGAAAGGTCAGGTCCAGCGGATGGTCCAGAATTTATTGGAGATGGATGATCTCCCGCGACCGGATGACGCCGCAGACGCCCTGGCGGTTGCTATTTGCCATTGCCATGTCTCCAATCTGGAGCGGCGAATAGAAGGTGCGGGATGATCAGGTCCATTCGGGGAATTGTTTTACATATTGGGGAGGGCGAACTGACTCTGGAAGTGGGGGGGATCGGGTTGCGTATAGCCATAACGGGGAACGTCCATGCAGCGAGCCCGGAGATTGGCAAGCCCTTTTTCTTGCATACCTACCTCAGTGTTCGGGAAGATGAACTGAGTCTGTATGGTTTTCAATCGGCTGAGGAGCGGGGGCTCTTTGAAGTCCTGCTTGGAGTGTCGGGAGTCGGCCCTAAGTTGGCTTTATCTGTGTTGTCGAATATATCTCCGGATGTCCTTCGCAGCGCGATCGCGAATAACCAACCTGAGATCTTGACAAGAGTACCCGGTATTGGCAAAAAGACGGGGGAAAAGATCATCTTCCATCTTAAAGACATCCTGGCCGCGCCGGCCGTTGAGATTCACATCCCCAGCGATGTTGATACTGAAGTGCTCGGGGTGCTGACTGGTCTGGGGTACAGCCTTGTCGAATCACAAACGGCAGTCCAATCCATTCCCGAGGATGCGAAGGATGACATCGAGGAACGTGTCCGCTTTGCGCTTCAGTACTTCTCCTCGCCTTAATCCGAAGAAAAGTTTTCTTGAAAATCCTCTTGAACGGTCTCAGCTCTACGACAACTCTTCCTACCATTAATTAGGGTATATATTTTCAGGATGACCTGTTTATCCGCGTTCGACAAATCTGATTTAACTATTCCCTCGTGGTATTGTCATTCTGAGTATCCCTTCAGCTTCGCTCAGGATAAACTCCGCGACGAAGAATCTTCCCCACTCACTGTGATCTTTTAGGCAAAGCCGAGAATCTTCGCTCCCTAAGGTCGCTCAAAATGACATGTCTGAGCAGTTACAAGTTGGAATAGATTCAACTCGGAAAATGCCATAAACGAGACGATTCCACGTCTCCAAGCATGGGATTGCTGGACAAAACAAAGGCCTTCGGGTATTATTCCCCGCGTTGCCTATTTTCCTTGGCGGATCGGAAAAAACTGATCAGATGATGTGCACCGGTGTATAAAATCCGGGTGTATTAATCAACGCAGATCGACCAGGGAAGGTGGGCGCGGATGGTTAGAAAGAGAAAATCCACGAATTCAGACCCCTCAAGGGAGGTCCTATGCCGGATCTCGTAAAAAATATATCCAGCGAGTTGCAGCGCCAAATCGAGGCCTTCTCTCCAGAAATTGAGCTGAAGGATGTCGGAGCAGTCCTAGAAGCGGGCGATGGTATCGCCCGCGTATCTGGTTTATCCGACGTACGTGCTCAGGAGCTCATTCAATTTGCGAATGGGATTATGGGTATCGCATTCAACCTGGAGCGTGATGCGGTTGGTGTCCTCATCATGGGAGAGTACTCCGAGATTGATGAGGGCATGCTCGTCTATACAACCGGGCACATCGCCTCAGTACCCGTGGGCGATGGCTTGGTTGGTCGGGTTGTAAACGCGTTAGGTGAACCAATTGACGGGAAAGGACCCATCCAGTATGACGGCTACCGTCCGGTGGAACGAATCGCGCCTGGCGTTGTCGAGCGCAAAGATGTAGATACACCTGTCCAAACCGGGATTAAGGCGATCGATTCGATGATCCCCGTTGGCCGTGGGCAGCGGGAGTTGATCATCGGCGACCGCCAGACCGGAAAGACAGCGCTCGCAATCGACACGATTATCAACCAGAAGGGTAAGGATCTTATTTGTATTTACGTTGCCATTGGCCAGAAACGCGCGGCCGTGGCGCGGACTGTGGCATTGTTGGAGAGCTTCGGAGCGATGGACCATACCATTGTCGTCGTAGCAGCGGCGGATGATCCCGCGGCTCTGCAATACCTCGCTCCATATGCAGGTTGTGCGATCGGTGAAGAGTTTGCCCAGCGGGGGCTTGATGCGCTTGTCGTGTATGACGATCTCAGTAAACACGCCTGGGCATATCGCCAGGTTTCTCTACTGCTTAGACGACCACCAGGACGTGAGGCCTATCCCGGTGATGTCTTCTACCTGCACAGCCGGCTTCTCGAGCGAGCAGTACGCCTCGCTGATAATTTCGTCATCGTCCCCAAGGGGTTTGAAGGTGCAGCATCTGTAGAAAATGCAGTCGATGGCAAAGTATACGGTGGGCCGCTGGCGGAACATGAAGTAAATGAAGCGCTCAAGGCGATGGACGATTCCACCAAATATCGTGTAACCATCGTCGCTGGAAGCGGGGGCTCTCTGACCGCGCTGCCAATCATTGAGACGCTGCTGGGTGATGTTTCAGCATACGTTCCAACTAATGTTATTTCAATCACAGATGGGCAGATATATCTGGAAAGCGACCTCTTCAATGCTGGCATCAGACCGGCGATCAACGCGGGGCTTTCCGTTTCACGCGTGGGCGGCGATGCACAGACGAAGGCGATGAAACAGGTTGCCGGGCGTTTGCGCCTCGATATGGCAGCTTATCGTGAAGTAGCTGCCTTTGCACAGTTTGGTTCAGATCTCGATTCTGCGACTCAAGCTCAGCTCAGCCGCGGGCAGCGCTTGCAGGAGATATTAAAGCAGACGCAGTATAAGCCGATGGAACTGGAAGAACAGGTTGTCGTCCTATTTGCCGCCACGAATGGCTACGCTGACGATGTGCATGTCGATCAGATTGGCGCATGGGAGATGGGACTATTGCGTAATATCGAGACTTCCCACCCCGAAATCCTAAAAGATATCGCCAAGGCGAAAGCCTTCACAGACAAGACTGAGGAAAAGTTGCACCAGGCGGTCGAAACCTTCAACCGCAGCTGGTTGGATTAGACTGAGTTCGCGGGAGTTCTGAGATGGCTTCAGCCCGAGAGATGCGGCTCCGCATTCGGAGCGTTGAAAATATCGCCCAGGTTACGCGGGCTCTGCAAGCCGTCAGCGCAAGCCGAGTGAGGAAGGCTGAGGCGAGGGTTCGGGAAACACGCCCATATGCCGAAAAAGCGTGGCAGGTGCTGCGCCATCTTTCGCATCAACCGGTCAGCGATCAGGTTCACCCATTCCTTGCTATCCCGCCTGACGTTAAGAGGATTCTGGTCATCCTCATCAGTGGAGACCGCGGCCTGGCAGGTGCATACAATACGAATGTAATGCGGTATACGCTTGGGACATTCCGGGAAGCAGAAGTTCCGGTGAGCTATATTGCCGTCGGTCGAAAGGGCCGGGACTTGCTGATTCGCCAGCGGCTTGATGTCATGGCAGAATTCAGTGATTTGCCCGCTGAACCCACATTCGCTGATGTTTCAGCTATCGGTCGCTTGGCGATGGATGAGTTTGTGGGCGGTCGGGCGGAGCAGGTTTACCTGGTATACACGGACTTCATTAATTTGCTGCGTCAAATCCCTTGCAGGAAGCTGCTGCTTCCGGTCAGTTTTGAAGAGATTCGGATCGGCAGAAACGAACAAGTCGTTCAAGCCAATCAAACTTTAAAAGAAGGGCCGGAAGCCACATACATTTACGAACCTAGCCAGGAAGCGCTGATTAATATGATCGTACCCAGGCTTACGGAGCTTCAAGTCTACCAGGCGATCACGGAGTCGCTTGCCAGCGAACATGCAGCACGGATGGTCGCCATGCAGAATGCGACGGATAATGCCGTTGAACTCGCTGGTGCACTGAGATTGGAATATAACAAAGCGCGGCAGAAGGCGATCACGAGCGATATGCTCGATATTGTCGGCGGTGCTGAAGCACTCACAAGTGGTTAGCTGACGAGAAGCACGGGAAGACGGAGGATAGGATGGCAGGTGCGAAAGGGCGAGTAGTTGAAATCCAGGGGGGAGTGGTTGATTGTGAATTTCCAGCAGGTCAAATGCCCGGTATTTATGAGGCGATCGAAGTGCCTCGTGAAGGATCTGATACGTTAATTCTTGAGGTCCAGCGACACTTGGGTGATCACAGTGTACGCACAGTAGCCATGGACTCGACCGATGGTTTACAGCGCGGTCGTACGGCAATCGCTACAGGCGCTCCGATAATGGTGCCAGTAGGAGAAGCGACACTCGGCCGGATGTTCAATGTCCTCGGTAAGCCCATCGACGATCGTGGCCATGTCGATGCGGAAGATACTTATCCTATTCACCGGCCAGCGCCCCCCTTTGAAGAGCAATCCACACGGGTGGAAGTCTTTGAAACAGGCTTAAAAGTGATTGACTTAATCGCCCCGTTCACCCGTGGCGGTAAAACGGGCATCTTTGGCGGTGCTGGAGTAGGAAAGACGATCATCATCCAGGAGCTGATCCGTTCAATCGCGACAGTGCATCAAGGCAACTCGGTGTTCGCTGGCGTTGGTGAGCGGACGCGAGAAGGAACGCAGATGTACCGCGAGATGATCGAATCCGGTGTTCTCCCGGATACAGTCATGGTATATGGTCAGATGAACGAACCGCCGGGGGTGAGACTCCGAGTGGGATTGACCGCACTGACGATGGCCGAGTATTTCCGAGATCAGGGACGAGATGTTCTGCTATTCATCGACAATATTTTCCGTTTCAGCATGTCTGGCTCTGAGGTATCCGCGCTCTTAGGGCGGATGCCCTCGGCTGTAGGTTATCAGCCTACTCTAGCGACAGAGATGGGCGAACTCCAGGAGCGGATTACCTCCACGCATACCGGTTCGATTACCTCAATGCAGGCCGTCTACGTCCCGGCAGATGACTACTCCGATCCCGCTCCAGTAGCGACGTTTACCCACCTTGACGCAACCATCGCTCTTGAACGGTCCATCGTTGAGAAAGGGATCTATCCGGCGGTTGACCCGCTGGCGTCCACCTCACGGATTCTCGATCCGCAAATTGTCGGCGAGGAGCATTACGCAGTCGCCCGCGAAGTGCAGCAAATCCTACAGCGTTACAAGGACCTGCAGGACATCATCGCCATCTTGGGTATCGAAGAGCTGAGCGAAGAGGACAAGATTGTTGTCTCCCGCGCCCGCAAGATAGAACGCTTTTTCTCCCAGCCGATGCATGTCGCCGAGCAATTCACGGGGCAGGATGGCCGCTATGTCCCGTTGCGTGAAACTGTCCACGGCTTCCGTGAAATACTCGATGGGAAATACGATGCCTTGCCGGAGCAAGCATTCCACATGGTTGGAAACATCGAAGATGCTGTGAAAAAAGCTGAAGAACTCGGTTCTAGCTAACAGGAAGAGAAACGTCTCAATATGCCGATTCGATGCGAGATTGTCACTCAGGATCGTTCCCTCTTCGAAGGTGAAGCGGATATCGTAATCGCTCCCGGCTCGGAGGGTGAGCTGGGTATTCTTCCAAACCACGCTCCACTTCTCACGACACTCGAATTTGGAGTTCTAATAGTCCGACATCAAGGTCAGGAAGAAGCCTTCGCCATTTCTGGCGGGATTCTCGAGGTCCGGCCGGATGTGATCACAGTTCTCGCCGATGTTGGAGAACGTGTAGATGAGATCGATCTAACCCGTGCGGAGGCAGCCAGAGAGCGTGCACAAAAGTATTTGCAAGAAGGACCTCCGCCCGACACCGATGAGTATCTCCGTATCCAGGCTGCCCTGCGGCGCTCCCGCGTGCGTATTGATGCCGTGAAACGATTTAAGAAGCGTCCCCAGCCTCCCCGGGCGGGGTCGCGCGAAGATGAAGGAACCTAATCCATGTCCATGTTTGGTAAGGATTTAGGAATCGATCTCGGCACAGTCAATACCTTAATTTGTGAGAACGACGAGATCATTCTCCACGAGCCGACGGTTGTGGCGATCGACATTGATGAATTGAAGATCGTCGATGTCGGTCATTCGGCGCGCGAGATGGATGGTCGTGTCCCGGAAATCATCGAGGTTTCACGCCCTCTGCGAGACGGAGTCATCGCCGATTTTGAAGTGACTCACCGCATGTTGGGGTACTTCATTGAACGGGTTTCTGGTCCCGCGCGGCTCTTCAAACCGCGTGTGATGATCACGGTTCCCTTAGGGGTTACGAGCGTTGAGATGCGCGCGGTCCATGAGGCTACTCTTCAGGCTGGAAGCCGCGATGTTCACCTAATACAAGAGCCGCTCGCGGCCGCTATCGGTGTGGGATTGCCGATTACGACGCCCTCGGGGAACATGGTCGTCGATCTTGGCGGAGGGGTGACACAAGCGGTTATGATCGCCATGAGCGGCATTGTGGCTCAAGGCGCAACCAGGCTCGGGGGGTTAAAACTTGATGAAGCGATCAGCACCTACGTCCGCAAGAAATATGGCTTGATTATCGGCCCGAGAACTGCTGAAGAGGCGAAGATCCGGATCGGAGCTGCGCTTCCTCAGGATGAGGACCGCACAATCGAGATCCAGGGTCAGGATCAGGTTACGGGCCTCCCCCGTCCTGTTACGATCTCAACGAGTGAAATCGTTGAGGCACTACAGGAAACGCTCCAGTTAATGGTGATGTCGATTCGAGACGTTCTTGAAAAAACTCCACCGGAACTTGCTTCCGATATCATCGATCGCGGAATGGTGATTTGTGGTGGGGGTTCGCTCCTGCGGGGGATTGATAAGTGGCTCACGCGAGAAACGGGCGTCCCCGCGTATCGGGCGGAAGAACCTGTGGCATGTATTGCCCGAGGAGCGTACCGAGGGTTAGGAATGCTGGATCGCCTTAGGCGGACTCTCCCAAAAGTGTGAGAAATGCGCAGATGCCAAGTCGATAATTATGCGCCGTATCCAGGCGCTTTTCGTTTTAAGGTTCTCCTCCCAATTATGTGGGTAACCATGCGGATTGACGCTACTCAGCTCCACCACATAAGTAAATCGTAGGGGCCGACCCATGTGTAGGTCCGCCGCCATCAAACAACCAGCAATCTCCCATGAGCACAGTTAAATGTTCCTTAGAGACGTCCCTTCGAAACGTAGAGCCGGATCCGATCGTTGTCAGGGGGTGTAGGGGCAGACTACTGCACCCACGTCCCCCGGGGGGACAACAGGGGGGAAGAAAAGAAAAAGCAATTCATCACATCTGCAACGGTCTATCTATTCATTCATACGCGCAAACCTCAAAGCGCAGGCTGCGCCTACGACCGGAAGCAGAGCTTCCTGACTCTACATAATGGGGAAACGTTTGCTGCAAACCCTGGATCGTTCAACTGAAGAATATTGAGGTCTCAAACAGATTAGGACGTATGATGAATTGGTTCCAGCAAGCATAAGCTTCAACAGCTGAAACTATACGCGTTTAGGTTACCTTTCCACAGTATTTGGAGGAGAGACAAAAAAAAGATAACCACCCCCGAGGCGAATGGAGTGAGGAGTAACGCCAGGGGATGACAATGCGGCGAGGGACTTGTGCAGCTGCAATCTCGCTATTCAGGCAGGTAATACGTCATATGCTGCAGGTGAAGGAGCGGGTCTATATACTCCACCCTAACGTTGTCGGGCACGAAGAGTGATGTCGGCGCATAGCACATTATGGCCTCAATGCCAGCTTCGACCAGTTTCTCCGATACTTCCTGGGCTTCGGAAGCGGGAACGGCGAGCATCGCGACTTTAATTTGCTGGGTTCGAATCTCATCGACCAAATTCCCGGTGCCTCGGATGAGAAATTGACCAACTGGCTGGCCGGCCTTTGTTGGATCATTATCGTATATGGCGGCGATTCGAAAGCCTCGATCGACGAATCCTCCATAATTTGCGACAGCAGTACCAAGATCTCCAGCACCAATGAGGACGATATCCCACACGCGGTCAACTTTCAAAATACGCTTAAGCTGATCCAAGAGAAAGCTGATGTTGTAGCCGGTACCTTGCTTGCCGAATTCGCCAAATTGTGAGAGATCTTTGCGTATCTGTGCTGAGGAGATGCCAAGCTGTCCCCCCAGTTCTTGGGAGGATGTGATCTCCTTCCCCTCCCTAGCCATCTGAGACAAGGCTCTCAGGTAGAGCGGAAGACGACCAACGACGATGTCAGGAACCTTGTTTGCAGGCATGCTTTGCTCCAAGTAGTGTTTGAAGAAATGTCTGCCAAATCTAACATATCTAATTGGGTTATGCAAACAATTCCTACCTTTTACATCAACCATCACCGTTAATGATTCGGTGTCGGATCGATCAATAGCAGCTTAGACAAAGTACTTATTAACCTCCCAAACACTCACCTGAGGTCAAGGTATTACTTAAGAGAAATAGGATCTAAGCCGCGGATACATCTTCGATGATCCTCAACGCAGATGATGAGGATAGTTGACGGGTATAATGGCAAGCGAATAGGAGCAGTATTGGTGCAGAAACAAGGCGATTTTTTAGATGAAGTGAGAATCCAGGTCTCCTCGGGCAAGGGAGGAGATGGTGCCGTTCACTTCCGGAAGGAGAAATATGTCCCGCGCGGAGGCCCTGATGGAGGCGACGGTGGGAAGGGCGGGGATGTGGTTTTTATTGTTGATCCAAAGCGGACGACTTTATCCGCTTTCCGCGGCCAGCGGCACTTTCGCGCCAAAGACGGCAAACCCGGGGGAGGTAACAATAGAACTGGAAAAAACGGCAAAGATATCAAGATTCTCGTCCCGCCGGGTACGATTGTTCGGGACGATAAGACGGGTGCACTTCTCGGAGACCTCGTAGAACCAGGTCAGGAGCTCATTATCTACCGTGGCGGTCGCGCGGGTCGCGGAAATGCACGCTTTGCCACGTCACGCAACCAGACGCCTCGAGTGGCAGAGAAAGGCGCGCCAGGGGAAAAACATTGGATATACCTGGAATTGCGATTAATTGCCGATATTGGGATTATTGGTGTGCCGAACGCTGGGAAATCGACTTTGCTGGCAGCGGTAACAAATGCCAAACCCAAGATCGCTGAATACCCTTTTACGACGCTTTATCCAAATCTAGGTGTTGCCGAACTCGATGTGGACGCGGTGCTTGTACTCGCCGATATCCCCGGGCTTATCGAAGGTGCCCATCAAGGTGTGGGTCTGGGGTTTCAATTTCTGCGCCACATCCAACGAACTCAGGTATTAATCCATCTGATAGATGGTTTATCTCCAGACCCGTTAGCTGATTTCTCTCAAATTAACGCGGAGTTAGCCTATTTTGACCCAATGCTGGGGGAGAAACCTCAACTTGTGGCGATCACTAAGATCGATCTCCCAGAAGTCAAGGCACGCATCGATGAATTGAAGGGCAGATTTGAATCTGAGGGGTACAAAGTTTTTACGATATCCGCTCTCGCGCGAAATGGTTTGAGGGAGCTGCTCTTCGCTGCCCTTAAGGAACTGCAAAGGATTCCCGCTCCGGAGTTAATCGAAGGAGAATTGCCTGTTTACCAGCCAGAACTTGAGGTGAGAGATTTCGAAATCACGCGTGAACCCGATGGCGGCTGGCGAGTCTCAGGGGAGGCAATTGAGCGGGCCGCGGTGATGACGTATTGGGAATATGATGAGGCGATAAGCAGGTTCCAAAAGCTTCTTGTGCGGCTTGGTGTTGAAACTGCGCTGCAAGAAGCTGGGATCATGTCTGGAGATACCGTACGCATCGGGGAAAACGAACTCGAATGGGTGATTTAATCGGCGTGCTTGGAGGGACATTTGACCCTCCCCACCTCGCTCATCTGATTCTGGCTGATGAAGCTCGCTACGTTCTTGACCTACAAAGGATCCTCTGGGTTGTAACCGCGCAACCACCTCATAAACAAAATCAGTCCATTTCATCGGTCCATCACCGCGTGGCGATGGTCAAGTTGGTGACAGATGCTGATCCTGCATTCGAATTCTCGACTGCGGATCTCGACCGACCACCGCCTCATTATGCACATGGAACGATGGAGTGGCTAAGGATTCGTTATCCCAACTCGAAATTCGCATATTTGATGGGGGAGGATTCGCTGCGTGATCTCCCTGCCTGGAATATGCCCCAGCTTTTTGTGGATTCCTGTGACGCGATCGGTGTAATGGATCGCCTCGCAGTGGAATACGAGGTGGCTCAACTAGAAGAGGAGCTGCCGGGATTGGGACACAAGCTGGTTTTTCTGGGTGTTCCACCGATCATGATCTCTGGCAGGGACATCCGGAGTCGTGTTCGCGAAAAACGTCCTTTTCACTATTTAATGCCCCCAGCAGTCTCAAATTATGTTCTCGAGCAAGGCCTGTATTCTTGAGTCTGCGCCGAGATCGATCATTCCTCGCCACAGGGCTTGCACACTTTGCCGTTGATCTCCTCAACAGCCAGCGCCCCTTGTTGCTTGCCGTTCAGAGCGTTCCCCTTGGACTGAGCAACTTCGCGATAGGCATAATCAGCACACTTTACAGTTTGAGCGGCGCATTGACGCAGCCTCTCTTCGGTTTGTTGGCAGATCGGATAGGTTCTCGCTGGGTCGCCAGCATAGGGGTGCTGTGGATGGTGTTCTGTTTTTGTTTGGCCCTCACGGTCCCTGGATACCCGGGCTTGATTTTCCTGGTGGCTGCCGCTCTGGGCTCGGGAGCGTTCCATCCGGCAGGGACAGCCGAAGCCACACAGCGTGGGCGCAGCTATCTCAGTCAGATGGAGACCACTGCCACCTCGCTCTTTTTCTTCTTCGGGCAATCAGGGTTATTCCTCGGACCACTCCTGGGTGGACCGATAATCCATCGATGGGGCATTGCTGGGCTGCTTGTACTTCCAGCTTTTGTCGCCCCTGTTGGATTGAACTTGGCGGCCCACCTGCGACCAGTCACCGCTGATGAGAATAATGCGGATCCAGTGGCGAAGATGGCTGAAGCACCAGTGATAATACCGACCCGTTTATGGCCATTTCTACTCTTGATCACGTTCCGATCATGGACGCAGATGACGATGATCGCCTTTTTACCGAAATATCTCAGCGACTTGGGTTATAGCCCGAGTATTTATGGACCGATCGCAGGCATGTTCATGGGAGGATCAGCCCTTGCAGGGGTAGCGGGAGGTTGGTTAGCGGATCGATACGGAAAAAAAATTGTTACAACATGGACGTTGATGTTGGGAGTTGTTCCATTATTACTGTTCCCGATGGCCAGGTCTCCAGTTTCGTTCTCGATCCTCTCCTTTCTAGGTGGGGGATTGATCGGCGCCTCGCACAGCATCATCGTTTTATTGGCTCAACGCCGAATGCCGCAGCGAATGGGCGCAGCATCTGGTCTCGTCCTCGGTTTCACATTTTCAGCAGGGGCCATCGGTACATTGATCAGCGGTGTGATCGCCGATCTGTATGGTTTTAATTCGTTATTCTTCTTGTTAGCAGTGCTTACATTGTTAGCCGCGGCAATGTCGCTTGCCATAGAACCAGAATAGGGGCTGCCAGACTTAATCCCTTGAGTTACAAAAATCGGGGGGGATCTAAGAGTTTGGTAATGGAGCGGAGTCTTTGAAATCGAGATAAGATGGAGTGACCCTTGAGATTTTCAGAAAAATGCAGCGATGGGTTATGAGAGGTAACCAATGAGAGAGAAAGACATCCCGCGGTGGCTGTTGCCTATCCTGGTCTTCATCTTCCTGGCAGCCATTTTCGCCTTCCTGTTCGTCAGGAGATTGGGCGGGAGAGAGCCGCTCGATGAACGTTCATCCTCAATTGGAGCTATTCAACTTGGTGAGGTCAACCCGGATAGACGGAAACCGACACAGCCAAGGGATCCATGCGCACTGCTTATGTCTGATGAGATCGAGGATGAATTGGGCATTCAATTAGGCGAACCTTTTTCCGAGGTGGTAGATAACCCTATTGGCGAGATGGTCTGCACTTTCCCTGGAGCAGATGACGAGGATTTCCCCGTTGTTAGTCTCGTAGTCGTCTACACTGAGGGAATGGAAACATTCCTTATACAGAATGGGTATTCGGTGAATCACCTATACGCAGGACGGAATGTCTCGGATAGGTTTACGAAGCCTGTCGCGGACATTGGCGACGACGCGTTTTGGGGGGGCAGTGGTGTGGAATTGTGGAACGGTCTTCATGTTCTTATTTGGGATGTTTATTTACAAATCGATGTAAACAGCGGGGATGAAGGAAACGACCTGGAAGCGGCGCAAAACCTGGCGTTAATCGCACTGAACCGTTTGTTCAATGAGTAGGTCTGTTCGTTCAGCATGACAAGTCCAAGCTTAATGTAATTCTGAGGAGCGGAGCGACGAAGAATCTCGTTCATTGAAAGAAGCACCCTTATGTTCGAAGAACGAGATGCTTGACTTCATTCGGCATGACATATAGCTGTCACTCTCGAGTATTCGGAAGCGCAGCGGTGTTCGATAGCGCGGTCTGGGATGTTTTCAGTATTATTACTCGTGCTTTATGTACTCATGTGGTCAGTCAGGTTGGGCTCCTATTTCAATCGGCCTACTGGGGTCGCTCGACCACTCGGACCAGGAGCCTGCATATAATCTTACGCCCTGAATTCCCGCATAGGACATTGAGAGAACATTATGGCATCCGGTTACGCCTGAACCGCAATAGACGATGGTGTCTGATGGCGCGATTTCGCTGATCAAGCTATCAAATTCTGCTCTAAGGACGTCTGGATCCCTGAAACGCCCGTCTGCGTCGAGATTCGTCTGCCAGAACCGATTTACCGCTCCAGGGATACGACCGGCGATTGGGTCGAAGGGTTCTTCCTCACCCCGATAACGTTCCGGCGCACGCGAATCAATGATTAGACTGGAATCCTGTAATATTCGTTCAAGGACTTCATCTGCACCGACCTTTAAATCTGGGTTCAGCCGCGGTTTGAATTGCCTGGAGACCCGGGATTCACGATTGGTTCGGACCGGAAGTCCGAGTCGGTTCCATTCTGGAAAGCCACCGTCTAATATGGCGGTTGCTTCGTGTCCCAGGTATTTGAGCATCCACCACAAACGCACTGCAATACCTCCGCCACGCGAATCGTAAACAATGACTTGGGTGCCATCGTCAATCCCTAATCCCGAGAAATATTCTGCGATAACCTCGATGTCAGGGAGAGGATGGCGTCCGTTCGTTCCGTTCTTAGGAGCGGATAGATTGTGGTCAAGATGGACATAGACAGCTCCAGGGATATGTTCGATCAAATAATGCTTTTCGCCCCATTGCGGTTGAAGCAGGTCAAATCGGCTGTCAAAGATCGCCCAATTTACTTCTTCTAGATGGGGTTCGAGCTGCTTTGGGGTGATGATGGTTGTGTAGCTCATGGGTTACTCCTGTGCTGGCGCAGGGCAGAAGACGCTGTGCGTCGTGGTAACTCTCCTGGGAAATCCGACGCCCAAATTTGGGGTTATCAGCCATCCCACGGTTGGAATTTGAGAGTAATGTGAACATCTTCTTTCAAATCTATTGTGATCAATGCCATAGGAAAAGGCAGGAAGTGGCCTTGCGCGGCTTCGAGATTGGGGTTTTCTTCACCCATCATGTATGCAGGTGAATCCAAGAAAGAAGAGAAGCTCATCGGTACGTTATCTGTCGTAACAGAGATTCCAGGACCTTCGTGAAGGCTCCAGGAGATACGATGTTTCCCCACGAATTGGCGATAAGCCAGTCGCCAAGTGGGTTGTCTAAGGCGGGAGGGGTTTAGAAGAAGCGGGATTTCAAGCGATGTGTCATTCTCGTTGTGTGAGACGTCAATCATTAATTGATCGTCCTGCAGCCTGTATCGAAGGGTGTACCGTCCATCTGGATGAATGGCAAGGAGTGAATCACCTTCGTTGATAAGTTCAAATTGTACAGCTGCGTTTGAGAGCGAAGTGAACGCACCATCGAGAAGTGGCTCCGTCTTTTCCCCAATCGCACCCCCCTTGGGATCCCAGTAACGAATGTCGCTCAAACCTATATCCATGTGTGGGCGTCCGCCGATAAGCTGGACTGCACCCGATTGAGGATCGTAGCTAAAAAGCGCTGCCAATCGCCCGCCTTCTGGGGTTACGACTGCATAAAGCCAATCGTTCTGCAGGACAACCTCCGGTTCACCATCCCAATCGATGTCTTCTATTTTGATTTTTTGCTCGGAGGATGTTTGATTTATCATCAGCGTTTGAGCCCAACGCAGTGCAGAGAGGAATATACCCGTTCTTCCGACGGAATTAGCACGCAGAAAATCCAGTGTGAATCGATCATTCATTTCGGAGAGTGTGGAAGCTGGTCCAAGAGCATCGACTTTTTCGCCAATCCCTTCGTTGGAGATCTGGGTATTGATGTACATTCGAAAGGCGCTCTCCGCCAAAGGGCTGTTCCCGAAGTTGAGCAATCCATCCTGAATAAACGCTCTGATTTGATCGTATGTATAGCCAGATGAGATTGGCTTTCCGTTGACCCCAACGGGGATGTAAGGAGTAGGCTGACGCTGCTCAGAACCCAGGATGGTTGACTCCGAAAGCGGGAAATGATCGCGAATGATCTCTTCCGGCGTAACCGGTTGAATCCAGGGGTGCTCTGCAATCCAACGAAGCATGTCCTCACTTTGCTGGGGGTCGCCCCAGAAGGTTTTACTGAGATCACCTCCGAGTGACACAACCTTAGAATCTCCCCCTTCCAATGCTGCGGTCAGCAACGCTCTGCGCCATTCGATGGATAGACCTCGATCCGCTGCCCGCGAACGATCTGTATTTGTCAGCGGCAGGGGGAGGAGCAGCAGAGTCCCTGATCGAGTGAGTGGGTAACCGGGGCCAGCGCCTAAACTCTCATAGAAAGGAGATAATACTGCTGTGTAACCGAGCTCTTTCAATAATTCGAGGGATTCCTTATCGGGTTCTTCGGTGATCATCGCCATTATTGGAGAAGAAGAGAAGCCAAATGTATGTATTGAATCCAGGTCAGTTGTGATCATGCGTTCAATCAGCCATTCGGGCTGAGTACTTCCCAGGATTGCTGCCGGTAAAAAATCAGGGAGGTATAACAGCCCTCGATGGTCCAAAGCCTGGACTTGATCCAGCTTCCCAAGGTAATCCAACCCAGCGAGATTCTGCGGGTTCTTCATATCGAGTAATGTGATCGGAACTCCCGTCTCGTCAACAGCATCTAATAAGTGGCGAAGCCCGAATCTCTCCCCGGATGGACCTGCATGTGCTCCGCTCCATGTGCGTAAAGCCTGGGCTGGAGTATGGCTGGAGAAGGTATTCCAGAAGGCCAGAAGAAGGTTCACCCTTTGCGGCGGATGAATATCAGAGAGGACCGGTCCGAGCGTGTCAACGACCTGGTCTCCTCCCGGAAATGAAGTGAAGACTTGCAATCTTACAGGTCCGGGAAGGTCAAGGAGCGAAGGAGGGATTGTGAGTGAGATAATATCCAATGCCGGGTCTTTATGAACTTCAACGTTCTCAGCTTGACTGGGCTCCAAGGGTACATTGAAGAGATCGGGAGATCCAGAGGTAGGGACGCGGATCAGCAGGTCCCAATCGAAACCTGTACTGTCCATAAGGGGAAGCTGACGTGAACCGCCCGGTCTGATATCGAAGGCGATGTATAGGTCAAACTCAGAGGATTCCTGGAAATCGAGAAGATCAATTCGGAGATGGGCTTCACCGCCCGCGGTGTTGTAGTACAGGGCGATGAGATCCATCTCAGGTAGAAGTGTTTCGGTTGGGTCGAGTGCGCGTAGGTGTTGATACTCGAAGCGAGGTGCTTCGGGTAGCCCTCCGCAGGCACTCGTGAGAAGCAATATCAGAATAACCCAGATGATTCTAGATGACGTGTTCAACTCGTTAGTCTTGTTTGCTGTCCTCACTACTTTCTTCGCTTCTTGGTGCTCCCTTCCTTAATTGGTCGATAGAAACACGGTTGGTATGGCGGCAGCTTGGACAGCGAACGTCGTAATGAATTCCTTCGCTCTCCTCGAGAGCTTCAAGAGCGAAGACGATTTCCTCTTTTTTGATATGGAAACTCCTGCCGCAACGGTAACATCTAGTCTGCATTTGATAGCTCCTGTTATGGATTAAATTCACTTTGCAATCAATCGGTCGCTATTCCGCCAGGGTCAGTCCGGATCAGTGCTGACGCGACCCCGAATAAAACGATCACAGCACCAGCAATTCGCAATGATGATGGTTGCTCGCCAAGTACAAGATAGGCTAAAACAGCCGCAGAAATCGGCTCGCCTAAAAGGGTGATCGAAACCTTTGTGGCGGGTAAGTAACGCAATGCCCAATTATAAGTTGAATGGGCCATTAATTGTGGGATGATCGCAAGCAGCAGGAACCAGAGGTATGCGATCGGGGGGTAGCCAAAAAGGTCATACCCAATTGAAATCACAGCAATGATCAAGAAGATCGCGGCAGAGGAATACACAAGACCGATATAGGTGAGGAGTGAAAGATCAGACCTAAGGCGGCGCCCGATAATGAGATAAGCTGCTCCGGCTGCACCTCCCAATAAAGCCAACAGGTCGCCAAGCAGTACGTTCGTTCCGCTGCTCGACGCTGAGGAAACACATAATAATCCCTCACTGAAAATACAGTAATCGCTGAATGCGATCAGCAATCCACCGCCGAATGCTAATCCCAGACCGATCAAAGTCCTCCGCGAAGGCATTTCGCCGAGGAGAAGGGGGGAGAGCGCAGCAACGAAAAGAGGGGTCGTTTGAACAAGAACCACTGAGCTAGTGACGTTGGTATATTCGAGCGAGGTGATCCAGGTGGCGAAGTGCAGGGCTAGAAACAGTCCCGAAAGGAACGCCAATTTATACTGTGCTGTGGAGAGCTCGCGCAGCTTTTCGCGCTGACGGAAGACGAAGGGTGCCAGGATCAAAGAGGCGATCGTTAATCGATATGCTGCGATCACCATAGATGGAGCATCGATCTGGGCGAATCGAATCAAGATGGATGAAGTAGAGGCAGCGACGATCCCCAGCCCCAATGCAAGGATCGGAGGTATTCGGGCTTTGCTGCGCTCATTATCCTTAAGTGAGTTTATCGTTCCAGGTTGCCTCATCGACACCGTTTCGCTTGACAGATTCTGATTCAGAAGACTACAATCCGTTCGCTAATATTAACGAGATGTATTGGCAAATTCACTTGGATCAGTATAGTGGTTAGAACGGAAGGAGGGAAAAGGAAATGGCTTTCGAATTACCTGAGCTTGATTATCCCTACGATGCACTAGAACCATACATCGATGCCCGAACGATGGAGATTCATCATACCAAACACCATCAGGGTTATGTGAATAACGCGAACGCCGCGTTGGAGAAATATACAGATCTGCATTCGAAACCTGTGGAAGAATTGCTTGCGGATTTATCGGCACTTCCCGAGGATGTCCGTACGGCTCTACGCAATAACGCCGGTGGGCACGCAAACCACTCGCTCTTTTGGAGAGTGATGGCGCCCGGGGCTGGCGGAGAACCGAGCGGAGCGCTCGGCGATGCCATCCGTACGGCTTTTGATGATTTCGACAGTTTCAAGGTTGTCTTCTCGAAAGCCGCAGCGACTCGATTTGGAAGTGGCTGGGCATGGCTGGTGATTGACGGTTCCGGCGGGCTGCAAGTACGCTCGACTGCGAATCAAGACTCACCAATCTCCGATGGCCTGAAGCCTATTTTGGGACTTGACGTTTGGGAACATGCCTATTACCTTAAGTATCAGAACCGTAGACCAGATTATGTCGCCGCCTGGTGGAATGTCGTGAACTGGAAGGAAGTGACACGGCGTTTTGAAGGATAATCTGTCTTGCAGTGGGCATAGGGGTAATGCCCGCTCCGTCTCTCAATTATCATAATGGAGGCTTGAAAAATGACCCATATCATCACCAGCTTATGCCTTCGCGATTCGGGCTGCGTAGAGGTATGCCCTGTGGAGTGCATCATTCCCGGGAAACCGGCCGAGAAATGGCCGTGGTACTACATTGACCCGGACACATGCATCGACTGCGGGGCGTGCATCCCTGAGTGCCCGCTTGAGGCGATCTTCACCGAAGACGAAGTGCCATCCGATTACGCAGCCAAGGGTGGTGAGTACTTGAGTATGCCAGCGGGAACTGCTGGCTTCGATACGGTTTACGATGGTGAGAACCACCAAGGTGAAGCCGTCCACCTGGAGCACACGAAGATTCTTGAGGCTGGTGAGGTCGTCGATCTTACCCCTGACATCCAGCCGAATTATGACTTCTTCACGGATGGTCCGGGGTATAGTGTGCTGGAAGACTAGCTCACACTATTAGAACGAACATCGAGGGAGCCAAAATGGCTCCCTCTTTTCTTGTTAAAAACCGAGATCGTTCAGGCTGCAGGATTTCGAACGCTTAATACCGTTAGAGAACTTAAGAGGGTGTCGAGTAACTCTCGAAGGTTATCGGATGGCTGTATACTGAGATACCCTCGTTTTGTTTATATAGAAACCTACATGGGAGTCTCCCCGGATGTGGATGCTTGATATGTTAGGGTCGAATTATCCCTTTTGGATCTCTCGATTTCGTATCGTCAGCTAGTGTGCCGAGTCGATGAATATTAGGTCAAGCAGGAAGTTAACCATATCTAGCAAGCAAATCGAAGAGATGCGGCGCCATGTCGAAGATTGCTATCCGGAAGAGGGCTGTGGAATCTTAGGAGGCTTCAATGATCGTGTCGAGTGGGTGATCCCTGTCACGAATATGCTGCATTCAGCGACGCGTTTTCGAATGGATCCACAGGAGCAGGTCGATGCTTTTTTCAAAATCGAGGAGGCAGGTGGGAAACTTATCGGCATCTATCACTCACACCCAAGCGGGCCGGAGATTCCCTCGGACTCTGATGTTCGCGCGAGTGCCTTGCCGGAGGCAATTCATATTATCTGGAATCCGCTCGATGAAGATTGGAAATTTCAAGCCTATTGGATCGACCCGGCGATGGGATTTGTTCCGGTCGAAATCAGTGTGCATGGACCGTAACAACTTTGGGTTCTTGGTGTTTTCTAACGTGGTAGTCGCAATGAGGAGAAACTATGTGGGTTAAGAGTGTCATCGCTCTCATAGCAGGATACTTACTGGGGTCGATCCCCGTTGGATTATTAATGGTAAGGCTAGTCAGAAGACGGGACATCACCAAGTGGTACAGTGGCAGGACAGGGGGGACAAACGTAATGCGCGTCGCGGGCGTTTGGGCGGGAGCCGGGACCACGATTGCGGATGTCTTAAAGGCTGCCGCAGCTGTCTGGGTGGCACGTGCAGTTACAGGCGGAGAACCCTGGATTGAGGCAGTCGCAGGGGCTCTTGCGATTCTGGGACATAACTATTCCATCTTCCTGCTCCGGCGAGAGGACGGCAAGATTCAATTGCGAGGTGGAGCGGGTGGCGCGTGCTCTTTTGGCGCGGCGGTGGGATTATGGGCACCGTCAGGGTTAATCATCCTCCCGCTCGTGGCGGCGATCTTCTATGGAATTGGTTACGCTTCCGTTACAACAATGAGTGTGTCATTCTTGGCTGGGATCATCTTCGCGATCAGGGCAGCACTCGGCCTCGGTCCCTGGGCGTACGTCGGATATGCAATCCTGGCAGAGTTATTGGTGATCTGGGCGTTGCTGCCGAATATCGAACGGTTATTTAAGGGGGATGAACGTCTTGTGGGGTGGCGTGCTCGCAGAAGGATCCATGAAGAACACATAACATCGAAGCAAGAGACGGGATTAGCTGATTCCGAGGAATCTTAGGGATGTTTCGCGGTAAGCTTTGCTCAAGAAATCGGCCTGAACATTCTTGAACGAGCCGCTGTCACGAGAACACGAGGATCCCTGTTAAGCCAACGAGCGCGACTGAAGCAAGCTCTATCAGTCGGGCTCTACTCATCTCCTCAGCGCGCAAAGTCTCCATCAGCCCATTGCTGACATAAACAAACAAACCGACGATCAAAGCGAATCGAAATGAGGGCAAAGGCCAGTAGTGCAATGCCCAAACAAGCTGTGCCGAGATCCCGCCAACGATCAGCGCGAAAACTAAAGCTTGGCCATCAGCGGATGTAGGAAGCTGCAGCAGTCGCCAACTGATGACAGCAACAACAGCCAATGAAAGCGGGACACGGTATACAGACCGTAAATCGATGGCATGCATCGTGAATAGAATACCGACCAATAGGAGATAGGCAAGCGTTCGCAAGGCCACCGCGGCGAGATCGTGTCGGGGGTCTGCTGGATCGTGGATTAAAAACTCCGCCAGGAGCACCGACATTAAAAGTGTTGCCCCAGCCGCCAGACCGATCCAAACTGCAGGTCCGTCAGGCAAGCGCGTCAGGATGGTCCCCGCTGCGAGTGCAGTCAAGCCAGGGACGATCCAATGCTCGAATGTCCGATCGCCTGATTTCAACGCCGGGTGAGACCGGAGCAGCCAGTCTGCCCCAGCAACAGTAAGCGCTGCAGCAAGCGTCAGCATGATGAGGCGAGTATCCACCTCGAATTCGAAGATCAAACCTGCGAAAGTGAGGTCCACCGAGAAGATAGGTAGGACAACGATTCGTATTAAGGCATAGCTCAGGATCACCAGCGCCGTTAGCGTGCTAAGGCGGTCACGGTCGGGTTGGGGTAGGTCGCCACGCATAGGAGCATTCTAGCACTCGTTTAGAGAGGATGCCTAGTTAATTTAGAATCTCCTCTACTTATTGTGAATCATCGATTTGACTTGCCTCGATAAATTCTCCGATAACGGGCAGAGCCAGAGTACGTATGTAACTGCGAGGACCCCGGTGGGGTGACGCGGCAATCTCCCTGCGTGAAAAGAGGAGATTGCTTCGCCTTCGACTCGCAAAGACATATTTGAGAGATGATTATGCTCCTACTTGTTATTTCGAGGAGCGGAGCGAGCGAAATCCCCGGTTCCGCTCTGCGACCTCGTAGCGAAGTGGAGTGGTGTTTAGGGGGCGAAGCGCCGGAAGTGAAGGGAAATCCCTGAGACGACTCAATTCATAGCTCGAGGATCTAAGGAATGGAATCCATTTACACCCATATATGCTGATCTTAAATAAATCATCATAGGGATTTCTCGATCGCCGTTTTACGGCTCTCTCGAAATGACATAACCGGGAAGGATTCATCCTCTTTGTCATTTCTAGAGGGGAT
>SOIH01000278.1 GCA_004376895.1 Anaerolineales bacterium | reverse complement strand
CAAATTTTTTGCTATGATGAGAGAGCTGGCCGACCAACCGGAACCCCCCGCCTTTAGGTGTGGGGAGTAGTCAGCAGTTTATAGCCTACACCTGTCACGGTATCGATCCGAACCTGATCGCTTGCAGCGATCCGCTTGCGCAAATGGGCAATATGGACATCTACGGTGCGTGTCTGACCGTAGAAATCGTAGCCCCAAACCAAGTTTAATAGCTGTTCACGACTCAAAACGATCCCCTTATGCTCCACCAGGGTTAGCAGCAAATCGAATTCTTTCATCCGCGTTTCAACCACCTGACCAGCTACGCTGATCTCCCGGCGTGCCGGGTCGATCGTCAGGTCGCCAATGTGAATTGGGCTGCCATCCCGCCGCGGGGCGCGCTCTGCTCGCCGCAGGATAGCTTTCACCCGGGCAACCAACTCGCGCGGGTTGAAGGGCTTGGTCATATAGTCGTCTGCGCCCAGCTCCAGTCCGACGATTTTATCGACGTCATCATCCCGGGCGGTCAGCATGATAATTGGAACATCGCTCTCGGCGCGGACACGCCGGCAGACCTCAAAGCCATCGACTTCGGGTAACATAATATCCAAAATAACGAGCGCTGGCTCAAGCGAACCGATCTTCTCCAGAGCTTGTTGCCCATCCATTGCATCCTCAACGCGATAACCATCCTGCTCCAGATAGAGCCGGGCAAGGTCAATGATATTCGCCTCGTCATCAACAACGAGAATGAGTTCACCCGCCATTGTGCCTTCTCCGATTCTTCCCTCACGCTTCGCCGCTGCTCGTAGTTGACGCGAAGCATGCAGCAAAAGTGGAAAATCTACTTGGTGCTGTACCCATCTAGCCGGGCATGCAGAACCCTAAGTCACCACCCAGCCCTGCGAGATTCTAATTCAGCCCCAATCTGCTGTTTTCTAGTCGACCAGTGCGATCACTTCGATCTCAACTGCTGCGGCTTTCGGCAGCGCCGTAACCTCTACGGTTGAACGGGCTGGTGGTTCATTCGGGAAGAACTCCGCGTAGACCGCGTTCATCAGCGCAAACTCCGACATATCCTGCATAAAAACCGTCGTCTTCACGACTTGTTCGAGCGATGAACCGCCCGCCTTAAGTACCTCGCCGAGATTCTTCAGCGCCTGGCGTGTCTGACCTTCAACACCACCCGCCGCAAATTCACCGGTTGCAGGGTCCACACCAAGCGAACCGGATGCGAAAACTAAATTCTCCGTCCGGATCGCGACCGAGTAAGGACCAATGGCCTTCGGCGCTCCCTCAGCGATAACAACTTTCCGCCCTCGTGACGACATCTACAGCCTCCCTCAGTAAATCATATTGATTTCTCGGGATTGTACGCTTCAATATAGCCTCGGTCAAAAAAGTCTGAGGCGCAATAGCGCCCCAGACTTATTCTCAAGACATTGGTCATTTCGAACAACACCGCTTCGATTTATAACTTCGGCTAACGAAGCACCCGATTTTTCGCGGCGGCTAGACGACGATATTCACCAGACGCCCAGGGACGACGATCACTTCCTTGGGTTCCTTGCCTTCCATGAAGCGCTGCGCGGCTTCACTGGCCAGCGCCGCGGTCCTAGCATCTTCTTCGCTGATCCCCGCCGCTACCATGATGCGATCGCGAACCTTTCCGTTCACCTGGATGATCAGGGTTATCTGCTCTTCCTTCGCCAGTGCCGAGTCGAACTCAGGCCAGGATTTTGTGTGGATCGAGTACAGCTTCCCCAGGCGAGCCCACAGTTCCTCGGCGATATGCGGAGTGGGTGGTGCCATGAGCAGCAACAGGGTCTCAACCGCTCTCTTGAATGCTGTCGTCCCAGCCAATCCGGCATCCCGGGCAGCGCTCAATTCATTCGTAAGCTCCATGAGCGCAGAGATTACAGTGTTGAATTCGTAATTCTCGATATCATGGGAAACTTGTTTAATAGTCTGGTGCATTTTTCTCTGCAACGCGCGTTCTGCGTTCGGGTCGGATTTTTCCCCTTTAGCATCCGCGGTATCGAGTACTACCATCCAGACTCGGTTTAGCCAGCGAATCACACCCTGGATATTGTCTGGATTCCAGGGCCCTCCCTCCGACCAGCGGTAGCCGAACATCAGATACGCTCGCACGGCGTCAGCGCCGTACTTCTGTACCTGTTCATCCGGATCGACGACATTGCCGCGCGATTTGCTCATGCGCTGGCCATCGGGTCCCAGAATCTGGCCCTGATTGCGTTGTTGGAGCATGGGTTCATGCCCCTCCGTGATTCCAATATCGCGGAATGCTTTATGGAAGAAGCGCGTGTAAATCAGATGCATCGTGGCGTGTTCCATGCCACCAGTGTATGAGTCGACGGGCATCCAGTAGTCATACTCTTTCTGATCAAAAGGTCCTTGGTCATAATCCGGGCTTAAATAGCGCAGATGGTACCAGGATGAGCACATAAAAGTGTCCATCGTGTCCGTCTCTCGTTCCGCGGGACCACCACAATCCGGACAAGTCGTTTCCTTCCAGGTGGGGTGGAATTTCAACGGGCTTTCTCCCGTCGGCCGCCACTCGATGTCATCCGGGAGCACAACAGGCAGTTGATCCTCTGGAACCGGGACGATCCCACACTTCGGGCAGATGACCATCGGGATCGGAGCACCCCAATAGCGCTGGCGCGAGATCAGCCAGTCATGTAGACGATAGTTGATGGCGAATTTTCCGGTGCCTTTCTCCTCTAAATAAGTGTTCGCTCTGTTAAAAGCTTCTTCTCCCGGCGTCCCCGTTAACTGACCGGAGTTGATCATTGTGCCGTACGCTGGAATCGCTTCAGTCATCATCTCGCCATCCAGTGATTCCATACCGTCCGGCAGGATCACCGGTCGGATTTCTAAGTTGAACGTGCGGGCGAACTCGAAGTCTCGTTGGTCGTGGGCCGGCACCGCCATGATCGCGCCTGTCCCGTAGGTCATAAGCACATAGTCGGCGATCCATACCGGGATACGCTCGTCGTTTACAGGGTTAATGGCGTAACCGCCGGTGAAAACCCCCGTCTTCTCTTTATCCAGCGCCTCGCGTTCGATATCGGTCTGACTTACGGCTTCATGGATGTATTCATGAACAGCTTCGTGCTGCTCGGGTGTGGTGAGTTTGTCGACCAACGGGTGTTCAGGCGCCAGAACCATGAAAGTCGCCCCCCAGAGCGTATCCGGTCGGGTCGTAAAGACCTCTATCGGATCGCCATCTTCGGTCTTGAAAACCACGCGTGCGCCCTCGCTGCGCCCAATCCAGTTTGTCTGAAGCAGCTTGACCGCCTCAGGCCAATCCAGGGTGGAAAAATCAAGCAGTTCATCGGCATAGTTCGTGATGCGGAAGAACCACTGGTCGAGATCTTTCTTGATCACTGGTGTACCGCAGCGCTCGCAGACGCGTTTCTCTCCAACCACCTGTTCGCGTGCCAGGGTTGTATTACATTGTGGGCACCAATCAACCGGCGACATCTTTTTGTAGGTCAGGTCGTTCGCAAACATCTTCAGGAAGAACCACTGAGTCCAATGGTAGTATTTCGGATCGGCGGAAATCGCCTCGCGCGACCAATCCCACACCGCGCCCATAGTGCGCAATTGCCGCCGCATGTTCTCTATGTTCTTATAGGTCCATTCTTTGGGGTGGATGTCGCGTGCAATCGCCGCATTCTCCGCCGGCAGCCCGAACGCGTCGAACCCGATTGGGAACATAACATTGTAGCCGCTCATGCGCATGTAGCGAGCGCGCGCATCGGAGGGTATCATCGCGAACCAGTGCCCGATGTGCATATCCCCCGATGTGTAGGGAAGCATGGTGAGAAAGTAGAATTTTTTACGCTCCGGATCAACCTCCGCTTTGTAGAGTTGATCAGCCTCCCAGCGAGCCTGCCAACGCGGCTCGATTTCAACCGGTTGGTAGCGGTCGATCTCGTGGGCGTTCGACCGGGTTTTCTCCCTTTTATTTTCTCCACTCATCGCAACACCTCCGCAAGAATTTCAATCCCTGCCTATGGAATAATTATCCATCACTGTACGGCGTAAGCTCATTCGTTATTCCCATTTACCCCCATCCGTACCCAAGCAGTTAAACAAAATACCCCTCGCCCATACAGGGACGAAGGGGTCTCCGTGGTACCACCCTGTTTGCTCAGCGAATGCTGAGCCACTTCATCGCAGTAACGGGCGAAACCCGCCCCCGGCTACTCATTTCACCGCGGGAGCCTGTCCTTAAGTAGGACGACAGGCGAGTTCAGCCTTCGCACATACCTCTGTTGCAACGCACCGTGGGCGCTGTGCCGGGCTCTCACCCTCCCCGACTCGCTGACGGTTGGCTTACTACTCCTGCCATGGCTGGATATTAAATTTTCCAGGTGGACCCAGTGGGATTCGAACCCACGACCTCCTCAATGCCATTGAGGCGCGCTCCCAGCTGCGCCATGGGCCCAAGCTCGAGTGGACCTGGCGGGATTCGAACCCGCGACCTCATCAGTGCGATTGATGCGCGCTCCCAGCTGCGCTACAGGCCCTTCTTGGGTGTTTGGATTGTACTTGAGAGGCAGATTCACTGTCAAGATAAACCTGTCCGGTCAAATCCGTCCAGTAACTACTCGGGTCTCTCACAGCGTTGTTATTCTGAGGAGCGGAAGCATAGTTGTGCATGGGGGAAAGAATTGCTATGCTGAAGTAAGCGCGACGGTCATGATCGATTGCAGCACTTATATTGGCGAGATATTGGGATTCTATTTTAGAAAGCATACTCGGATTACCCTGGAGGTAAATTTACGATGAAAGTGATCGATCTTTGGAAATCGGACCAAAAAACGACAATCTCATTTGAACTATTTCCGGCTAAATCCGATAAGGGGGCGGAAACCCTGGAGAAAACAATCGACCAATTGGCTGCCCTGAATCCTGATTTCGTTTCTGTTACCTTCGGGGCTGGGGGATCCACGCGGGAGGGTTCCCGTCAACTCCTCCAGAAACTTAAACATGAGAAAGGACTGGATATCCTCGCTTATTTTGCCTGCTTTGGGCTGGGTCCGGAAGAGATTGGTTCTGTTCTGGACAGCTATCAGGCGATAGGGGTAGAGAGCGTCCTGGCTGTGCGCGGAGACGCCCCCCGAGACGAATCGTTCGAGCCACATCCTGACAGCCTGCCGTACGCCTCTGACCTGGTCGCGTTCATCCGGCAGCGCTACGCTTTCTGCCTCGGGGTAGCTGCATATCCCGAGGGGCATATCGATGCTCCAGATAGAAAGAAAGATCTGGAATACTTAAAGCTGAAAGTTGATCAGGGTGGCGAGTACATCATCACCAACTACTTCTATGACACTAGATACTTCTTCGACTTCGTTGACCGATGCCGAGGCATTGGCATAGAGGTTCCAATCGTGCCGGGCATTATGCCCATCTACAGCATCAAGATGATGGAAATGCTAGCGGGCATGTGTGGAGCGACCATTACGGAAGAGGTACATGAAGGGCTTGCTTCTTTAGAGGAAGGTGACAAAGATGCCCTTATAGCATTCGGCATTGAGTTTGCATATCGCCAGTGCGCGGAGCTGCTTCAAGCGGGCGTTCCCGGGCTGCACATTTACACCATGGATCGGAGTGTGTCGACTGTGGGATTGGTCAACCGGCTGCGAGCCGAGGGTTTATTGTGAGAGAAGCTGGTGCACTGACTTTTAATTTCAGCATGAGACGACAAGGGGACGCCCAAACGAAAACCCTTGCGGAACGCTTATTAAAGGTGAATCTTTGATACTCGAACCCGCGTAATGCGGCCGCGCAAAGACATCAAAGGAGATTGATATGGAATGCAAGCAAGAAGAAAATTTAGCAAATTGTAATTGCACCTACGAGCCTTGTTCTAGAAAAGGCCTTTGTTGCGAATGCATCAGTTATCATCTCCGCATGAGAGAATTGCCGGCTTGTTGTTTCCCCGATGATGTAGAGAGAACTTTTAATCGATCTTTTGAGCTTTTTGCTCAATTAGTTAGCGATGGAAGGATTTAATAGACAACGCTAGTTCTCGTTGGTCCCTTACGATGTCTTGAATTCCATCATACAAATAGAAACTTTTTGTTGGATTGTGCTTATGTCCGGCGAAACTAATCTCCAACGACTACTTGCGAATATGCAACCAGAACTTCTCGAGAGGGAGTTCGTGTTTTGCTCCGTCTCGCCCAAAGCATTTGAGCAACTGCGTATTCACCCGATCGGGTGGTTTCGCGAAGCAGAGGGGATTACCTTAGTTATTGAAAGAAATGTCGCTGACGATGAAGGCTTGGATTATGAGTTTGTCTCGCGAATGATAACCCTCAATATTCATTCGAGCTTGGAAGCGGTTGGGTTTCTCGCTACCATAACAAGCAAACTCGCTGGGGCAGGGATTAGTGTGAATACCATCTCGGCTTTTTATCACGATCATCTGTTTGTACCAACGGACAGGGCGAGCGCTGTGATGCAGCTTTTAGATGAATTGAAAAATGATTCCACCTAATCCATCGCTGCCTGTCCCACTTTCCCTGTACCTAATTGTGTGACTCTGTTACCGTGCAAAAGGTGCCTGCAGATTTGCGATCGAGTGGTCTACTGCTTTATCACTTTCAAGATAATCTTCTAAGGGTCTTGCGGCATTCCTCATCCACTGCACACCACCTCATCAGAACTATTGAGATGCATCTTGATGCAGGATAAACCACACAGAAAAACCTTTCGAGATTACCTTGCCTTGGAGCACAACATCGTCGTGCTGTTGGGCGCATTGCTGGTTATTGGAATGGGCGAGGAACTTTGGGTCCGCTTCATGCCCAAGTACCTCGAGATCCTGGGAGCAAGCGCCTTGGCCATTGGTGCATATGGCTCCTTCAACCGCGTGGTCCACACTGCCTATCAATATCCAGGCGGCTGGCTAGCCGATCGGTTCGGGAGGAAACGCGCTCTCGTCCTTTTCAACCTAATCGCAGCCATGGGGTACCTCGTGTATCTCCTGACCCGGAGTTGGGAGATCGTTATACTGGGCACATTGCTCGTCCTCGCCTGGAGCAGCATGTCTCAGCCGGCGATTTTCGCGCTCATCGGGGACAGCCTCGGACGAGATCAAAGGGCGATGGGCTTCAGTGTCCAATCCATTTGGAAGCGCATCCCAATCGTAATAGCCCCCCCGCTTGGGGGATATCTGCTGTCCCGTTGGGGGATGGTCTCCGGGATGCAAATTGGCTTCCTAGTTTCGCTCCTGTTCGCCCTCGCCGCGATCTACCTGCAATCGCATTTCTACCGTGAAAGACCTCGCAGCCAAAGCTTGCAAGGAGAAGACGTCGCCACCATCTGGCGCAGGATGCCCGGCGCACTTCGTCGATTGCTCCTGGCTGATTGCTTAGCGCGATTCGGATCGAGCCTGACCGCTGTGTACGTCGTACTCTTGGTCATCAATGTTCGCGGGTTGTCCCCGATGGCATTTGGCGCCCTCACCTCCATTCAAATGCTTACAGCCATAGCTGGCTACATTCCGGCGGCCCACTTTGCGGATCGTTTCGGCCGCCGCCCATTTATCCTACTGACCTTCGCCCTGTTTGCCCTGTTCCCCATAATCCTGGTCGTCCTACCCGCAGGCTGGTTGATCGTGGCCTTCGTCGCGGCCGGGTTGCGTGAACTGGGGGAACCGGCTCGCAAAGCGCTCATTGTCGATCTGGCAGAAGCATCCCATCGTGGGCGCGTGATTGGATTCTATTATCTCATCCGTGGTCTGGTCACCATACCTGCTCCATTATTAGGGGGCATACTCTGGCAACGCGGCTTCTCATGGCCCTTTATTCTTGGCGGTGCCATCTCAGCTTTAGGATTAGGTGTTTACTTTGTTATGGGCGCGCACACCTTCGAGGCACCCGATGCATGAATATCCGCGAACTTTGGGAGAACCTTCATCCGCGTTCGGAATGGGGATGGATGCCGCTCGAGTATCCGTTCTCGTTACCTCTCTTGGCGTCCTTCGCCGTTTGAGAAGAACACCATGAGCACAGAAGAACATCCCTGGGAACAAATATATAAGAAAAACGGGCGAGTATTTCCAGAACCGTTCCCTCGATTTCATGAAGTAGTGAATTTATTCATCGAGCATGGCTGCTCTGAGATTTTAGATCTGGGCTGCGGCAGTGGAAGGCATATCGTTCATCTCGCTAAGGAAAACTTCAATACCTTCGGTCTTGACATCTCTCCCGCCGGTTTATGTTTGACCCAGGAATGGCTTCATGAGCAGGGGCTGGAAAGTCGCATTGTGCTCTCAGATTTTCGGCATCCTCTCCCTTTTCGCGAGGGGAGTTTTTCAGGTGTGTTCTCGACTCAGGTGATCCATCATGCCCGGATAGCCGCTGTTCGACTGGCGATACGAGAAATCTGGAGAGTCCTTTCATCGGGAGGGGTGGCGTTTATCTCGGTGGCTGCGAGAAAGGATGATGAGGAATTTGTGGAGGTCGAGCCAGGTACGATTGTTCCGTTAACCGGATCAGAAGCAGGATTGCCCCATCACATATTCTCTGAAGAAGAGCTTCGAATGGAATTTCGTGCTTTCAAGGTTATGGATGTCTCCCTCCGAGCGGACGGGAAAGTATTGGTTATCGTAGCCCGTAAACCTTAACCCGGTCACGCCCCCACTTGCTGGAACCCGTGTCGGCGGGATAGAGGATGCTGTTTCAGCCCGATTATCCCAGCTAATCCTGGATCGGTTCCACGACGCAGATGACCCTCTTGCTGAGCGGGATCTTACACTTGATCAAATCGCGGCCATGATCTCCTCGACCCCACAAGTGGTGTGCAGAGTGATGTATCAAATTCAGGAAGAAGGATTGGTGGAACTCTCAAGAGCGACAATAAAACTGCTCGATCCCAAGGGATTGAAAAAAATATCTGAAGCGTATTAGGGAAGGTGTACCGCCCCATTTCAGCAAGAAATTTTTCAACCTCCACAACATCACTCCACCTATTCCGGCTGCCCACAGCATGAACTACGTTGTTTGATCTCCTACCCTCGCATGCCTATAATCGCATATAGTGTGGAGGGGCGTGATGACTATTAACCGATACTCCCAATTCCAAGAGGGCATGGAAGCACATAATGTAGACCTACTTGCCTTGATCCCAAGCCCAACCTTCTTCTACCTCTCCGGCTTAGACTTTCACCTCATGGAACGACCGATTGTGGGCTTCTTCTCGCCCCGGCGTCTGCCGCTGCTCGTCGTCCCTGAGCTGGAGCGTGAGCGCGCAGAATCATCCTCCTTCGAATGCGAAATCATCACCTACGGCGAAAGTGACGCCTCGCGTGAAGCTGCTTTCTCAAAAGCCGTGGAAATAATAAAGGGGCTTTCGACCAAAGTTAGCATCGAGCCTCTGCGGATGCGGGCTTTTGAAATGCAGTTGTTAGAACACGCAAACCCCGAATGGGCTTTCACAAACGCTGAGGTCCTTCTACGCGAGTTGCGCATTCATAAGGATGAAGTCGAGATCGAGTCAATGCGTCAAGCCGTAATTATTGCCGAACATGCCCTGCGTCAGACCCTCCCGCAGATACACTCCGGCATTTCGGAGCGCGAATTAGCAGCGGAACTGACGATACAATTGTTGAAAGCTGGCTCGGAACCCGATCTGCCCTTCAACCCCATCGTCGCCAGCGGTCCCAACAGCGCCTTGCCTCATGCGACGCCCACCGACCGTCTACTAGAAACCGGCGACTTGCTCATCCTCGACTGGGGCGCACGCCACAATGGCTATATCTCAGACATTACGCGCACATTCGCCATAGGCGAGATCGATCCCGAGTTAATGCAGATCGCTGAGATTGTCGCCCTCGCCAATGACGCCGGAAGAGAAACGGTCTCCCCGGGCATGCCGTGCGGTGTAGTCGATAAAGCCGCGCGCGATGTCATCGATGCAGCTGGTTTCGGTGGTTATTTCGTTCACCGCACCGGCCACGGCATCGGACTTGAAGCACACGAACCCCCCAATATCCGCGCCGGTGAGGAGCTTGTCCTGACGCCGGGTATGACCTTCACCGTAGAGCCGGGAATCTACTTGCCGGATCGCGGCGGTGTGCGCATTGAGGACGACGTAGTCGTCACACAGTCTGGCGCTGAGAGCTTGACCACGCTGCCACGCCAACTGGAGATCCTCGGATGAGCAGGATCCTCGATCGGGGTGAACCTTTCTTCTACCCGGGCAGTGAGGTGGGCTGCTTGCTCGTCCACGGCTTTCCCGGCGCGCCGGAGGAGATGCGCTGGCTCGGGGCGCACCTTGCCAAGCAGGGATTCACAACGCTCGGTATCCGGCTATTCGGTCACGCTACACACCCTGATGACCTGACGCGGGCACGCTGGCAAGATTGGATGGCAGGTCTCGAGGATGGCTATCATTGGATCGATGGAGTTTGTTCCCAGGTGGTCGTAATCGGGCTCTCATTGGGCGGAATGCTCACCCTGAACTTCGCTTCCCAGACACCTCTCGCCGGTGCAGTCGCCATGTCCACACCATGGGAACTCCCCCCGCTCGCCCAGCGGCTGCGCCCTATAGTCCATCCGCTTAGCAAGGTCTGGCGCTTCCGCACGCCATCGGAACCGTCGGACTGGCGCGACAAAGAAGCAGAAAAGCTCCACCTTGGCTACCCCGTCCAACCGCTGAGAGGGCTCTCCGAGGTCTACGACATCAACGCCGAGATGAGGTCATCGCTGGAGCACATCGAATGCCCGGTAACCTTGATTTACTCCACCGGCGACCTGACTGTACCCACAGACCACGCACAGCAGATCTATGCGGCGCTCGGTGCGCAGGATAAGACACTCGTCTGGGTTGAAAACAGCGGCCATAATCTGCCGCGCGATGCCGAACGCGAGAAGGTCTTTTCAACGGTAACCGATTTCGTCCACCGTGTGACCGGAGATGCGCCGTGAACATGACCATGCCTGGCGCTGAGACCTTCTTCTACCCTGGCGGGAAAGTCGGCTGTCTGCTCACACATGGCTTCACCGCAACTCCACAGGAGATGCACGAATTAGGAACGCGTCTGGCATCCCAGGGGTATACGGTTCTCGGCGTTCGTTTATTCGGTCATGGAACCCGGCTGGAGGATTTGACCCGCTCTCGCTGGCCCGACTGGCTTGCCTCAGTAGAGGATGGATACCATTTATTGAGAAAATGGTGCGATCAGATCGTTGTGATGGGGTTTTCCACCGGCGGCTGCTTAAGCCTCATCATGGTCTCGGAGCTGCCGGTGGATGGGATCGTCACTCTTTCGACGCCTTACCAGCTTCCCCCCATCCCATATCTGAAACAGCTCTATCCGATCCTGCCTGCGCTGAGCACCTTCCTCCCGTCCATTCGCAAGGGTCCACCAGTCTGGAATGACATGGAAGCTGCGAAATCCCGTGTTCAATATGACGCCTATCCGCTGCGTTCTGTCTACGAATTTGGCGCCATGCTCGAAGAGATGCGCCCCCGGCTGAGTAAGGTTACCGCCCCGGCGCTCCTGATCCATTCCCTCGATGACGGTTTTATCCCGCCTTCCGATATGCAGAATATCTACGACTCGCTGGGTTCGACAGAGAAACGGATGATTCATGTCAAAAACAGCAATCACATCATCACCTGCGACGCGGCAAGAGAGGAAGTATTCCGAGAAACAGGATCCTTCGTCGCACAGATCGTCAAGCGCAGCGCTTGAGAAGGGAGACTTAAATGATTCCGATACTCGACTGGGGATACCCCATCATCTATTGGCTGCAAAGTCTGGGGGACTGGCTTACGCCTGCCATGCAGCTCTTCACTTTTCTTGGAAATGAGGAGTTCTTCTTACTCGTTCTCCCTGCTCTCCTGTGGTGTGTCGACATCGGGCTGGGGGTTAGAGTTGGCTTAATCCTCCTCGCCAGCAATGGGACCAATGCAGTGTTCAAGCTCGCGTTTGGGACGCCGCGGCCTTACTGGGCCAACCCTAAGGTCAAGGCTTTGAGCACGGGTACAAGCTTCGGTCTGCCCTCCGGTCACGCCCAAACCGCACTCTCCGTTTGGGGACGTGTGGCTGCTTGGATCCGCCGCTCCTGGGCAATCATCTTCTTCGGCGCCCTGATTCTGTTAATCTCGATCTCGCGCCCGTACCTCGGGGTCCATTACCCAACCGATACGCTTCTTGGCTGGCTAATCGGTGGCGTCCTGCTGGCGGCCTTTCTCATCTTTGACAAGCCCGTCAGTAAGTGGCTTTCACGGCTTTCAGTGGGCAAGCAGAGCCTGCTCTCTTTTGTGATCAGCATAGCCTTTATTTGCTTGGGTCTACTTGTATCCCAGGCTACAGCCAATCGTCCAGTCCCAATGGAGTGGATTACTGGAGCTGCATCCGCCGCCCCAGGAAGCGAAGCGATCGATCCTCTCAGCATTAACGGGTTCTTCTCCACTGCAGGCACGTTTTTTGGCCTCGGCGCCGGCGCTGCACTCCTCTATCAATGGGGTGGTTTCCATGTCAGCGGTCCTTGGTGGCAGAGACTGCTGCGATATCTCGTTGGCCTTGTGGGTGTGGTCCTGATCTATTTCGGATTCAAACAGATCTTCCCCAGCGGGGACGATCTATTAGCCAACATTTTTCGATACATACGCTACGGGGCGGTCGGATTTTGGGTCGCCTACCTTGGGCCGAGAGTATTTGCACTCCTTCGTCTAGCAAACGAGGATGCATAGGGAAGCTGACCCCTTCTATACCCTGGGTGCCAATTAAGGGAGAATCTCCCGGAGATACTCGATGCTCACTATATTCAGCCATAACAACTATTCACTGAAGCGGCAGGTTTTCGCACTAACGGGCAAGGTTCGCGTGTATACCCCTTCCGGTACGCTGACGCTGTATTCCGAACAGAAGATGTTCAAGCTGCGGGAGGACATCCGCGTTTTCGAGGATGAGGCGAAGACCCGCGAGGTGCTTTGGATTCAAGCCCGGCAGATCATCGATTTTGCGGCTGCCTACGATGTAACCGATCAAACGACGGGGCAAAAAGTCGGTGCACTGCGCAGAAAAGGCTGGCGGTCGATGCTGCGTGATGCGTGGGAGGTGCTGGATCCCTATGATCAGGTGATAGGCGTCATTCAGGAAGACAGCCCGATGAAGGCTTTTCTGCGCCGAATGTTGCTAAGGTCGTTACTGCCGCAGAGATACGAAGTCCTCATCGGAGACCGTATGGCGGCAATCTTCCAGCAGCGGTTCCATCTCTTCCGCTACGAAATGGAGATCGACTTTCCACCGAATGAGCAAGCCTTTGACCGCCGGCTGGGTCTCGCTGCCGCGATCCTTTTAGCGATCATTGAGGGGAAACAACAATCGTAAGCCTGGTTTGTTTGATGTTTCGACTCAACCCAGCCAATCCAAGCGTTTCCAAACCATCACAGACGATGGGGGTTTGTTTGATTCGTCCCCTTCTCTCATAGAATCAAGTAGATTCCATCTCCCGCCATAAGAACCAGTGCCCTTTGCGGTCCCCGGCATCCTTAGGTGCCCGGTCGAAGTAGATGTCGAACACACGCCCCCCGCGGATACGCACCCGGAAATAAAAGCGGCCCACTCCGCGTGAGCCCCGGCGTTCCGCTTTCATCAGATTTTCCGGTCTCATATTCAGCGCCATCCTGCCCTTGCGCGAGTAATCAAACCAGGATGAGATCACATCCTCAACCTTGTAGTTCTGCCCTTTCCATAGGATGCTATCCGGCGCTGTGGGTTTCTTGCTTAAAAGTGGGGATGTTTCGTGCTCAACATCGATCTTCTCGCTTATGAAGCGGAGAGGCGACCAGTCATCATTCATCAGGAGATACTGCGTCCTGGGCCCAATCACGGGTTGCGGGTGCAGCCATGCAAGCCAGATTGCCGAGCGCTAAGAGCGTCGCCGGTCCAATAAACATCAACGAAAAGACGTTTATCAAAATTGCGGCTCCATATCCCCATTGTCTATGCAGCCAGATCCCCCATATCGCCCCTGACAAGCCAGCCCCGAGCACAACCGCAGGCCACGCCAGCGCTTCTGGCGTGAGAAAAACCCATTGATCGAAGCCTTCTGAGAACACGTGGAATGGGTCCAACCAGGAAGCCCTTGGCAGCATGACAATGGGATCCCAACCGAAGAGACGAATGGCAAGACCGTTGGCGACGAGGTAGATGCCGAGCAGGAAGCTAAAGAGAGTCAGCAGGCGCAATGTGATTGGAGGCTTACGATCGTCCATAGGGTTCCATATAAAATGAAGGGGCCGGGTTGCTCCCGGCCCCTTCTTTGCCTCAGATTCTGATCATTCCTCTTCCTGCTTACTGATCTCCCTCTTGCGCGCGGCAACAAGCTCTTCCGCCACGTGTGAAGGGACAACTTGATAGTGGCTTAGTGACATCGAGAACACGCCACGCCCACCTGTTATCGACCGAATGTCGGTCGTGTAACGTTGTATCTCGGCCAGCGGAACTTGCGCGGTAACCACGCTCCGCCCTCGCTCGGTCTCCATCCCTTGGACACGTGCCCGACGGGTGTTCAGATCCCCGAGGACATCGCCCATGTTCGCCTCCGGAACGGTGACGCGTAGATCCATGATCGGCTCGAGCATAACCGGGGCTGCTTTGTTCATTGCTTGTTTGAACGCCTCCCGGCCGGCAACTTCAAAAGCAACCGCCTTTGAGTCGACCGGGTGCTCCTTGCCGTCAACAATGAGGACCCTGACTTTCTCGACCGGATATCCGGCGATTACACCCTGCTTCATCACGCCCTTCACGCCCTTCTCGATGGCAGGCATGTAGCCGGACGAGATCGAGCCTCCGAAGACCTTATTAACGAATTCGAATTGTTCTTCCTCTAGTGGCTCGATATCCATGTGGACTTCGGCAAACTGTCCCGCGCCACCCGTCTGCTTCTTATGGCGGTATTCGGCATGACCGGTCTTTGTGATCGTCTCCCGGTATGGAACACGGGGCACTTCCGTATTGAGACCGACCTGGAACTTAGCTTCCGCTTTACGTATGGCGACGTCGATATGCTGATCTCCCATCCCCTGTAAAATGGTTTGGTTTGTGCTTGGTTCTTGATGCCAGGAGAGTGTGGGGTCCTCTTCGCAGAGACGTGTCAGCGTGGGGCTGATCTTCGTCGAGTCCGCTTGCGTTTTCGGTGATATCGAAACGGAGAAAAGTGCGTTGGGGTATTTGGGCTTCGCGATTGTGAGCGGATGCCCTTTATCGCCGAGGGTGTCGCCCGTCGCCGTCTCACCAAGCTTGGCGACCGCACCGATGTCCCCGGCGTGGAGATTCTTGACTACGAATTGTTCCTTGCCCCGTAAAATATACAACGAACCCAATCGTTCCTCAGTTGCCTTGGTGTGGTTCCACACTCGGCTGTCCGCGGCGAGCGTCCCAGAGAGCACGCGCATATAGGTGAGCTTTCCTACGAATGGGTCAGCCGTAGTCTTCCACACATAGACGGCCAGAGAGCCAGAATCGGAAGCTTCTAAGACTTCTTCTCCCGATGCTCCTTGTGCCTTCACCGGTTCAGCGTCGGCAGGGGAGGGGAAGAGCTCAATCATCGCCTCCATTAGCGGCACTACGCCTGTTGTCTTGCCAGCTGCGCTCACGAAAACAGGAATAAACCGGCCTGAGCGGACCACCGATTTAAATCCTTTGGTAATTTCTTCGGCGGTCAGATCTTCGCCTTCGAGGTATTTCTCAAGCAGAGCATCATCCCCCTCTGCAGCTGCTTCAACAAGAGCGATTCGCGCCTCTTCCGCCTGCTCTTGATATTCGGCGGGAATATCCTCCATCGCTTCCCCCTCAGCCGGACGAGCTTTCATATTGAAAAGATCAATGACCCCCTTGAATTCACTCTTCTCACCCCAGGGAAGCTGGACGGGGATGAAGGTCGCATCTGGGGAGAGATCGCTCGCCGCAGAGAGAGCCCTCTTGAAGTTGGCATTATCGCGATCCATCTTGCTGATGACAACAAACCGCGGCAGATTGAACGTATTGCAGTACTCCCAGACGATTTCCGTGCCCACCTCGACTCCGGCGACGGAATCCACGAAGACAACTGCCGCATCGGCCACGCTTAATGCTGAAATCACTTCGCCGACGAAATCCGTGTAGCCGGGAGTGTCAAGGATATTTAACTTATGCTCTTTGAACTCAATCGGGAGGAGTGAGGTGGAGAGTGAAAGAGTGCGACGGACCTCCTCATCTTCGAAGTCGGAGACTGTATTTCCATCCTCGACCTTCCCCATACGAGTGAGCGCACCCGTGCAGAAAAGCATCGCTTCTCCCAGAATAGTTTTTCCACCACCACCATGGGACACGAGGGCGATATTGCGAATAAATTCAGTTGCGTATTCCTTCATGGATTTGGGATCCTTCTCAAAGATTTTTTAGGTCAACGAATTCTAAAGGAGGAGATGGGTCTTGTAAAGACAAAACCCCCAAAGATGCGGTTTTAAAAAGCCATTCATCCATTTTTGACATCGTTTTTATGACAACTGAGAAGCGGTACTCTCATCCCTCACCTTACTTAGGTTTGGAACCTGCGCTAGGTTTACCCACTCCCATCAAGACGCAGCAGGTTGATGTTACAATCCGACTGGCACAGCGGAGGAAACCATGCAACTACTCAACCAATATTCTTTCCCTTTCCTCGCCGGGGTTATTCTACTCATCCTCGCCGGCATTCTCCTGCGTAGAGGGGGAATAGATGGGTTGCTCGTTCCATTAGCAGCAATAATCATGGGATTCCTTTTTGCATTCTGGCTCTTCAGCCCGGGGGCGAGCGCTGAGACACCCGATGCAGCCAAGGTCGAGGAAGTTATCGGGGCAGGGAAGGCTGTTCTACTCGAATTCCAAAGCCCTTATTGACTGGCGTGCATGGCCGCCAAACCCATCGTGGATGGGATCGAGAAGCAGCACGCAAACGACCTGAACGTGATCCGTGTAAATGTCCAAGACGACGCCATGCGACCACTGATGAAAACCTACGCCTTCCAATTCACACCGACCTTCATTCTATTTGACCCGGTGGGAGAGGAAATCCTCCACACCGTCGGTGCAATTGACCCGGAAATAATCGATGAAGCTCTGTCATCAACCCCATGATCCGCCGTCTCATATTCGAACTACGTTATCTTCGGGAAAAAACTCCGTGGGATACGGGGATCTCACCACCTGAACTCTTGAAGTATCTGGCGGTGAGTTCACCCGGTCACGCGCTGGACCTCGGCTGTGGGACAGGTACGAATGCCATCACCATGACTCAGCATGGTTGGCAGGTCATCGGGGTGGATCTCTCGGCGCTGGCGATTGGAACTGCCCGTCGCAACGCTCATCAAGCCGGACTTGAAATTGACTTCAAGCGGGAAGACGTGACGCGCCTCGCCTCTATCGAGGGGCCGTTCGATTTCGTCCTCGACATCGGCTGTTTCCACTCTCTAAGTTCCACGGGGCAGCAAAACTATCTCCAAAACATCGCTCGCGTCCTCAAACCTGGCGGGGCTTACTTGATCTACACCTGGCTCGTCGGCGAAGGTGATTCATCATCTATGGCGTTAACCGAAGCCGATATCTCAACCTTATTCGAGCCCTACTTCGAAATCCACTCCTTCGAACGAGGCACCGAAGGGCACCGCACTTCCGCCTGGTATCAAATGATCCGAAAACCACAATGAGCCGCGTCCTTCTTCTCTTCATGGACGGCGTGGGGCTTGGTGCAGACGATCCCGCTTTTAACCCATTCGCCGCTTGCGAGATGCCTGCACTTGAGGCCCTTCTCGGCGGTCGAAAGCTCGTATCGGAATCAGCGCCTCATATCGCCGAGAAGGCAACGCTGCTCGCCATTGACGCCACGCTTGGCCAGCCCGGCACGCCGCAATCAGCCTCCGGACAAGCTGCTTTACTCACGGGCCGCAATGTTCCGCAGGAAATTGGCGAGCACTATGGTCCTAAGCCAAACCCACCCATCCAGCAGATCCTGCGTGAGGGAAATATCTTCTCTACCGTTACGCAGCTCGGTGGGAAAGCCGCACTGCTCAATGCCTACCCTCCCCAATACTTCGAGGCCATCGAACGGGGGCACCGTCTCTATTCTGCCATTCCCCTCGCCGTGACAGCTGCTGGGTTGCCGCTTATGACCACCAAAGACATACAAGACGGTCGTGCGCTCTCTGTCGATTTCACGGGTGAAGGTTGGGCTGCGAGACCTGAATTTCCACCAGTCCCGATATATTCGCCCGCTGAGGCGGGCGCGAAACTCGCTCAAGTTGCCACCCGGTACGATCTCGCCTGGTTCGATTTCTGGCCCAGCGATTACGCCGGTCACCGTCAGAACATGAATTCCGCTATCGCTCTCCTAGAGGTATTCGACGCCGTCCTCTCCGGTTTGCTGCAAACACAGGAAGGACACCAGGACCTGATCGTCCTGACCTCTGATCATGGCAACCTGGAAGACCTCAGCCAGCGCGGGCATACACGTAACCCGGTACCCGCACTTCTGATCGGCTCCGAAGAGCTTCGCGGGCGATTTGCGGAAGAACTCGAAAATCTCACTCACTTCGTCCCAGCGATACGTAGAACGCTCTTCCCCTCATAGCTCCGGGTCTTGACCCGCCCATCCTGGGTGTAAAGCACGAGCGCGCCGCCGGGATTCTTCAAATACTCAAACCGAAGCACTTGCCAGTACCCAATCGCAAACCATCCTTGCTATACTTAGAGGTGTGTTTTAAAGGTTTGCTGGAGGAGATGCATGTGGAAGCTCTATTGAGTGAACGAGAAAAGCAAATCCTTCTCGATCTTGCCGACCAATCCATCGTGGCTGCGGTTCATCAAAATCGTCCCCCTCGCGTCGATCTCGACTCGCTGCCGGATCGCTTACAGCAGCCCGGGGCATCATTCGTTACGCTGACCCGCAACGGTCTTCTGCGCGGCTGCATCGGCACGCTCAAGCATGAATTCTCGCTTGCCCAAGATGTAGTGTTGCGGGCGTGCGCCGCTGCGACCGATGACCCCCGCTTCCCCCCGCTCCAGACTGACGAGATTGAGGATACGGAGATTGAAATCTCGGTATTGACGACACCACAACCTCTTGAATATAACGCGCCAAATGAAATCCCCAACCTGCTTGTCCCTGGACTGGACGGCGTCACGATCGTTCAAGGTCTCAAAAGAGCGACCTTCCTGCCCCAGGTTTGGAAGAAAGTAGATGGTCCTGAGCACTTTCTCACTATGCTCTGTCAAAAAGCGCGGCTTCCTGCCGAGGCTTGGAAGCGTGGTGAGTTGGAGATTTCAACCTATCGAGTGGAGAGCTTCCACCGCTCCCCCGACAAAACAGCCGGGGGATAAATCCATTTATCGACCTTCGCCCTGATGATTCAACAGTCTCCTTTCTTATATCGGCTGCTGACCCGCCAGACCGCGCCCGGACCAAACCCACGTGAGGAAGAAACTCCATGTCCGAATTCCCAACCCTGCAGACCGAACGGCTCATCCTGCGTGCTTTCCAGATGGATGACGCTCCCGCTGTACATAAGTATGTATCGGCAAAAACGATCGCTGCTACCACGTTGAATATCCCTCACCCTTACACCCGGGAGATGGCCGAGGAGTGGATCGGAACACACAGAGATGCCTTTGAAAACGGACAGGCTGTTCGTTTTGCGATCACGTTAGGAGATAGCGGGAGACTGATCGGCGCGATCGGACTCGAGATCACGGCAGCGCATGAGCGGGCTGAGATAGGCTACTGGATTGGAAAACCCCATTGGGGCAAAGGGTACTGCACCGAAGCCATGATAGCCGTGCTTCAGCATGGGTTAGATTCTCTTGGGCTCGAACGGATATTCGCCACGCATTTTCTCAAGAATCCCGCTTCCGGTCGGGTCATGCAGAAAGCGGGCATGAAATACGAAGGCCGATTAAGACACCATATTAAGAAATGGGGGGAGTTTGAAGATCTTGAAATGTATTCGATTCTGAGATCCAAAACGGAGAGCGATCGCTAAGCGGAATATTATCTCAAGCGGGCAATCTCACCTGCGTGCTCCCCCTCCTCTAACTCAACAGTCTCCATCCCGGCGATTCTCCGCTTCAATGTCTGCGGCTTGCTCTACCAGAGACTCCTCTTCACTGCTCGGACGAATAACTTCCAAGGCTGCACACCCACTTCGTTAACCCCCGGCATCTTCCGCTGAGTCTGGCTCCTCCATCGCCGGGTCCTGCTCCGGGCCAAGAACCTGTTCAACGATTTGAGCTTCGGCATCCTGAAGGACCACTTCCTGACCATCAGGGAACGTCACCCGCGTCTCGCCTTGCTCACACTGCACAATCAGCCCCCGCCAACGCAGCGTTACAGGCCATGGATAAGGGTTGCCCGGTCTGATCCAGACCTTGCGGGGAGTGATTAGTCTAACGCCCAAAGTCTGCAGGAATAGACTGAGCGGTGCCACGCCTTCGATATGCCCACGCCCGCCCACGCCTCCCTCTTGATCCGGGTTATACCGTGCACGAAAGGCCTTATCGTCCTTCAGGGCACCGACCACGTTTCGCATCAGCCGGGTGACCAGTTCGGCAGCCTCCTCATGGAATCCATAACTCACCAGACCCTCTCCGAGCAATAGATTCCAGAACATCCACACTGCGCCTGCACCGTCTTGATTATCCGGCGCGTAGGACGGGTCCTTAGCAGAGCAAACAGGGATGCCATAGGGGCGCCAAAACTGGTCGGGGTCGGTCAACGTTTTCGAGATGAGCTTATCGGCGCGCGCCGGATCCGGGATCCCCGCCCAGAGAGGGAGAAGCAGAGATTGATCAATACGCGTAGTATCTGGCAGCCAGATTTCGGAGGAGATTTCTTTGCCCAATCCCTGTACTTCGACCCGCTCGATCGTGGTGTTGAGTTTTTCGCTCGTGAACACCCCCGTCTTCCAGAACCATTGAAACTTGCGATACGTAATCCGTTCGACGCGGGAGCGCCCTCGACGTCCACGACTATGGATAAGTATCTTGAGCTTCCGGGTGTCCTTCTCCGAACCATGGATACGGACAAGGACCCGCACCGGCGGGTCGAAGGAGCGCTTCACTTCGAATGAATAATCTCCACGTCCTTTGCCCAGCCGTTTTCCCGTGAGGGATATGTCCAGGTCTCGATCTCTCTGCCGATAGATATTTCGCTGCACCGACCAGGTCGACTCAACTGCATCTTTGAGAATCGCCAAACGCGGTTCAATACTTTCGAGAGCACGCTCCCGTCCGATTTCGCGGGCGATATGGTTCAAAGACTGGATCTCACGATAAAGGTAGGAGGCTAGATCGACAGTTTCAGCCATCGAGATGTCCAGCCCCTGACTCCAGCGATGCCAGCGTGCAAACGCGGGCCAGTCGTCGAACCCGGAATGAGCTGCGTAGTCCCATTCCGGCCATCCATCTTGATCCCGGTCATGGCGCTGGTCGAACCACGCTTCCACGAAGCGCCTGAGCGGTGTGAATATCTGCCGCAGCCAGCCGGCGTCCTCGGTATGCTGATATACCCTCCAGGCTAACGTCGCCAGAAGCGGGATACTGTGAAGCCCGCTGCGCTTGCGGCTAATATTGGGAAGCCACTCTATCTCGCCTTCTGCATCCTGCGTTTTTAGAAAATTCCCAATAAGTCCCCTAGAGAGGGACGGCGCCGCAGGAAGAATCTGCGAGATTGCCAGGAACGCATCCTCTGCTGTATACCCGGATCCTTGAGGACTGAAGCCATCTCCGTCCTCGCTCGGGGAGAAGCCATCGTCCATCCCTCTGCGCTTAACTAAAACAGACCCGGGCTGAAATTTCACCGGTCCGACGAGGTTCCCTAAAATCTCTTTTTGAGTCAGCCAGAAAGCGGTATCCCAATCGGGCTCTCCTGATTCGATCTCAACTAACCCGCTGTTTTCCAGCTCCACACGGGCGCGCTCCTTATCCCAATCACATTGAGTCCGTTCCCGCGCCTCGATGAAAGATTGATTCGTTGTGCCCTCGGCTGCTTGTGCCCAAACCCAGGTGCCAACCTCTCCCGGCAAGAGGCGTCCATGAACGCCCAGAGTTGGGTAGGGCGCCGGTTCAACGCGAGCGCCGCCGGATAGAAAAATTACAGGGTGCAGCCCAGCGGTTTGACCGGACAACACGCTGACCCCTTGAAAGATGCTCTCACCGAGAGCCTGGGGATCTTCTCCGGGGTGAAGCAGGCCATATAATCGGAGGTGGATATCTTGGGGTTCGGCTCTTCGGTTCGAGATCGTGAACCTGCCCATAACAACATGTGAGCCGGGGACCCAATATTCAGCAATGACACCCACGTGGTTGAAGGGACTGAAGTCGAGCCTTACATAGTCAGGCAGAATTGACCGTACTACCGGCGTGGTGTGGAAACGCGCCGGGTTCGAGATGAAGCGGTCCCCCAGCCCAAAACCAGGGAAAATTCGCATTGCTCTAGCTCGTAACCCATACGTCGTATTCAGGGAAAGAGAGGGAGGTTCCTCTGATTCAATCTTTAATTCCCAGATATGGTCATCGGCGATATCGATGTCTGAGAAGCGAGTGTCACAGGCTAAACGTAGAGCAATCGGTCCATCAAGAGGAATCGACCATGGTTTCATACTTTGATTGTATGAAGCTACCAAGAAATCGTCAAAGGAATCCTGGAATAATCGCGCCGTGGCAACGCCCGAATTGGCGCCCCCCCAAACATCTGCTTATCGTGTTCACTGGCGTGCGTCTCGTGCTAGAATAGCGTTACTTCCTTGTGACGACTCCTCCCGGTATATCCTCCTGGTATCTCACCCCCGTCAGTTCCGGGGGCTACCCCCGTCAGTTTCGGGGGTCGAAGGAAAACGGGAGTACCCTTGGCGCGTACTATATGGAGAGGTGCTCGATGCCCATGAAACTAACAAATCAAGGCTTGTATTTCGAGGAGTTCGAACTGGGCCAGCGAATCACTAGCCCCGGTCGGACGATCACCGAAGCCGATGTGGTTACGTTCGCGGGGTTATCCGGCGACTTCAATTCAATTCACACCGATGCTGAGTATGTAAAAAATACCGCCATCGGTCAGCGTGTCGCCCACGGTCTTTTGATTATTTCCATCGTCTCCGGTCTCGCCGTGCGAACCGGCATCATGGAGGGGACGGTGCTCGCCTTTCGCGAGATAAAAAACTGGAAATTCAGCCAGCCGGTCTTCATCGGGGAAACCATTCACGTTATCATGGAGGTAACGGGAAAGAAAGCAATGCCCCAACTGGGCGGCGGCTCAATACTTCTCTCGCTCGACGTGCGCAACCAGGACGATCAAACGGTTATGAGGGGGATCTGGACAGTCCTCGTTCAAAGCCAAGCCGGCGAGGCGTAGTTTATTAAGTAAGGAAAAAGATTTTCTGACTAGTTATCTTGGTCATGTAGAGTGCTCCTTCCCTTCACCTGCTGCATGCTATAATCACGAGCCATGAGCGATCCAGCGGACGATCTCTCCAATGAAAAGGGGCCGGTTCACCCCGAGCCCGAAAACGACCGACCTCTGGAATCGGACGTCCATCCATCCGACCTTCAGGACAATAACGACAGCCCTCAGGAGCGGTTCAGACGCCTGCTGGAGGGCAATATCTCCTCTGAGAAGTCGTCCACTATGCCTGACATACCCCCAGAGGATGATCCAAAACTCATAGGCGATGGGATGGTTCAAGGCTCCCCCGACCTTTTCGAGACCGAACCCTTCGAACATGATCTGACCGAGGACGGTCAGGCACAGGCAGCGAACGCCCCTCCCACACAGGAGACCTCTAGCGGTCCCAGCCCAGAACAGGACTTCAAGTCGGATGCTGAGGTTTTACCTCAGCGTGTGCCCGAGACGGATATCGGCGCCACACAGGTTGGACCCTCCGCCTACATCCCTCCCTCCCAACCCGAAGAACCACGCGGCAAGGATTGGAAGCGATGGGATACCTGCGGCGGGTGCGCGCTGCGAATGGCCATTTTCGGAGCCTTTGTTTTCATCGCCATAGTGATCGGAATCGTCTCCTTCGGGGTTTACCAGTACTACTCGCTGGCCGCCAGCCTCCCCTCCGTCGAAGATCTGCACGAACATGCCGCGCAATTTGAAACAACACGCATCCTCGATCGTGAGGGAAATCTGCTTTACGAAATCCTCGATCCCCAAGCAGGCCGCCGAACCTACGTCCCGCTGGAAGAGATCTCCCCCTACATGGTCGCGGGGATTATCGCCACGGAAGATTCCCAGTTTTACAGTCACCCCGGTTTTGATGTCTGGGCGATAGCAAGGGCTTTCTGGCAGAATTACACGCAAGGGAGTGTCGTTTCTGGGGCTTCCACCATCACCCAGCAGGTGGCGCGCAACCTGCTCTTATCCCCGGAAGAACGGACCCGGGTGACAGCGCGGCGCAAGATGCGCGAGGTCCTGCTCGCGGCGGAGATCACACGCCGATACTCGAAAGAGGAGATACTCGAGCTTTATCTCAACCAGCATTATTTCGGGAATCTTGCCTACGGTGTGGAAGCGGCGGCGGAGACCTATTTCAACACCACTGCCGACAAATTGACGCTCGCTCAGGCATCCTTCCTTGCGGGGCTCATTCAGGCGCCTTCAGTTTACGATATCTACACGAACCGCGAGGCCACCCTGAACCGTCATCGCCAGGTACTCACGCTGATGGTGGATACCAGCGTTGAGGATGGATGCATCTTCGTGAGCTCCACGCAGCAACCAATCTGCATATCGCCCGAAGAGGCGGGCAGCGCTGCAGCCGAGATTATCAATTACGAATTCCGGCAGCCCGACATCCAGATTAGATATCCACATTGGGTGACTTTCGTACGCGGTGAACTTGAGCAATTATATGACCCGCAGACGATCTACCGCTCGGGCTTCACCGTCTACACAACCTTAGACCCGGTGCTGCAGTCTGAAGCACAGGAGATTGTGCGCACACAGGTCGAAGCCCTGGCGGACCATCGCGCCACGAATGGCGCTCTGGTAACCATCCGCCCGAGCTCAGGCGAAATCCTGTCCATGATCGGTTCGGCTGACTACGAAGCCAACGATGGTCAGATCAATATGGCCGTACGCCCCCGTCAACCGGGATCCTCGATCAAACCACTTACCTACACCGCCGCATTTGAGATGGGGTGGACCCCGGCTACGCTCATCTGGGACGTCCCTTCAGAGTTCCCGCCTTCGGGGAATCCGAATGATCCCCGCCCGCCCTATGAGCCTGTGAATTACGACGAGCGCTTCCATGGCCCGGTTACCGCCCGCTCGGCGTTGGCGAACTCATACAACATACCTGCCGTCAAGACGCTTAATTTTGTCGGAATTTATAACAACCCTGAGACATCTACAGAAGACGGGTTCATTGCCCTCGCTCACCGCATGGGGATCACAACATTCGACCGCGACGACTACGGTCTCTCCCTTACGCTGGGTGGTGGAGATGTCACCTTGCTCGATCTGACTTCAGCCTATGCAACCCTGGCGAACAATGGGAATCGCATCCCTCCTACAAGCATTTTGCGCATCGAAGACCGGCAGGGCGCCGTCGTCTATCAGTACGAAACTCCCGCAGACGACCAGGTCATCCGCCCCGAGCATGCCTACCTTATCACTGACATTCTCAGCGATAACGCCGCTCGAACGCCCGCGTTTGGCCCTAACTCGCTGCTCAAATTACCCTTCAAGGCAGCCGCGAAGACGGGCACGACGAACGATTTCCGCGATAATTGGACATTGGGCTACACTCCTGATCTCGCCGTCGGCGTTTGGGTTGGCAACGCGGATTACACCCCAATGGAGAACACCTCAGGTCTGACAGGTGCCGCTCCTATCTGGAACCAATTCATGCAATATGCACAAAATCGCCTGACCGGCGGTCAACCAACCGCGGTGATCCGCCCCAGCGGCATCATCGATCGCGTCGTTTGTACCGTTTCCGGTGCAGAAGCCTCTGAATGGTGTCCATCACAGAAGAGCGAGATTTTTGTCCACGACCAACCCCCGCTTCCAAAAGAGCAAGATCTATGGCGGGAGGTGTGGGTGGACAGCTTCGCGCTCGAACTGGCTTCCCCTGAGTGCGCGACGTACGTGGATGAGAAGTTAGGGCTGAACGTGCACGATCCCTGGGCGCGTAAGTGGCTCAATGAGACCTCTGCAGGGGAAAAATGGGCTGAGGATATGGGCTTCGAAGATCATCCTCTTTTCTTCATACCTGAAGCAGTGTGCTCCAGCGACAGCCCCCAGCCTATCCTGGCCTTCACCCATCCCTCCGAAGGAGCCACGATCTCCACGAGTCCACTGGAAATATTCGGGCAAGCGGCAGCGACGAATGACTTCAGAGATTGGATCCTCGAATACGGCCTCGGCAGCAACCCTACCTATTGGCCTGATATCGCTCACAGCGACTCGCAGATTAAGCAGCCTGAACAACTGATCAATTGGGATATCTCAAACCTGCCGAACGGTCCGGTGACACTCCGGCTTGCGGTTCGCAGCAAGCGAGGCGGCGTCGCCTTTACTGAACTGCATCTGAACATCCTGATGCCGACCCCGACCCCCACGCCAACAGCCACACCGACGGTCACCCTCACACCGACGCCCACGCCCACGGCAACCTTAACGCCCACACCAACCTTGACGCCCACCCCCAGCCCGACGTTTACACAAAACCCACCACCTACAGGATAACGACCAATAAAATTTCCCCGCAGCAAAGGGGGATGCTGAGGGTGGTTTGACACCCGACCATAATCCCTGAACGTAGAGACGCAGCAGGCTGCGCCTGCGGTCTACTACCGATGATGTATTTCTACATTAAACCTCCCGCGGGTTTTGAACCTGCGGGAGGTTGTGGCCGCGGGATGTTCGCTCCTGCGGAAAGTTGTTCAAGCGGGGATCTTATTCTCTATCAAACCACAGTTCGCGGTAGACGCGACTCCAATCGGCTAAGGCGCGGCCGGAGATTACGACCCCAACAGCCAATGCCACACCCAGTTGCGTCCAATTTGCCCCGAAGAGCGCCCATAAGGGCATCAGAAGCAATCCAGTGACGACATTCCCCCGAGCGGAATGCTTAATCAGGAGCTGGAGCGCCGAACCAAGTCCGACCGCCA
>SOIH01000098.1 GCA_004376895.1 Anaerolineales bacterium | reverse complement strand
CAAAGGACGACGAAAAACAACATAAAGGAATACCGAAATAAGTACAATTTGACGTTATGTGCAACTATGAATGAATGGCTTCCTTGGGGCACAGACCTTCATATCTGCCATAGTGAGAGTGGGAAAGCCTAACAAGGCGCTGAAGCTGACCCCGCGGGATAGGCCCTTTTAGGTCCTGGGCACGAGCGGAGCAGCTTAGCTCCAACCGTTAGGCGCAGAGAACCACCCACCCAGAGGGAGGTCCAAATGAAGATATTGGGCATCAATGGCAGCCCTCACAAAAACGGGAATACGTACAAGCTAATCAGCGAGATATTCCGAGGAGCCAGTGAAAACAACCACCAGTGCGAAGTGGTTCATCTGGTAGATCTCTACCTGGATTATTGCAATTGGTGTGGAGAATGTTGGGAAGCTACGCCTGGTGTTTGCCCCATTGATGATGGCTTCATGGAGCATCTCAAGCAGCTTTTCGAGGCGGATGTACTGATCGTTGCGACACCCTCCTCCAACCGATCAGTCACAGGCTACATGAAAAACTGGTTGGATCGGTTCTGCAACAGTCAGTTGATCTATGAAGTGGACGAAGACAAGCATGTAGCCAAACGATCCCGCGTGCCTGGTGGAAAGAAGGCCATCATTATTGTGCAAGGCTGTACCGATTTATTCCAAGAAACGATAGAACCCATTAACGTGGTAATGAACGTGTTGGAAATTCCGGTAGTTGAGAGGCTAATCGTTGCCAAAGTAGGCCTTACCGAAGAGGACACCGTTGACAAAAGGCCAGAGGTAATGCACCGGGCTTTTCAAATTGGTCGAAGCCTGAGTTGATGGTTCTTTTACATTCGAAACTGCGCCTAACATCCGCTGGAGCCGACCGCCTAATCTAGCGCCGAAATCGAAAGTACAGTGCTTTTGCAGGTGGTCTTATTCAGGATGGCTCTGCTGCAAACCCGGCGGCGGCTCAGCTTCACCATTATGCGGCTATATGCAAAGCCAGATAGACGTAATCTTCCAACTTTCATTGTATTGAACCTCGGAACAAAAACGTCACGAACAACGTCTATTGTGAGGAATAAAACAAGTGGACAAGCGAATCTTGTCCCGGGAGGTTAAGCAATGTTTCAACGCGTGAAATTTCTACTGTTCGTGGCACTCACTTTAGCAATCTTCGCTGTTCCTTCGTGTGGGAAGCCTCTTCCCGAGACCCCTGACACGAAGGAAACTGAGCCAAAAGCTTCACCCAGTCCCATATCTAGCATCGATGAGGATGAGCCGCCTGTCGGAGAATATGAAGGAGAAAGAACCATCGAACCTTCGGAAACTGGAGTGCCAGTTGTTGGGTGGCTAGGGTATGTACTTAGCACATCTTTTGGTGCTCAGTTCGACGATTACGTTGTGCTGGACCCAGAAGGAACAGGGGAGTTCGGTATTGAAGGTGCAGATGAAACTATTGAGCTGAAGATTGTGGAACTCCGGGATAAGGATGAACCCGGTAAATATGCACACTTCTGGGGCAAACTAATGTGTGAAGTTATTGATTATGGCGGCTGCCAGCTGCTTGTTACTCGAGTACGATCGGGGATCGAAATCACAGATCCAGAACCAGTTGAAGGATGGGAGGGAAAGATCTATAGTTTCGAATTTGGCATGCAATTTGACGATTATTTCATATTAGAAGGAGAGTTCCCCATTCGATTTGGCATCGAGTCCATGTTTGGAGAGGATGGGATGCCTCTATTCACTGACGAAATAGAAAACATCAGAGACACCAATCGGGTTGTCATCATTTCCGGGCAGCTCATATGTGGAATCCCAGATGCATATGGTTGCCAGATATTGGTCAGTAACATTAAAGCTAAATGAAACGATAGGCTCATCTGCAAAATAGAAAGGGCCAAATCATGAGCCGCATAACCATTCGCTGGAGCGGACCGGGGAAGCTGCGCGATTTACTAGCAAAGTTGTATGATAGGAGTAAGAAGAAAAGGTAGCGGTCGGGAATGCCCCGGCCGCTCAGCTCAAAGCCGTTATGCGGCCTTATGGATTAACGAAAGCCAACCAAGCGAAGCTCACTTATGCTGGAATTTGAAATCAAAAAGGTAGCGAGAATTTACCGGGACGTTCCTGCTGCGCAGGTCGAAACGTTGCACAGGTTCCGCGCAGCCTATCCATACAAGCAAATGGCAATCAACAATGTCCCTTGGCGGTATATCGCTGGCGGCCAGGGCACAGAAACGGTCCTGTTACTGCCGGGAGCACATGGAACGGCAGACTTGGCTTGGTTGGTTCTCCCCCACTTTGCTGACCGCTATCGTGTAGTTTCCCTGTCCTATCCACCTGTGAATAGCATGGCTGCACTAGCTGACGGGATCTCAACGCTTTTGACCAGAGAAAGCATCCGCAAGGCCCATGTGGTTGGCGGTTCCTACGGTGGATTTCTTGCCCAGGTCTTCGTTCGTCATCACCCTGACAAGACGGATAAGCTCGTTTTATCCCACACTTCTCCTCCCGATCCTCGACGGGGAAAAAGAAGCGCAGTGGCGTTGCGATGGTTGACTTTCCTTCCAATGGGGATGCTGCAAACATTGTTTAGGAAACGATTGGCCGGATTGGTCCCAGAAGAGCGCGGAGGGGCGGACTTGGAATTGATCAAAGCGCAACTGAGGGAGATTGTCGGCTATCACCTGACCAAAGAGAGCATTATCAACACCTTTCGCCGCGTCGTTGAATTTGACATGAACTTCACCTTCACGCCACAAGATCTCCAGGAGTGGCCGGGCTCCGTCTTGCTCATCATGTCGGACAATGACCCCGGGACACCCGAACCTGTACGAGAAGCCATGAAGGCTCTGTACCCTCAGGCAAAACTCCATATATTTAGTGGCACGGGGCACGCCGCGCCGCTCATCAAGCGAGATGAATACCTGTCTGCGATAGAGACCTTCCTTGCCTCAGGCAATCTTCCTGATAGCGGAGGGCCGCATAACAAATCGCTGGAGCGGACCCCGCGGGATACGTGAAAATGGTAGCGATGGTC